>NZ_VFIV01000010.1 GCF_019425495.1 Coxiella endosymbiont of Ornithodoros amblus
TTAGCCTTTTAGCCGGGACTCCCGTGACTTCGGCTGTGAAAGCCCTCGATTCTTTGTCTGTCAGTAGACGGCCCACGCACGGGAACGACGGGGTCTAGTTTTAGTCTTTACCACTTGTGGGTAATAAATGGTCGTGGCTTATTGTGCTGGAGGTTATTGAAATTGTCTATATTTGCGAAGTTATCGTCTTATTCGACGCAGATCAAGGCAAATCATCGAGAATTTTATAAGCACCTGTTTGGAAAACACTCACGTAATGTTCATAAGTTAACTTACAGATAAAAACCTGGGAGCAGCCTAGAATCTTAATACACCGTCCAAAAAAAGTATAAAGATCCCAAAAGAAGGCCTACGATAGGCAAAGATATTTGCCTCCCGGGGGTCTTTTTTATGCCTCAATCGTATAGTTTTAATTCTCAGAGTGGTATAATTTAAGTCCGATATATTAAAGCAAATAGTTTCATGTGATGACTTGGCAGACCCCATCCCCTTCGAAGCCTGTGAGAGAGCTTGTCGAAACGGGGATTTGGAAAATATAGAAAAAATAAAGAATTCCTCTTTTCTGGAAACTTCTTTCAAAAACCCATCAATAAATTCTTAGCGTATAAGCATTTCGGAGTATACAGGCATCTAATGGATTCGGATGACCAGTTTAAAAAAGTTTGTGATGGATCATTTGATGGATTGTAGGAAGCGTATTCTCGATAACTATGAAAAATTTGTAATTTATTCCGCGAGCTGGTCATGAGCCCGTTATACTGCAGTAAACAACTTATTCCATTCAAGATAAACAGGGAGGTCAATCGAAACCGATATTGTAGATAAAATTTTTAAAGTTATAGACGATTAATTGTCAAAGACAAGAGATTGTAAAAAAATATCTGGAATCGATTGTGGAAATTCTTAAGCAGCCCTTTAATTTAGGACTTTTTTGGAGGGAGTGTTCAGCGTTACAATTTTTGGTATCCACTGGAAAGCTTAGTGAACGGTGTGCCTCCTTAAAATTATTAAATAAAAATGGGCGACTGCCTGCCAAAAATAAATCTACCAACTTAATTTAGCCTATTTGGAGGCCCAGAATTCTCGATGGGAAACTATAAAAAATGGTTATTGAGCACCGTCAAAGACCTTGAAGTGCTTGCTGACATCCATGGGCAAACGCTTTTTTTAAAGATATCATTACACTCCTATATCGATGATCCTACATTAAAATATTTATTGCAGCTCGATCAGAAGCGTCCTTTTCAAGGAGAAAAAACGAGAAATTTATTAATCGGGACGCGCCCTTAAAATCATTGCTGCTCATTCCACCCCGCCTAAGCAGATACTGATACAGAAATGAAGAGCTTGAACAGGCTATTATTTTTGGAAAACGGTAGCGATGTGAATCGCCAATTCGACATGATCGAGTTGATTTTTTGAAGTCAAAATTGAAAGATCTGTCCGTTGCAAAGGATGAAGAGTCAATACTAGGCCAACGCTGCCTAAAGAAATTAACGATTGGCTAAAAAAGCGGCTATAGAATGTAGAAATACAAAAGCTTGCATAACATTAATCAAATGATTTACGAACGTTACTCAATAGATTCTTTCCTCGGGAGAGGAGACTAAATCATTGTAGCTGAAACTTCAGCCGGAGAAAATCTTGTTTGGGAGGTTTTTAAAATACTCTGCCAGAATACGGATGGACGTCCTCAGGATTATTTACAGATGGAAATTTGGGCGGCTATCTGTGAAAAAATATCCCATGGAATATCGCACCCAGTTTGATCAACTTGTCCAGAAATTTATTTTTTGCCCAAGCACCCACATGACTTCCCTTCTTTAAAATTAGCCGAAGATTACTTTGATTTTCGTAGGAGTAGGAAAGTAGTAGTTCATTATTAGAGATAGAAATTGGCGTGTTGAGTTTGATTCGTTTTGCGAATTTTTGAGGATTGTTTCTAAATTTTTTGTTACGAGCGAGAAGCAAGATTCCTGCGGATTCTCCATTTTTTAAAATACTTTTATTCTCCAGTCGAATTTGAAACTTTAATGGCTGGAGAAGGTGAGAGCTGCTTTGGAACAATAGTAGCTATTCATCAGCAGTTCAATCGGAGTTGAGTTGGTTAAGATATTAGATCCTTTATCGGCTGGGATCTATTTTATGACGCTAACATTGAATGGTTTTTCAACTGCAAGCTAATAAAACGAGGGCAATAAGAGAGTCTGAGACTACTAGCTTAAATATAGCGGAAATAAAGCTTCCGATTCAGGGCTACCAAAGCCATCTCTTTTGATATAGTCCAACCATTATTGGATAACTATAATAAATTGGGGGATCAGGATCAGCAAAAAATTTCCGGTGTATTACAAGCGTTATTATTGCAATATGCTTGTCCAGAACTGGACGACATAAAAGAAGTGCTTATTAAAGTGGCTGAATATGAAAAAGGTATAAAACAAGCGTTGGAAAATCATTTACAAAAAGGAACAGGATATAAGCGCAAAAGTCTACCTCGAGTACCTAAAGCAGTCTCCACAATTGTCATTAGCAAATAAGCTTACCACTTCAAGCACAACCAAATAGATAAGAAGAAAAGAAAGGAAAATTGGCAGAGGGTAGTGTGTACCTTCCAGCCTGAAATAGTAAGTTCGTTAACTGCGCAAATTTTTCAGATGCTTTAAGAATTGAGAAGCCGACATTTCGCCGACGATGCGGGAGTTGGGGATTTCTTTGCCGTGAGGATCCAGGAAAAGAACTGTGGGGGGAGCGACCACGCCAAAATGTTTTTCTAGCAGCGTACTTCCATGATCATTGCGAGTAACGTCGGCCCGGAGTAGACGAAAGCTAGCTATCGCTTTTTGCACATTTTGGTTAGCGAAAGTAAATTGCTCCATTTGTTTGCAAGAAATACACCAATCAGCATAGAAATCAATCATCATCGATTGGCCTTTTGTCGTGGCAATTTTTAATTGATGCTCAACGTCAGGGAGTGTGTAAACGGCGGTGAAAGAAGGCCCTTTTCCTTTCTCTGGTAAAAATGCAAGGGAAACAGGACGTAGCGGGTTAGTGTTTCCTGAAAGGCCGCCGGTTGCCAGCACAATACCGTAGGCTAGAAGAAATAATCCGAAGGTTTTTCCGATTTTTTGCATTTTCGTTTGCGTAGTGGAGAGCGCGCCAAGAATAATGGCTGAGACAACAGCGAGGGCTTCCCAGAGAAACATCATTACCGTTCCCGGTAAGATGCGAGCTAAAAGCCAAACGGCGACAGCTAGCATCAAGACACCCAGGATGTGTCTGATGAGCGTCATCCATGGACCGGCCTTGGGTAAAACCATTTTCGGCTAAAAGCGCCGAGAAGTAACAACGGCGCGCCCATCCCGAGCCCCATCGTAAACAAAGCAATGCCCCCTAAGGATGCGTTGCCGGTATGGCTTATATAACCGAGGACTCCAACGAGGGCCGGCGTGATGCAAGGCGATAAAATAAGCGTGGATAAAGTACCCATTAACGCGGTTCCTAGATAAGTTCCGTGTTTTTGTCGATCGCTGGCTCGCGCGAGCCGTGTCTGCCATCGCTGCGGAAGTTGAAGGTCGTATAAGCCAAAAAGTGACAAGGCCATGACAATGAATAATAAGCTAAACAATCCAATAACCCAGGGATTTTGGAAGGTAGCTTGCACCATGCTCCCGATAAAACCGAAAATAACGCCAGCTATTGCGTAGGTGATTGCCATTCCCAGTACATATATCAAGGATAAACCAAAAGCGCGTTTATGGTATTTTTGCTGACCCACGATGATGCCGGATAACACCGAAATCATTGGCAGCACGCATGGTGTAAAAGAAAGCAGAAAACCAAAACCAAAAAAACTCAATAAAACAAAAAATAAATTCTTATGTGTCATAAGCTGGGTAACTCGATCTTGTTGGGTAATGGGCGGTGCTGCTTTGGGTCTAGGCGTTTTGCCGGGCGCAATATCGATCGCTAAAGGCACTACAGGGTGTATATAATTTCCAGCTAAATCAATAGCCACTGTTTTTGTGGTCGGGGGATAACAAAACCCTTTTTCGGAGCAGCCTTGATAATCGACCTTCAAATAAAGTATTTGATCCATTGCTTTAATCACTGGGACCGAAATCCTTAATTGGCCTTGATATACCAGCAATTTTCAAATGCCAGGATAGTCTTTGATAGTCTCAATGCGAGGCCAGAGGGGCTCCCCGAGATAATCGGCCGATCTAAGCGATGAAAAGTGAATGTGATTTCGGTACAGGTAAAAGCCTGGCTTGATGTTCCATAGGCCAATTACTGTCTGATAATCCTTAGCCATCGCACTAAATTGGAATGCCTCATCAATCGGCACAGGCTCCTCCGATGGCGCATAAATTGGAAGAAAAAGCAAAACCAAAAGAGTTATTAATGGACGAATCATCGACTTATCTAAACACACTTCGACAACAAAGTGAACAACTGGCGGGCTCTTTCACGTGTCATTCAATGACTGAGCCCTCGACTCTGGCGCGTAAAAAAGGTCGTTGCTGAGTGAGCAGTGGAAACATGGTGGTTATTTAAATAAATTTTATTCTAAATTTTTAGTATCCATCATCATAATAGCATCATGTCCAACATGGACATTAATACCCTGTTTCTTTCCAAGGGTGATTAGTTTTTTCTGGTGTTAGGTATATTCTGATAAAACCAACTGCCAAAATGCACAAAAATTAAATGACTTGTGTGAGTTTTAAAAAATTTAAAAATTAGGAATGCCGGTATGGGCCTAGATCTTTTTAGATTCTTCATGTCGTCGTATTCGTCTCCCTTTTTGAATAAAACTTTCTTCGGTAATCACCAGATATAAATTTTCTAATAAGTGATGGTATTCTTTAATTTAATCCAGATCATATCACCGGTATATAAGATTTCTCTTTCCCTTTTTTATTTAGATAAGCTTGTGAATTGACTTTTTGGCTATGATGAGTGGGAATGGGCATGATTTCATAGGAATCAAATGATTTTGGTTGGGTGAGCGCCTTAACTCATAAATTTTTCCTTTGAAATTTTTTGGGGCGAAGATGGGCGTGTCAATAGTATAATCCTTTTTAGGCTCGCGTACGAAGAAGGCATGGTCGGGATGTGAATGGGTAATCAATATGTATTTTGGCTGATGAGTTAAAAAGCTTCTTCTCCGAGATCAAAAAGAAAAACGTCATTCACCAATACACCTGAATGATGGGGGTGGTAAGGGGCAGAAGCCTCAATTCCCCCTCTCGTCCCTAAATTTTTATTTTTATAATTTAAAAATTATAGCTAAAAAATGGGAGAGGTGGCTTCGTTAACAAGATCTCAACATTTGGCGTAAAACAAACTGTAAAATCCCACCATGCTGGTAATAAACCAATTCATTTTGTGTATTGATACAACAATGCAATGGAATTTTCTCAATAGTTCCATTTTTTCGCTTAACTGTCATAATAACATCGCCTCCAGGCTTTAAATCATTTTCCAATCCGGTGATATCAATCACTTCGTTTCCTTCTAATTTTAAAGAATGACGATTATTGCCATTTTTGAATTCCAACGGCAACACACCCATACCGACTAAATTAGAACGATGGATACGCTCAAAACTTTCCGCCACCACCGCTTTAACGCCCAATAGACGCGGACCTTTGGCGGCCCAATCGCGCGAAGAACCGGTACCATATTCTTTACCCGCGATCACCACCAACGGAATATTCTCACTGCGATACTTCATCGCAGCGTCGTAAATGGAAAGCTGTTCCCCATCCGGAAAATGTTTTGTAAATCCGCCTTCCACCTTCGATAACGTCTCATTACGAATACGAATGTTGGCAAACGTCCCGCGCATCAATACTTCGTGATTACCGCGGCGAGAGCCATATGAATTAAAATCTTTAATGTCGATACCATGCTCAATTAAATATTTACCGGCCGGACTATCCGCTTTAATGGCGCCCGCGGGAGAAATATGATCAGTCGTTACACTGTCCCCTAAAATAGCTAAAATACGTGCGTCAATAATATTTCTTAAAGGCTTGGGTTTCGCACTCATGTTTTCAAAGAAAGGGGGATTTTTCACATAAGTGGAATTCGCTTGCCAACTGAAAGTATCTCCGGTAGACACATGAATACGCTGCCATTCTTCGTCTCCCTCGAGTATGTCGGCGTATTCTTTGTGGAACATATCATTGCGAACTTGCATCACCGTTTTTGCAATCTCTCCGTTCGATGGCCAGATATCGTTTAAAAAAATAGGTTCTCCACGATCGTTATGACCCAGCGGATCTTTAGTAAGATCAATGCGCGTTGTGCCAGCAAGGGCAAAAGCAACCACCAGCGGTGGTGATGCTAACCAATTCGTTTTAACTAACGGATGAATACGACCTTCAAAATTACGATTGCCGGATAAAACGGATGACACAATAAGATCATTTTCCGTCACCGTTTTAGCCACCGTCTTGAGCAAGGGTCCCGAATTGCCAATACAAGTTGTGCAGCCATAGCCGACGAGATAAAAGCCAAGCTTTTCAAGATAATTAATTAATCCTGTTTTATGCAAATAATCTGTAACCACTTTGGATCCTGGCGCTAGCGATGATTTAACCCAGGGTTTTCTTTGAAGCCCTTTTGCCACCGCGTTTTTTGCAAGCAAACCTGCGGCGAGCATTACGCTGGGATTGGAGGTATTCGTACAACTGGTGATGGCGGCGATCACGACATCACCATGATGAAGATCAAAATCTCCAGTACTTTGAAAAGAGTGATCGAGTTCTTGATCACGCCCAGCTGTCGCAATAACACCCTCGACGGTTTTCTTTAACTTCGCTAAGGGAACACGGTCTTGGGGGCGTTTTGGGCCAGCGAGACTTGGTTCGACGGTTGAAAGGTCAAGGGATAGCGTGTCTGAGAAAATAGGTTCGGGGGTATTTTCGTCGTGCCAAGTGCCTTGCGCTTTTGAATAAGCCTTGACGAGTTCGATCGCTTCAGCGTCTCGGCCGGTTAATTCTAAATATTTAATCGTTTCGGCATCGATAGGGAAAAGTCCGCAAGTGGCGCCATATTCAGGGGCCATGTTGCCGATAGTCGCTCGGTCAGCCAGAGAAAGCTCCGCTAAACCGGGGCCGTAGAATTCAACGAATTTTCCCACTACTCCCTTTTGACGCAGTATTTGAGTCACAGTTAAAACGAGGTCAGTGCCTGTAATGCCTTCGCGTAATTGACCAGAAAGATAAAAACCAATGACTTCAGGGATCAGCATGGAGATAGGCTGTCCTAGCATAGCAGCTTCGGCTTCGATGCCCCCGACGCCCCATCCCAAAACACCCAGTCCGTTGATCATGGTCGTGTGACTATCGGTTCCGACCAGCGTGTCGGGATAAGCAAACCACTCACTGTTTTGTTGGCTAGACCACACGCCGCGGCCGAGGTATTCCAAATTCACTTGATGGCAAATACCAGTGCCTGGCGGCACTAGTTGAAAGTGACGAAACGCTTGTTGTCCCCATTTCAAAAAGCTATATCGTTCGTGGTTGCGCTCCATTTCAATGTGTACGTTATCTCGAAGGGCCTCTTCGTTGCCGAATTCATCCACTTGTACGGAATGGTCGATGATAAGATCAATAGGGCAATGAGGGTTGATTTTGGTTGGATCCCCTTTCATGCGCGCCATCGCATCGCGCATCGCGGCTAAATCGACCACGGCGGGAACGCCGGTAAAATCTTGCATTAAGACTCGGGCGGGTCGATAAGCGATTTCACGATTGGAATGTTTATCTTTCAGCCAGTGAGCGAACGCTTCAATATGCGTTTGAGTGACTGTTTTTCCATCTTCATGTCGTAATTGGTTTTCCAATAAAATTTTGAGTGAGTAAGGAAGGCGATGAATGTTTGAAAGACCCGCGTTTTCCGCCGCTTTTAAACTATGGTAGTAGTAGGTTTTACTACCAGCAGTTAATTCACACCATGTTTTTAATGAATTCACCATCGTTACCTCGCAGCCAATTTTGGGCTTGAGCTTAACACATTCGAAAGTGCGACAGAAGTCGGTCGAGGCGCAGTTGGCCATGTTAATGACGAAAAAATTAAAAATCGCCCTTGAATTTTCATCGCCTGACCTTATATGAATTAATGATTGTCGCTCATGTTATTGAGCTTGGTAATTTTACAAATAAATGGAGAGGGTTAAATATGAAAATACGTCCATTACACGATCGAGTGGTGGTCCGTCGCCTTGAAGAAGAACGCACTTCTGCGGGCGGCATCGTCATCCCAGACTCTGCCGCAGAGAAACCTTCTCGGGGTGAAGTCATTTCAGTAGGTCCAGGTAAACCGTTGGATAACGGTGAGGTCCGTTCCTTGGATGTCAAAGTGGGCGACCAAATTTTGTTTGGCAAATACGCAGGCACCGAAGTCAAGCTGGCTGGAGACGAATATGTCGTCATGCGAGAAGATGACATTATGGGCCTGATTGAAAAATAACTGACAGAGGAAAGAGAGGTAAAAAATGGCTGCAAAAGTTTTAAAATTTTCCCACGAGGTATTACACGCAATGAGTCGTGGGGTGGAAGTTTTGGCCAACGCGGTAAAAGTGACGTTGGGACCAAAAGGTCGCAATGTCGTTTTGGATAAATCATTTGGCGCGCCAACTATTACTAAAGACGGCGTGAGCGTAGCTAAGGAAATTGAGTTGGAAGACAAATTTGAAAATATGGGCGCTCAAATGGTCAAAGAAGTAGCTTCGCGTACATCAGACGATGCGGGCGATGGTACTACGACAGCGACCGTATTGGCTCAAGCGATTTTGGTTGAAGGCATCAAAGCCGTTATTGCTGGAATGAACCCCATGGATTTGAAACGGGGTATTGATAAAGCCGTAGCGGCAGCGGTAGCTGAATTGAAGAAAATTTCCAAGCCTTGCAAAGACCAGAAAGCGATTGCGCAGGTAGGCACCATTTCCGCGAATTCGGATAAGTTGATTGGAGATATTATTGCGGAAGCGATGGAGAAAGTCGGCAAAGAAGGCGTAATAACGGTAGAAGATGGCTCTGGCCTTGAAAACGCCCTTGAAGTAGTTGAAGGTATGCAGTTCGATCGCGGTTACTTGTCCCCATACTTTATCAACAACCAACAAAACATGAGTGCGGAGCTTGAAAATCCGTTTATCTTATTGGTTGACAAGAAGATTTCTAATATTCGTGAACTCATTCCGTTGTTAGAAAGCGTAGCAAAGTCTGGTCGACCATTATTGGTGATTGCCGAAGATATCGAAGGCGAAGCTTTAGCGACATTAGTAGTTAATAATATTCGCGGTGTTGTTAAAGTCGCGGCTGTAAAAGCACCTGGTTTTGGCGATCGTCGTAAAGCAATGCTGCAAGATATTGCTGTTTTGACTGGCGGTAAGGTTATTTCTGAAGAAGTTGGATTGTCCATTGAAGCCGCTTCTTTGGATGATTTAGGTTCTGCTAAACGCGTTGTTGTCACTAAAGATGACGCCACCATTATTGATGGTTCTGGTGATACCAGTGACATTAAAAACCGCGTAGAGCAAATCCGAAAAGAAATAGAAAGTAGCTCGTCAGACTATGATAAAGAGAAATTACAAGAACGTCTGGCAAAATTAGCCGGTGGTGTCGCAGTTATTAAAGTGGGCGCTGCAACTGAAGTTGAAATGAAAGAGAAAAAAGCCCGCGTGGAAGATGCCTTGCATGCGACACGCGCAGCTGTCGAAGAAGGCGTTGTGCCGGGTGGTGGTGTTGCTTTAATCCGCGTTCTTAAATCGCTTGATTCAGTGGAAGTTGAGAATGAAGACCAACACGTTGGCGTGGAAATTGCTCGCCGTGCGATGGCCTACCCACTTTCTCAAATCGTGAAAAACACTGGTGTTCAAGCAGCCGTTGTTGCTGACAAGGTCTTGAATCATAAAGAGGTTAATTATGGTTATAACGCAGCGACGGGTGAATACGGTGACATGATTGAGATGGGTATTCTTGACCCAACTAAAGTGACCCGCACCGCCTTGCAAAACGCAGCTTCTATCGCTGGCCTTATGATTACTACCGAATGTATGGTAACAGAAGTTCCTAAGAAAAAAGAGGAGTTGATGCCTGGCGGTGGTGACATGGGTGGCATGGGAGGAATGGGCGGCATGATGTAAGCCTTGCACTCAGGAAAGTAAAAAACCCCGCAACTAGGCGGGGTTTTTTATAGCCCGTATGTAGCGAAGCGCAATACGGGCTGCTATGTATGAATGGCGAGGTATTTTCTTGGCATGAGCGCTCCTCTTCCCTTATAATCTCTAGCTATATGACAAGACAATCACCCCTTTACGAAGAACACGCTAAAGCGAAAGCCCACTTTGTCCATTTCGCCGGGTGGGAAATGCCTTTGTATTATGGATCACAAATTGAAGAACATCACCAAGTGCGCCAACGAGCGGGAATTTTTGATGTGTCTCACATGGGCGTTATTGACCTTGAGGGTGAAGGCGCTACTGCTTTTTTGCGTTATCTTTTAGCCAATGATGTTGCAAAACTCAGTCACGTCGGACGCGCTTTGTATACCTGTATGCTTAATATACAAGGCGGCATTATCGATGATCTTATTGTTTATCGAGTGGCACCGATGGGTTATCGGTTGGTAGTGAACGCTGCAACGCGAGATAAAGACATCGCTTGGATAAAAGAAAAAGGCGCTGGGTATAAGGTTTCAATTTCTGAACGCCCTGAAATGTGTATTCTTGCCGTTCAAGGCCCACAAGCCATCGCTGCGGCTAAATTCATTTTTGATGAAGTGCTGTATGCGCAATTGGAAGCCCTTAAACCTTTCCAATTTATTTCATCACCGGCGCAAGATTTGCAAATAGCCCGAACAGGTTACACGGGTGAAGATGGGCTTGAAATAATTGTCCCCGCCTCTCGAGCGACGGATCTTTGGGGGCTCTTCGTTCATCAGGGAGTGAAACCTTGTGGTTTAGCAGCACGCGATACCTTGCGCTTAGAAGCCGGTTTAAATTTATATGGGACAGATATGGACGAAACGACTTCTCCCTTAATTTCCAATCTCAGCTGGACGGTGTCCTGGAACTGGAACGACGTGGATCACGATTTTGTAGGTCGGCGCGCCTTGGAAAAACAATTAGACGAGAATCTCAAAGAACGGCTTATCGGTTTAGTGATGGAAGAACCAGGTGTATTACGCAATCAGCAAAAAGTTTGGTTGACAGAGGATGGGGAAGGAATAATTACCAGCGGCAGTTTTTCTCCTACATTGGGTCACGCCATTGCATTGGCTCGCGTACCTGTTGGAGAAGTGGAAAAAGCAACTGTGGAGCGTCGCGGTAAACAAATTCCTGTAAAAATAATTAAACCGCCCTTTGTTCGACGTGGTAAAAAAACATTTTGAGGAGAAGGCAATGGCAGAATTTCCAGCTGAGTTATATTACAGCAAAAACCACGAATGGCTGAGAAAAGAAAGCGGCGAAACTTTTACTGTTGGCATTACCGATCACGCTCAGGAGCAATTGGGTGATTTAGTATTTGTTGAATTACCCGAAATGAATATTCACGTAGACGCTGGTGATGAAGTGGTTGTAGTGGAATCGGTAAAGACAGCCGCCGAGGTTTATTCTCCCCTCAGCGGCAAAGTTATCGAAATTAACAACGCCTTGGAAAACGAACCAGCAATGGTGAATCATGATCCCTATGGGGATGGTTGGTTGTATCGTATAACCATTGATGACGAAAAGGAATTAAATGATTTATTAGATGCTGATGATTATCAAACTTTAATTGAAGCAGAATCTTAAAAATGCCTTTTATTCCCCACACGCCTGATGATGTCGAAAAAATGCTCGCTGCTATCGGCGCGAAAAGTATCGACCAATTATTTGATGAAATTCCTTCTGCCTTAGCTAATATCCAGCAAGTTCCAACAGGATTAAACGAAGCGGGGATCACTCGACTGATGGAGAAGCGTGAATCTAACAAACAAATATGTTTTATTGGCGCGGGCGCTTATGAGCATCACATTCCAGCAGCCGTTTGGGAAATCGCCACTCGCGGTGAGTTTTACACGGCTTATACCCCTTACCAAGCTGAAGCGAGTCAAGGCAGTTTACAATTAATTTATGAATATCAAACAATGATGGCGGAATTAATGGCCATGGAGGTTTCCAATGCCTCATTGTATGACGGAGCCAGTGCTCTTGCAGAAGCGGCTTTAATGGCTGTGCGCATTAAACGAGGGAAAGCACAACGTATTTTGGTCCCAGCGAGCGTCAATCTTTTTTATCACAAAGTTTTATCCTCAATTGTTGAGCAACAAAAAATTAATGTCGAAATAATTCCTTTTGACCCTACGATAGGTGTAGTTAATTTAGAATTGTTAAGGGCAGAAAATGCAGAGGGAGTAGCAGCCATTGTTATTCCTCAGCCTAATTTTTTTGGCTGCCTGGAAGCCGTCGATGCGTTAACGGATTGGGCCCACACGAACGATCTCTTAGTCATTGCCAGCGTTAATCCTATGGCCATGGCTTTGTTAAAGCCGCCAGGTCAATGGGGGCAAAAAGGGGCAGATATTGTTTGTGGCGAAGGACAGCCTCTTGGTGTGCCACTGGCTTCAGGCGGACCCTATTTCGGATTTATGTGTTGTAAAAAAGACTATGTTCGGCAGTTACCGGGAAGAATTGCAGGCAGGACTGTCGATAAAAAGGGGCGGGAAGGGTTTACGCTAACGTTACAAGCGCGAGAGCAACATATTCGCCGCTCAAAAGCGACATCTAATATTTGCACTAACCAAGGATTGGCTGTGGTTGCTGCAACTATTTATTTAAGCCTGTTAGGAGCAACGGGTTTGCGAGAGGTAGCGTTAGCTTCGCATACTCAATCACGCAATTTCTTTCAACGTTTGTCGGTAGTAAAAGGGGTGTCGCCCGTTTTTTCAAGTCCCATTTTTCATGAGTTTGTTGTTCGTTTAGAAAAACCTGTGGAAAAGGTTCTGGCCGTCATGGCCGAACAAGGCATTCAAGCAGGATTTTCATTGAAAAACCATTATCCGAAATTAGGTAATTGCTTATTAATTTGCGTTACCGATACAAAAACCGACGATGATTTAATGGATTATGAAAACGCCTTACGTTCCATTCAATAAAGAAAATAGCCCGTATGAAGTGAAATAAGGGAATAATTGCCTCTTTGTAAGAAGAAGAATTAAAAGGTAAAAATATAAATGCTCATTTTTGAAAAATCTCGAAAAAATAGGCGAACATTAGCGCACGCTATTGCAGATAAAATGGATTCTAGTGATATTCCTGCGAGTTTATTGCGTCGCGATACGCCCCACCTCCCCGAATTATCCGAGTTGGAAGTTGTCCGCCATTTTACGCGTTTATCCACGCAGAATTTTTCAATCGATACCCACTTTTACCCTTTAGGTTCCTGCACGATGAAATACAACTCCCGTGCCGCTAACCGTTTAGCTTCATTACCGGGTTATTTAAAACGTCATCCTTTATCTCCGGTTCCTCAGAGCCAGACTTTTTTACAATGTCTTTATGAGTTACAAACAATGCTAACCGAAATTACCGGGATGGAAAAAATTTCGTTGACATCAATGGCTGGCGCGCAAGGAGAATTCGCTGGTGTTGCCATGATTAAAGCTTATCACGAAAATCGCGGTGATTACGATCGTACTGAAATGATTGTGCCTGATGCGGCGCACGGTACCAACCCCGCTTCAGCGGCGATGTGCGGTTTCACCGTAAAGGAAATCTCTACCACTAAAGACGGCGACATCGACCTCGAAAAACTAAGGCAAATAGCAGGCACTAAAACAGCAGGTATTATGCTGACAAATCCTTCAACCTTAGGCGTGTTTGAAAGACAAATTTCAGAAGTTGCAAAAATCATTCACGATGCCGGCGGATTACTCTATTACGACGGCGCAAATCTAAATGCTATTTTAGGGAAATACCGTCCGGGCGATATGGGTTTTGACGTCATGCATTTAAATTTGCATAAGACCTTCGCCACGCCCCACGGTGGCGGTGGCCCCGGCGCAGGACCGGTAGCGGCTGGGCCCCGGCTTTCTGAATTTCTGCCCGTTCCCATGGTTGGGAAAAATAAAGAGGGTTACGATTGGTTAACGGAAAAAGAATGTCCTAAAACTATTGGGAGATTATCCGCCTTTATGGGAAACGCAGGTGTATTATTGCGTGCTTATATTTATTTACGCCTGCTCGGAAAAAAAGGTTTATCACGTATTGCTGAATTTTCCACCTTAAATGCTAATTATTTAATGAAACGATTAGAACAACTTGGATTCACGCTCGCTTTCCCCAACCGACGTGCTTCGCATGAATTTATTATTACCTTAAAACCATTAACCCGCGCTTACGGCGTAACGGCGCTTGACATTGCTAAACGCTTACTCGATTACGGTTTCCACGCACCAACGATTTATTTCCCACTATTAGTGCCAGAATGTTTATTGATTGAGCCTACTGAAACTGAGAGTAAAGAAACTTTAGATCATTTTATCGAAGCGATGGGAAAAATCCTGACAGAAATTAAAACCACCCCCGACCTATTGCGCAACGCACCTCACCAGCAACTCATTAACCGACTTGATGAAGTCAAAGCCGCGCGCGGATTAGATTTACGTTGGTATCCAATCGCTAAAGAAATGGAAATTTTTATACAATAATGGGTGCGGTTTTTTTAGAGCTCATATACGGTTATTGACATAACTTTTCCATCTTTATTTGACTTAGCGTTAATAATGGATAAAACCGCGGTTGCACATGATGTAAAAATGCCCGTTGTTCCCGTGCGTAGGCTGTCTACCGAAATAGAAAAGAATAGAACGCTTCACGGCTGAAGACATGGAAATCCAGGACAGCAGATGGGCTCGCGGGAAGGTGGTCAGAGTTAATTGGCAAAACGACTTAGAATTCGCCTTTTAACTTTAGGGCAGGTTAAATTTTAGAACAATCTCAATTTTCTCTAATGCGGCGGTTAAGAATTTTTTATTTTTGGCAATGGAATTTTAATTTTATATTTTGAATATAAAATTCTATGGTATGAACGGGTAAGGACAGCCGCCTAGCGATAGCCTTGTAACGTTGACCTTGTTAGCAAAATCGCAATTTCTAATTCACCATTTGTTAGAAACATCGGAGTATAATTTACCTATATAATATCGTTTTGTTGGTAAAAATTTCGGTCAATGTATTTTCTTAGATTCTTTATTCTTCTGGGTGCTTAATGTGTTTTCCTCTTCTTGTCTCCGGAGAAGCTCTTTTATCCAAAATGGAATTTATTGATATCGCTCATAACAGGAATCCTCTTTGTTTCCTATGTGGTCTTTTTCTTTTATCGCTGTTCTACTTCATGTTCAAAAACGATAATATGAGTAGTTAAGCGACGAATATTCTCTCAGCTGGCTCCAATACTTAATCGGTCTTCAAGAAACTCTTGAGCCATCCGTTTAATCAATGCCTTCCCTCTCAATAGATTTTCTTCTAATTCTACCTTATCCATTACAGTCTTCCTTTCTGGTTCATTTTCAATGATTCTTCGTCTCCTTTTAAGACCTTCTAATTATGATATTGTGATGACATCAGTAGGCCATCTGTGTGAGATTAGCCGGAGAGATTAACATTAATCAGGTAAATAAAGTATGTCGATTATCATATTTAGTTCTTTTGAAAATAATAATAATATGAGAATTAAGCAAGATTGATTTAGGTGTATATTTATGACGCTAGCTCTTATTTTTCACCTAATTTTCGAATTATCTGTTTCAAACATAATTGCTTTTAGAAACTATCAAACTTTAGATTTTTCAAATTCGATATAAACTGGTAACCATCTCTGGGCATGCTATCTATATATTTTCAATGCAATGAAAGTTTGCTAAAAAAAAGAATTTACTGATACACGGTCTTTTGGGTGTAAAAGGGTAATGGTACAAAATGATGTTAACCCTTTGTCAAAGGCGTTTTAATGTCGTCGCACCAGATTTAGCCGGATATGGGAAAAATCAGGGCTTTCCTCTTGAACCAAGAAGTCAATTTTCTGAATCGCTTTGCTTACCGATTGAACATGTATATCTTTAAATATTGCAGCCAATTCAATGAGAGGAACGATTGCCGCACTCTACACAGAAAAATATCCAGCTCAAGTTCATTCATTAGCTTTTATTGGTGCCCTATTCGGCCTACTTGATCCCTTCTCTCTTCTGTGTCAGATAATAAAACGAATTAATACGAATCCTTGCATGCCCTTAATTTCCGATGAATTTCATGAGGAAATGAAATTGCTTTTCTATGAAGCTTACCCGGTGAAGTTAGAAAGGAGAAGTTATTTACTGAAATTTTACAGATCTTATAAAGAACGCTTACAAAGAATTACTAAAATTGTTTTTGCAGATGCCACTATCCTGGAAAATTCGCTTAAAATTTCAGTACCAACCCTAATTATTTGGGGAAAACAGGATCATCTTTTAAGTGTGAAATCCGCATCTCCGCTGCGCGCTAATAATTAAAGATAGTAGGCTTGTAATTTTAGAGAATAGCGAATATTTGTTGCCGCTTGAAAAACCGACCATTGGGCGTCAATTTATTTAAATTTTCTTCAGGGTGTGCTTATATGCCTCTGAATCCAGAAGCTAAAGAGTTTCTAAAAAGACACACTGAATCCAGGATGGATATTAATAAACTTACTATTATTGAGGCTCATGAGCTTTAAAAAAGCTATATTGTTTCTCTAAGCATCTTAAAAATACGTGTCAGCTAAGGGAAGCCGTTATAGAAATCGATGAGGGGGGTTATTTCTATTTTATACTCCGATGCACCAGTCCAAAGTGGTGATTCTTTTTTTAGGAGGTGGTTTTGTCTTAGACACGTTGGATGGATATGATCACGATTGCAGAAAACTAAGCGCTGTATCAGAATGCACAATTATTGCATAGGCTATCGATTAGCACCCAACCATAAATTTTTCGCGGCTTTAGAAGATTGCCTGAAAGCTATGTGTTGAGTTCAGCCTAATATATCTCACGATTTAAACCTCAGTACGGACGATTGGTTGTTTATATAGTGCGGGTCGTAATTTTAGCTGCGTTAAAAAAGGCTTATATTGCAGCGAAGTCCACCTTTTAGCATTGATCTCCAAATTCTGATTTATCCTATACTTGATTTTACTTGTGCTACCCTTTCGCACCAATTTTATGAGGAAGATTATACTTTGATTCAGAACACATTACAGTGATGTTATGCGGCACTGTATGAGTCCTAAAAAAATCGATCAGATCCGCAGCTCTCGCCCATTTTTCACGAAGATTTTAACGATCTACTACCAACTTTCATTTTAGCTGCTGAGTTTGACGTTCTTAAAGATGAAGTGTGTTTGTATGCACAGAAATTAAAAAAAGTAGACGTACCAGTAAGGTTCAATGAATGCGAGGGCATGATTCATGGTTTTATAAGTCTATCAAATAGCATAAGTGTAGGTTTTAAAGCGCTTCAAGATATCGAAAAGGAAATTGAGAAATTATTGAATAAAGAGTTTTAAGCATTTGTGCTTAAGACAGTTTTTTTAACGATTTCCAGCACAAATAATTGTGCGTGTGCCCGACAGTTAAATTTTCCTTCAAACGGTCAATTAGATTTTTTTATGCTTCCCTCTGTAATAGCTAAGAGCTTGGATACTTCACAAACAGTAAAATCAAGTTTCATGAAGTGAAGGATATCATACTCACGCTTTGTTAAAGCATCCTGATTTATGGAATCTTATTGCTTACCTCAAAGGAAGCAGTCTTTTTGTCGTTATAGTGTGGTATTAAATAATTAATGTCGTTAAGAAAATTTTTTCAAAATCAAGTAGTTTAATAATTCTAGTATTTACTAATTTACTAAAAGATGAGAGAGACCTTTCTCTAATAAATTGGAGCTATAAGAATTGGAGTCACAATAGTCGTGTCACTTTTCTGGATAAAACTAACTCTCAGAGGGATTTTGAATTTCTTTGTTCTAACTTCATGCATTTCTCGTTCCATCTTTTCATATATTCCATCACTACACGTCCAAATGTCTTGGGCGAACTCCTTATTTGTAACAAAAGTATCATATTTAGCATATTTAGTTACATATTCTAAGCCACGTTATTGATCAGTGGTTAATTTAAAATAACGTCCGTCAGTAAATCGTCTTGCGAAATGAAAAAAAGTGATTCCAACATTCTCACGAAGGTGTTTTAGAACTTCATCCATTTTTCTGAATGAATATAAGAAGATAGTAGCCTTGATCCAATCGTAAAGGCTCATGATTAGCTTCCTTATTTTTAAAAGCCTAACGATTAAAACCGCATCATTTGCAAAGGCTATGAGCATTTCTACTAAGAGGGTACTTTAAACCAATTACTCTAAGACGCAGACTATACTTTTTCCTTGTTTTCGGCCTATAAAATTTTTTCTAACCCATAAACCAAATAATCCAACTCCATCACCTTACGACAAGCTAGGAAAATTCCTGGCATGGTGCAATTGCGATCCATGCCGTCGTGGCGGATGGTGAGTGTTTCTCCATTGCTGCCGAAGATCACAGATTGATGGGAGAATAAACCGGGGAGGCGTATGGAGTGGATGGGGATACCGTTTTTTATTTCGCCGCGAGCGTGGTCTTTAAAAGGTTCCTCTTTTTTTGAAGGTCGCATTTCGCCTATCATCTGCGCGGTTTTGATGGCTGTTCCTGAGGGGGCATCAATTTTTTGGGAATGATGCATTTCAATAATTTCTACGTCGGGAAAATAGCCCGCTGTTTCTTTTGCGTATTTCATCATTAACACCGCACCGACAGAAAAATTAGGAGCCACAATTGCGCCGAGCTTTTTATTACGGCATCGTTTATCTAAAAGAGCGATTTGTTCTAACGTCAGTCCCGTCGTGCCAATAACAGGTCTTGCCCCGGATTGAACAATAATTTCGGCGTTGTGAAATACCGATTGAGGCGTTGTGAAATCGATGACAACATCCGCATGAGTGGTTTGAATAGTTTTCACTAAATCGTTTTGGCGACCGGTTCCAGACACTAGTTCAAAATCAGGTTGGGCCGTGATGTTTTCTTTTACCAACCGGCCCATTTTGCCATTAATTCCATTAATAATAACGTTAATGGTCATGTTAGGACTTGAAGTTTTTCATCACAAAATCCCAATTGACCACTTGCCAAAAATTATTAACGTATTTGGGGCGGTCGTTCCTGGTATCGATGTAATAGGCGTGTTCCCAAACATCACAAGTCATTAGTGGTTTTTTGCCTTCAGTCATGGGATTTTGAGCGTTGACAGTGCTTAAGACTTCTAATTTGCCATTTTTATCTTTAACGAGCCAAGCCCATCCCGAGCCGAAATGATTATTTGCGGAGTTGGTAAAAAGCGATTTAAATTTGTCTAAAGATCCAAAAGTTTTGTCAATAGCTGAAGCTAATTCACCAGAGGGATCTTCAGCGCTATCAGGGCTCATACAGTGCCAATAAAATGTATGGTTCCAATGTTGTGCTGCATTATTGAAGATTCCGCCATCGGATTTTCGAATAATTTCTTCCAGAGATTCCTTTTCAAAAGGGGTGCCTTTGATAAGTTTGTTGAGTTTATTGACATAAGCTCTATGGTGTTTTCCGTGGTGATATTCGAGCGTTTCTTGAGAGATATGCGGTTCCAGTACATTGAGTTTGTAGGGCAAATCCGGTAATTCAAAAGCCATTAGAGGTTCCTCCTTTTTTCATTTATCTTGACTTTCGCACAATACCCGATTATAGGTTGAATTTCTATAGATTTTCAGAGAGATGTTTGGGTGCTTATTTTAAGTGTCGGGGGGTGTTTTCTTCTTGATGCTATCCAAGGTATTTTTCTGAAAGGCTTATTTAACAATCCTTTAGTATAGCACTAAATTAGTGCTATTTTGAAATTCGGAGGTTATTATGGCTGTTTTAGTAGGCCGGGAAGCGCCTGACTTTACGGTCCCAGCGGTTTTGGCTAATGGTGATATCGTAGAAAATTTTAATTTAGCAGAGGCTATCCAGAATAAATACGGGTTAGTATTTTTCTATCCTCTTGATTTTACATTTGTTTGCCCGTCGGAATTAATTGCTTTAGATAAAACAATTGCAGACTTTCAAAAGCGCAGAGTGGAAGTGATTGGCGTTTCCATTGATTCCCAGTTTACCCATAATGCTTGGCGTAATACCACTATTGAAAAAGGAGGCATCGGTCCGGTGCGTTATCCATTGGCTTCTGACGTTACCCATAGTATTTGCCGTAGTTACGGGGTTGAACACGTGGGTGGTGTTGCTTTACGCGGCGTATTTTTAATTGATAAACAGCGTATTGTGCGTTCGCAAATCGTGAACGATTTGCCACTTGGACGTAGCATCCCCGAGCTTCTGCGTTTGGTCGATGCGTTACAATTTACGGAGGAGCACGGCGAAGTCTGCCCGGCTAACTGGAAGAAAGGTGATCCCGCTATGCAAGCCTCTCCAGACGGAGTTGCTAAATATTTAGCGGAAAACGCTGACAACTTATAATTATCACTTAAATAAAAGCAGAAACGGCGATAGAAATACTGTTGCCGTTTTTTAATTTTGTTGTACTTGTTCTGGTATTTTTTCTAAATGGAGAGAACATCATGCCAAAAACAAGCTCAGAAAGAGAAGTTGTTGCTTTAAGGAGGCAATTAAAGGTTTATGAAAAGGAGATGGAAAAGTTACAGAATCTTTATCAACGAGAAATTGAAAAAGTAGTCAGGAGTGCTTATGAAATGGGTTTGTTGGAAGCGGGAACCAGCACTGTTAAGGGTTCAGTCTTAATAAAGAATTCAAGCGAAAAAGGTGCCCTGAAAAAATCCAAGAAACAGATGTGAAAAAGAATCGCATTAAAAAGTTCTTTAGGATCCTTACAAGAAGCATCGGCTTCATCGATAGAAATGGAAGCGCCGGCAGCGATGACTGTTCCCGAACGGTAGAGAATTAATCTTCTAAGACAAGCTCTTGGTAATACCGGGAGATTAGCTACTCGGTTTTTTTAAGACGCCCATCGATTTGATTGCTAATCTTACAAAATAGTTCAGCAGCACATTTTGCGTCATAAATAGCTGAATGAGCTTCTTTTTTGTCAAAAGGAAGATTGGCTGCGCGTAATGCTTTGGCCAGGACAGTCTTACCAAAGACAATAGCGGCTAAAGTGGCGGTATCAAAGCAAGTGAATGCGTGAAAAGGCGATTTTTTTAGCTTGCAGCGCTTCATGCCAGCTTGAATAAAAGTCAAATCGAAATGCGCATTATGGCCGACGAGCACAGCGCGGCGGCACTGGGTGACATTAACAGCCTTTTCAATAAAAGCAAATAAATCTTGCAATGCTTTTTTTTCATCTACTGCAAATCGGAAAGGGTGATAAGGATCGATGCGCGTGATTTCTAAAGACGCTGGATCTAATGCAGCACCTTCGAAAGGGAGAACATGGCAAGCGAATAGTTCTCCCTGACACAATTGCCCTTCCTGGTTCACTTCAACTAAAACAGCGGCGATCTCGAGTAACGGATTTTTAAGCGGCTCGAGTCCGCCCGTTTCAATATCGACAACGACAGGGAGGTATCCGCTAAAGCGATCCTTGAGGGAATAAATTTTATTGTTATTTGTGTTCATGGGATTGAATCTGCCACTGCAAGGTTTGGCCCGCAAAAAGTGGCACAACGTGTTCATTGCCAAAAGGGAGCGATTTTGCGACCTGCCAGGGTTGATGGATGAGCGTAATTTGGCTGTTATTTAGTGGTAACCCATAAAACTCTGCGCCGAAACGACTGGCGAAAGCCTCTAATTTATCCAGAGCATTTTGGCTCGCGAAAATTTCTGCGTAAAGCGCAACAGCCGCGGGCGCATTGTAAATACCCGCGGAGCCGCAAATAGATTGTTTTTTTTTTTGTGAATGGGGTGCACTATCGGTGCCCAAAAAAAATTTTGGGTTACCGCTGGTAGCTGCTTGAATTAAGGCCATTTGGTCTTCGCTGGTTTTTAAGATAGGAAGGCAATAATAGTGAGGTCGGATGCTGCCGCTCAGTAGATCATTTCGATTGAATAGCAAATGATGCGGCGTAATAGTTGCGCCAAGTTTAGAAGGAGCCTCTAAAACAAAATCAACAGCAGTTTTAGTAGAAATGTGTTCAAAGACAATGCGAAGTTTAGGAAATGTTTCTACTAAAGGCAGGAGCTCTCGTTCAATAAAAACCGCTTCACGGTCAAAAATATCGACTACGGAATCAACAACCTCTCCATGAATTAAAAGCGGTAAATCGACCGATTGCATCGTTTCCAACAGCGGATAAATCGCTTGGAGATTTTTTATCCCGGCTTGAGAATGAGTGGTGACGCCCGCGAGATAAAGTTTACAGGCGACAATAATTCCTGATCGTTTTGCGGCTTTGATTTCTTGTTGTGGGGTTGATTCGGTGAAATAAAGTGTCATCAGCGGTTCAAAGTTACTGGATTTAGGAACGTGCGCTTTAATGCGATCATAGTACGCTTTTGCTTGTTGGACAGTCGTGATCGGCGGTACAAGGTTTGGCATTACAATGGCTCGATGAAATTGAGTAGCAATGTCTGGGACGGTCCGTGGGAGATGAGATCCATCGCGGAGATGACAATGCCAATCGTCCGGGCGAATTAAAGTTATTTTTTCATATACGCCATGTATCATAGTTAGCCAGATTTCGCAATGTCTGAGAGCCTGCCGAATCCAATAGGTTTTGGAAAACCTTTACGATATAGTTTGAAGGGACATCGAACATCTTCCCGAGTTGGCTGTGAAGATTTTGTATGCTTCAATAATACAGCAAATGCCCCCGCGGGGGCCACGGGGTTTAAGTTTTTCGCTCTCCAGCATGAGTGGGTAATAGTAGTGCCCATTGTATCAAGGAGCTTTGAAAGGAACAAGGCGAAAGAGAGCATCAAATTTACAGTCATTAGGAGGGGTTTATGCTTAACTTGACGCCTAGGCGCCTGTGCGGGAATGACGAAACCTAAAAATTGAAATGGCTATGAACTTCTTCATTCATTGGGTGAATCACTTACCACAGGAACTTGAGATAGAATATCAAGAAACAGTTTATCATTGGAAGGTAGAAGAAAAGATGGCTTATAATTAGTATTGTTGAACGATTTGGACTTCAAAAAGAATTGCAACAAGGATTTGAACAAGGTTTGCAAAAACGATTTTTTAACACTATACTAATTCTTATCCCTACTAGCATTGCATAAAAAAATGCGTTCATTTTTCTAAAAAACTTGAGTCGGTATGATTTGGCATGCCGGTGTCTGTCATATTATTTAAAAAATAAAATTAATAAAATTCAGGAAATAACATGTCTCGTGAGTTTAATTTCATAGCGATTCGTACCTCGTTTATCCTCATTATATTCCGGGGTTCTTTGCCGAAACTACCCTCATCACACAAGATGATCTAATTACGGCGTGTTCAGGGGGTGGGGAAGAAGATCGCGAGAAAAATGGAATAATATTCGTGTGCGGATTAGCCGAGGTCAAATTAATGGCCTGGCTTTATCCGAACGGTGTTGATTTGGAAACTCAGGCCCAGATCTTAAAACCAATATTGCTCAACGAAAGGGCTATCCCTTCAGCATCATTTTTCAGAAAACATTGATAGGGAAACAGAAGAAAATAAAATGGATACACATCCTCAGAATGAAAACCCACGTTTAAGAGTCCTCAAAGATTTTATGCTGAGGCTACCTCAACAGGTTGTTTAGAGATATTTCTGCATTTTATATCAAGAAGGTGTAATTGAACGTCTTTTAAGCTCCTTCTCACCTTGGTTTGGTCAATCATTATGATCACAACATCTCCCCGTTATTGAGACAATTGGAAGAACAAGCAATGAAGAGACAAAAGTGGAAGAATCGATAACTTCTCATATTAACTTTTGGACCTCCCTAGCGGGGAGGCAATGGTGGCTTTCCTGACTGCGATGGTTCTTGAGATCGCGGAGACCCAACACCTTAGGGAATTGAAGGTGATTAACTAAAATTTCAAACACCCTCTGTTTAGTGCACAAGCAAAACAATTAAAAATCTGGCAAAAAGTGATAGTGGCCAGGCGTGTTTCTGGAACTTTTTGTGCTTCGGTAAGTAATTTTTCGGCGACTAAATAAAGCAGCGTATCAACACCAAACGCGGTGATAGTGATTCGAAAATTAGGGGATAATCTGGAAACGATTCCAAAACCCAACGAGGCACCGATCAATATACATAAGCCAGTAAGAAAAATCACAAAAACACCGAGGGCGTGGTGAACTTTATTAGCTGCCATTTTTAATGTGGCGGCCATCCCGAGAAAAAGCGTTTCCAAAGCCAGCGCCAAGGCAATAATAATGCCGCTTCGTGAATTTACTAAGAAAGAAATGCTGACAAGAATGCCATCGATAAAAACGTCAATAGCGACAACAATAATCAGGGACAGTAATCGTTTAAAATGACGAGTTGAAGTGGAAAATTTATCCGCGAACCATTCTGTCAGAAACATCACAACAACGCCGGCAGCGGAGCCGATAATGATAACCCATCGCATCTGATGATGAAGAAAGACAGGAATCAGTTCGGCAGCCACTGCTGAAAAAAACAACACCACAGCCAAATGCCGAACCGCCCTGGTTAAAGAAGGCGAAGGTTTCTTGAGAAAATTAAAATACCACCGACGATCATTAGCAGCATCGGGATACTTGGTAAATCCGAGGACCACTGACCACGCAATCACGTTAAGGCTTCCAGTTTGGCATAGCTAGCGACCAGCCATTTTGTGTCGTGGTAATTGAATCTCACTTGCAAGCGCGCATGTTCGCTATGGCCTTCGTAATTAATAATAATGCCCGTCCCGAATTTTTTATGACTCACGCGCTGCCCAACGTAATAACCCGTCTCACCCACCAGAGATTTTTGAGTAGAAGTGATTGTAGCATGGCACGTTATTTTAGGAGTGGGGCGAACGGCATCGATTAATTCCGGTGGAATTTCCTGAATGAATCGGGACGGCTGATTGAATTTTTCCAAACTGTGCAGACGGCGGCTTTCCGCATAGGAAAAAATTAATTTTTCCCGCGCACGCGTCATGCCAACGTAACACAAACGACGTTCTTCTTCTAAACCGTTAGCAGCATCGATAGATATACGATGCGGAAATAAATCCTCTTCTAGACCGCTAATAATCACTAATGGAAATTCCAAACCTTTCGCCGCATGTAGAGTCATTAAGCTCACACAATTTCTGTGTGCGCTTGCTTGTTCTTCGCCAGTTTCCAACGCGACATCAGAAAGAAAAGCATCCAATGGGGATAACGCTAAATTATCCGTTGGTGTGAATTGAGAGGCCGCATTAATCAATTCTTCTAAATTCTCAACACGCGAAATCCCTTTTTCACTATTATCTTTTTTATACAAAGCGAGTAAATTGCTTTCAATCAGCATTTTTTCGGTTTGTTTCACTAGCGACAGATTTTTGGTTTCGTCTTGCAATCGGTCAACTAATTTTATGAAGTGCTGTAACGCGTTGAGCGCGCGTGCATTCAACGTCTGATTGGTAATTAAATGCTGAGCGGCTTGCCAAAGGGAAAAAGCGTGATTGCGTGCAGTTATGCGCAATGCCACGAGCGTTTTATTTCCGATGCCGCGCGTTGGGACATTCACAACGCGTTCAAAAGCGGCGTCGTCGTTTCGATTCGCCAGCAGTCGTAAATATGCCAACGCGTCTTTAATTTCAGCGCGCTCAAAAAACTTTAAGCCACCGTAAATACGATACGGAATTTGCCAATCAATCAGGCATTCTTCAAATAAACGAGATTGTGCATTCGAACGATAAAGAATAGCGACGTCTTTATAAGAGCGGCCCTGACGAACCCACGCGTCAATACAAGAAATTACATAAAAAGCTTCGTCACGCTCATTAAACGCCGTGTATAAAGTGATGGGTTCGCCAGTGTGGCTGTCGGTCCATAATTTTTTTTCGAAGCGATTTTTATTGTTATCGATAACAGCATTGGCGGCATCGAGAATCGTCTGCGTTGAACGGTAATTTTGTTCTAAACGGATGGTTTTCACACCAGTAAAATCGCGGGAAAAATGATGGATGTTTTCAATTTTTGCACCGCGCCAGCTATAAATCGATTGATCGTCATCGCCCACTGCCATGAAAACGGTCTGCTTGCCTGCTAGCGCTTTTAGCCAAGCGTATTGAATGGTATTGGTATCTTGAAATTCATCTACCAAAATATGCTGAAATTGCTGCTGATAATACTCGCGAAGCGTGGCCGAATCGCGCAACAATTCTAACGTCCGTAATAATAATTCCGAAAAATCCACAAGCCCGCTTTGGTTACAAACATCTTCATAGGCTTTGTACACTTTGACTAACGTTTCCGTAAAATACCTGTTATCACTATCGAAAACTTGATGCGAACGCCGTCCTTCTTCTTTTTGTTTGTTAATAAACCACAGGGTTTGTTTCGGCGGCCATTTAGACTCTTCTAAATTGAGACTCAGCTGCATGCGACGGATAAGACGGTATTGATCATCCGTATCGATAATTTGAAACGACTTCGGCAATCCAGCTTCTTTCCAGCGAGCGCGGAGCAATCGGTGTGCTAAACCATGAAAGGTCCCTACCCACATCGCGCCCATCGGCATATCCAGCATCGACTCGATCCGCCCCCGCATTTCATATGCCGCTTTATTGGTAAACGTCACGGCCAGAATGCTGTAAGGCGAAACATTTTTTTGTTGGATCAGCCAAGCAATACGATGCGTTAACACCCGCGTCTTCCCACTACCTGCGCCGGCCAGTACCAACACATGGTCAAATGGTGACGTAACTGCTTCTTTTTGCCGCGAATTTAGCGATTCCAACAGACTCAAATTTTCCATGCCGCTTATTGTACCGAAGTGGTATAGGAATGGCGAGATTCTTTCCATTCTTTGGCGCTAAGAGCCCAAAGTGAGCGATTAGACGGTCCGATTTTCAAGAGTTAGACCGACTCTGAAAAATAGCAAGCCGAAATTTTTTAATTTGAATTCGTCTTTTCCGACTACGCGAATGACAGAACTGTAGGAGTCAAAAATTAGTTGCTACTCTTTGTTAATAAGTACTTTAATAAAGAAAAGTTACCGCGCGATAAGGAGCTAAGTTAGAATGTTGCGTTCAGTCCATATCTTCTATTAGCTGATATACTTTAGACAATTAGATTCATTTCTTTTATGGAAGCTTAAAATGCCTAAACACACAGATAACAGATGTAGGTCCGCTTTTGTCTTCGATAACCTCCCAGTGGTACGAGAAGCGAATAGCAATTTATCCTTGGATTAAGGCTCGAATGCCAGAAAAAAATTATAAATAACTTTATTGCCCTTATTAAAAACTTTGATAATCCACCAAATGAATTAATTAACGCTACATTAGAAGCTTTATTATTTGAGGATACTGTTATCAAGGATCATTTTCTTTTAGTGATAGGATTGGGCACTTAACTTAATTACAGGGTAAAAGCTAGCAAAAATCTGTTAACTTGCCACTTTAGAAAAAGGGAGTTCAAGAGTTGTTTAAAGGAGTTGCTTGATTTTTCTAATACCACTGGTGTGTTTAAGGAACTGCAGGAATTTAACCTTACGGAAGAAGCAATTTTTTCAGCAGTACTAAAGATTAAGAAAAAGAGGGAAAAGGAGGAAGTGTTTCGTTATTGGAAGAATTAAAGAGACAACTCTTGCAACAAGAATCAGAGCCATTCAGAACCTGTACCCATGGATACTCCTCCTCAATCCCCAGATTTTAACAGAGGAAATAGGATATCTAACCCCAATCCTCCACCCTTGTTAGTTTCACCGCCTAGCAAGCTCTTAAAAAGAAAAAGAAAGTGACGAGCCTATGAACTCCACCTGGTCCTTTGGGGGGATATCCCTCTTCTTTCTTTTCTAGCCCACCAAATGCTTTGAAGCTGATTTGAGAGCTCCTTTATTAAGCTTGAGAACTTACTAGATGGTAGAAACTCTTTTTCATTGCGAAACTCTTTATTTTCTGAATGCAATCCAACTTTATGTTTATCCTCTGAGGGGGTAGTAATGAGGAGAATGAAGTCAATGATCTTGTAAGTAGTTTTTTTGAATAACAACAGTTATTATAAAGGTTCAGTTTTTCTAGAAGTTCCGTAAAAAGTGGGAACATTATTATGCGCAATGATACAAATAATGCAAATTCTAAAGTTGAAGTCGAAGTGAAATCCGCGAAGCCAACTTCGGTTGATAATCGAGAGTCCGAAGCTTTTCTGCCGATGAAATTTCGAATGGACAATCTAGTAGGCCTGTTTAACTTAGAGGATAAGCTTGGATTAGAGGAGGAGATCCTATCAAGGGAAGAGATGAAAATGGGTCCTTTGTTTTAATTCCTTTCCACAAGACAAATCAACTTTCCCAGGTATCATTCTGAACGACGCGGTTGCTCAAGGCAACCTCTAAGTAAATTACTTCATATGTTTTTAAGCATAGTTTTGTATACTTAGATAGTCAATAGGTAGAAGGGGACTCAAAATGCCAAATTGTATGAACGAAAGTTACGAGGAAAAACGTGAGCTAGAAAAGTTTAGAAACTCTGGGTTTCGCATAAGTAAGTACCGTTTATTGGGGTTTAATGAGGAAACAAATTGGAGAAAAACCTTACTCCTCAAATAAATGGCGATTATTGTACTTTCAAAGCATTGTTTTGAGCTATTTCCAGAGGTGATTGATCAATCTAACCGATGGGCCTCATTCCGAATGGACAATGAGGAGGAACAGGTAATGAGGAAAAGGGCACGCAGGCAATTGTCGACGCAATGTGTGTAAAGAAGGAGAATGGAATTCTGCTAGGTCAAGAGTGTCCAGAAGGAATATCGGCAAATGATAAGTTTTTTAGATCGTGTCTTTTTGTTTCATAAAGCATCGCGTGATGCACATGAGGCGTCGTACAACGAACCCACGAGGCTTCTTCTGTTGTCGGAGGCGCTAATAAACTCTAAGCAATATTTGTTGTATTTTTTGTTGAGTCTCAAAAACATTTGTAGCACTGCTCTTATCATTCAAAAGAACTTCTGTGGCGTTCAGCCTTAGCCAATTCCAAAGAAAATAACGCTTTTATTCATGGCGTTGCAGATTATTTTCAACAGACTCAAATAGTCACTCACTACAAAGACAATACGTTTGAAACGTGAGAAAGTATCTTCTTTTCTCCCGTTGCTAATGAATGAGCTGTCAGCTGAGGAAGAAAAAAGAGGATGGTTGTCTCTTTCCATTGGGTTTATTTTTTCTTCTACTTGGTAGACTATTATAGCCCTGTAGGAAGTATCCCCGTTAGATCGCCAGTTTTGTTTTTTAGTCCGCCGTACCCCTCTCCTCAATTCAAGGTTCGTTGTCTTTCCGATACGTCTACATTATCCTTTCGGCAGGAGGTTAATGGAGGGCAGGAAAATTCCCAGTTTAGATTCGGGGAGCGGGTTAGTTTGTTTCTGAGGACGCATCGTCTCAACTCTAACGATGCTGAGGGGAATCGAACTCATTTGATAAACTCCCGTTGACAGCACTTCGCTAACCAGCGATGATGACGCCATGATTAAATCCTCACATAGAACGGGTCTTCTCACGGGCGACACGCCGACGGGGCGGTTACATTTGGGGCATTGGGTAGGGTCGATCGAAAATCGGGTGGCGTTGCAAGATGACAATGATTGTTATTTTTTGCTGGCTAATACGCATGCCTTCACCATGCAGGTCGATCGGCCGGCGGACATTCGACAAAGTAGCATAGATATTACCTTAGATTATTTAGCGGCGGGTATCGATCCCGACAAAAGTGCTATTTTTATTGAATCCGATGTGCCGGCGATTTTTGAATTAGCCGCGTTTTTCAGCATGTTGATTCCTTTTTCTCGCTTGATGCGAAATCCAACGATTAAAGATGAGATTCGGGACAAAGAATTGGGTGATAATTATTCGATGGGTTTTTTATTGTATCCTATCCTGCAAGTGGCCGACATTTTAGCTATTCGCGCGCAAGTGGTGCCAGTAGGAGAAGATCAAATTCCGCATTTAGAAATGACTCGTGAAGTAGCTCGACGTTTTAATCAAATGTATTGCGGCGTCGACTCTCATACGGAAGATAAAGATTATCCTAAGGCGGGTGGATTATTTCCAATACCGGAAACGAAAGTTGGGCGCGTGCGGCGATTGGTTGGCACAGGCAAGCCTGGCAGAAATGGTCAATTATTGAAAATGAGCAAATCATTAAATAATGCTATTTTTTTAAGCGATCCGCCAGATATGGTGCAGAAAAAAATTATGAATATGTACACTGACCCCAAACGTCTTCGTGCGACCGACCCCGGAACGGTTGAAAATAATCCGCTGTGGGTTTTTCACGACATATTTAACCCCGATAAAAATTGGGTAGACGAGGCGAAAACCCGTTACCGAGAAGGTCGAATTGGTGATGTGGAATGTAAAAAACGATTGGTTGAAGTATTATTAGAATTTCTCAATCCCATTCAACAACGACGGGCTGAATATGAAAATGACTTTGCTCAAGTGAAAAGAATTTTGAATGAAGGTGCCGAGCGGGTCAACGAAATTGCCAATGAAACTTTGCGTTTTGTGAGAAAAGCCACAAAACAGAAATTCTAAGCTCTTCGGCCAGCTTGTAAAAATTGTTGCGCTATTTTAAGAAGTTTCGTTATGTTAAAAATATGCCGATTTGATAATCAGCTTGCGGGCATTAAAAAAACAGCTAAAGCGGTGCACTTAGTTATCCCGTCTAGCACTTTTCTGTCAATTTCCGGCATTGTCTAACGTCACAATAGGAGGTACGACGTGGTTTATGCACATAATTTAGGCTTTGCGCATTGGAGTTAAATGAGAGATAAAAAACCTGAAGTCTTATTGGCGCGGTGAAATTTCGCAACAACAATTCTAACAACAGGCGATCGAATTACAACTTACGAATTGGAAGATCCAAGTGGAAGCGGGAGTGGATTTGATTCCAGTGGGGATTTCTCTTGGTACGATCGCGTGCTTAACATGGCGGTAAGGGTGGGGCTATCCCATCGCGTTTCTCAAAACGCTTAATTCCAAATATAACAAACAGACACTGTGTCCTACATGGTGCGTGCACAAGCGCCGAACGGTATTGTTGAAACTTCAACGTGCGAAATGACAAAATGGTTTGATACCATTACCATTATATCGCTCCCGAATTCACTACAAACCAAAATTTTGAGTTACGCCACGACGATTTATTTAAATCTACGAAACTGGCGTTAGAAAATAATTATTGCGCAAAACCGGTTGGTTATTTTAGGTCTGCTGTCTTTTTTATGCTTAGGCAAGTGCAAAGGGGGAATCGTTTAATAAATTGCTTTTGCTTACAAAATTATTTCCGGTTTATGCAAAAATTTTTCAGCAACTTTCTTCTCTGGGCATCGAATGGATACAAGTGGACGAGGCTATTCTCGTTTTGGATTTGCATCCTACATGGCAGCAAGCGTTACCGAACGTTTGATGCGGCGTTAACATGAACATTCGATTTGAAAAAATAAACAAACGGCGCAATTAAATTTACCGTTATTTCCAACGACAACGATCGGTTCTTTTCCACAAACCTTCCAGATTTTCTGCTTGTAGTGTGATTATAAGCAAGGGAAAATAGATGATTCCCTCTACCAAGAGAAAATTCGTCAAGAAATTGCTGAAATCATTGACATTCAAGTTAAGCTTGGTTTAGACGTTTTCGTTCGCGGTGAGCGCGAACGCAATGACATGGTGGAGTATTTCGGGAATTGTTCGATGGAATAGTGATCACGAGCAATGAATGAGTTCAAAATTACGGTTCCCGCTGTGTTAAACCGCCCATTATTTTTTGGGATGTGAGTCGTGAATGGGCAATGACACTCTGGGGTGGATCGAATACGCCCAGTCTTTAACGACTAAGTCGGTTAAAAGGATGTTAAGAGGCCCGTTAGCATATTAGCTTGGTCATTCGTACGCGACCGATCAGCCTCGTTCGTAAACAGCCAAACAAATCGCTTTCGCATTGTGCGATGAGGTGCAGGATTTTGAAAGAAGCGGAGTTTGAGTGATTCAAATTGATGAGCCTGAGTTCCATGAATGCTTGCCATTGCGAAAAGCGGATTGACAAGATTATTTGGAGTTGGCGGTGAAGTGCTTTTGCTTAGCGTTTTGTGGGGTTAAAAGACGAAACCTAAATTCATACCCACATGTGTTACTCCGAATTTAACGATATTATTGAAACGACTCTGCGTTGGATGTCGATGTTATCACCATCGAAAATTCCCGTCCTGAAATGGGAATAAAATCCTTTGAAAAATTCGCGTATCCAAACGATATCTGGCCAGGCATTTACGATATCCATTGGCCACGTATCCCGTGAGTGGCTGAAATTGAAGAGTTGGGGGTGTAAGCGTTTCAATATATTCCTATTGAATGTTTATGGATTAATCCGGATTGTGGATTGAAGATGCGAAATTGGAAAGAAACGAAAGAAGCACTCAGCAGGATGGTAGATGGTGCGAAACATTTACGCAAGGTTTTCTAGTGAAAAAAGACCGACAATAGGTTTAGACTGCAACCTGCAAGCACTTAAAATCAAAAGACAAATGTCATGGACGGGTTGCATCTTTCTCTGAGCTTTAAGTTGTTTCTGCCTAGAAACTCTGAAAGGGTTCGAGAACTCAAAGTCAGTCTGCCGAACCCTTCAGGATAAAACGATGCGCGTTGTCCGTGCTTTGCGTCAAGACTTCATTGAAGTGGTGCCTCATTTAACTTGCATTGGTCTTTCGAAAACCTCTATATTCGATTTACTCAATAATGATCAGCTTTTAGGTATTAAGCGCATCGTTGTGTTACGGGGTGATTTGCCTTTTGAAGATATAACGAATGGTGATTTTAATTACGCCAATAAAAATTTAGTCGCCTATATTCGTAAATTAATCGGCGATTATTTTCATACTGAGACGAGAACAGTTCAGGAATCGCTTAAAAATTTTTAACAGAAAATCGCTGCCGGTGCTAATGGAGCAATTCCGCAATATTTTTATCGCGATGCTTATCTTAATTTGTTGATGCCTGTCGAAACGTGGGAATGAAGCACCTATTGTTCCTGGAATCATGCCCATCAGCAATTTTGATAAGTTAGTTTGATTTTTAAAAACGTGTGCTATAGAAATACCGCGATGGTTGTATAAACGGTTAGAGTCTTAATTTATAATAATGATAAATCCTCATTGAAAGCTTAGGGCCGTTGAAGCGGTAACGAAATTCTGTAAAGATTTAATCGATTACGGGGTCCCAGGACTTCATTTTTATACTTTAAATCAATGTGAACCTACCAAAACATTATTGGAAACCTTCAATCCATCAGCTCCTTCCGTTAAATAGTAATTTTATACACCTTATTCACAGTTTCACGAGCGATACCGCAACTAGCGATTTTTTTCTGTTCAAATTTTTTAATCTGGCATTGGGGATAACAATAATTTTTCGTATTAGTGCTACAAA
>NZ_VFIV01000011.1 GCF_019425495.1 Coxiella endosymbiont of Ornithodoros amblus
AACGCGAGCTGACTTTCGCCTCCCCTCCAAAGGCTAAGGCAATCTCAGTTAAATTAATCGTTTTTACCGCAAATAAACTTAACAGCATGCCCACAAAGCAGCTCTTTCGCGCTTTGTTCCACCCTAATTAGAACAAAAAATAACCTTGAATAATATCGAACACCTTTGAACGATTTGCGCTCACAAGAATCTTTTACTGACTTCCGAGGACCATATCTCGATTTAGTATTCAACCGTAATTAACTCCTCGGTATACCGGTTGCCTTCAATAATGAAGGCCGTGCGTGTTACTCTGAGGTACGAAGAAGTTGAGCAAATACTAGCTATTCGTAGTGAATCTGAGAGTAGTTCGGAAAGGTTGAAGATGTGCAGCATGGGATTAAGTGGAAAAATCGAGCCTAAATCAGCAGCTAGGATGGATAATAATTCCACAATCACCTGATTATATAAGTTTTTCAATTTAAAACAATGAGTTAAAAATAAAGAGCTCTGGAGCGGGAAACGAGATTCGAACTCGCGACCCCAACCTTGGCAAGGTTGTGCTCTACCAACTGAGCTATTCCCGCCTCTAGACCAGCTATTATTACTGTTCGCGTGGCATTGTCAAGTCTGGCCAGGTAATCTTTAGATAAATGATCATGCTCCAGACGGTTAAGGCTGCGGCTATCCAAAGTAAAATAACGCCGCCCCACAGTAGTTCCGCCGGAAAGCCCGGCGCATATCCTATCAATAATATTAAAGCTAGCATTTGCAACAACGTTTTGACTTTTGATAAGAGAGTGACTGCTAAACTTGTGCGTTTGCCCAATTCAGCCATCCATTCGCGTAAAGCTGAGATAAGGATTTCTCGGCAGATGATAACTGCAGCAGGAACCGCTAGATAAGTCACGTAATTTTCACCAACCATCAAAACCAACGCAGCACTCACCAATAGTTTATCGGCCACAGGGTCGAGGAAAGCACCAAAATCGGTCGTCTGCGAAAGGCTGCGCGCCAAATAACCGTCTAACCAATCCGTAATTCCTGCAACGATAAAAACAAGAGCGGCTACCAGATGCGACCACCGAAAAGGTAAAAAATAAAAAATTCCAAAAATCGGGATAGCCGATAAACGCACAAATGTCAGAAAAATCGCGATATTCATATCCTCGATTCTACGGCGATTCCTCACAAGGTCAAGCTGCCCGCCTAAGACAGCATAGTAATTCAAGGCGTACTGACGTATATTTTTATTCCAAAGGATCATCAATGTTTCACTTAACAGACACTTACACTGATCAATACCAACTGGTGATGGGATAAGTTTATTTCCTGAATTGGAAAAAATCATTCTACTGTCTTCGATTATTTCTCCCAAAAGTTGCCGTTTGAAAGGGACTGCGCTATTTTTGCAGGCTTTTGAGGGTCTACTTGCTATCCGAGATAAAAGAGCTACATTAGAGATCACCCCGGCGCCAAATTGAATCAACCTTGTTGTTCAGTGTATGGTCAAGCCCAATTAAGCAATATTAAGCGTTTAGACGGCGATTATCAGGTAATTATGGACCTTGATCCTAAATAATCAACATAGGATCAGTTCGCTAAATAACTTGTCCATCAAATCTTCCACTGGAAATATAGTGCCTTTAACCAATTTAGTCACGATGTCTCAAACTTCTGGTCTGCTAGCCATTAATCATTATAAGCAATTATCAATTATTACATTAATATTTTAATTTACAACCTAGATTCGTTAGGAACTGTAACGCCTAAAGTCCAAGCCGTCGCTAAACAAACTTTACCCATTGATGTAAGTAGTAATTTTATCAGCACGGCTGAAAAATTCCAATAATCCTTAATGAGGCTGCTACTTTTGTTAGATTTTACTATTTTAATCATTTATATGGTATTGGCGACTTTATATGATAATTTTATTTATCCCATTAAATTTTGACCACTCTGCCTTTTCCTATTTTTTGTGCTTTACTATGCTTATATATCTTTAAATCAAGAGTTAAATATTTTTGACTTTATAGATTTATTTATGTTGGTTAGAATTACTAAGAATAATGGGGTTATTATGGTATATTTCGCATTAGATGCCATACGCAAACAGGGGTTGGACGCTAACAAGCTATACTTCAAGCGTGTTCGATTCGTTCTCGTCCCATTACGATACACCACCGTTTCAGCGATTGTAGCAGCACTGTCTATCGCATTGGGCATCAGCGCCGACGGGGAAACCAGCAAAGATTGGAGATTTCTATCGTCGGCGGTCTTGTTTTTTCATAATTAATTACCCTGTATACGACCCTGGTATTCTACATTGTGATAGATAAATTGTTTTCTAAAAAATCACCATAACTAGATAAATTGCCTTCTCCTGATCTCAACCCTTCCGAAGTTTTAAATCCCGATTGAGCAACGAGCTCTTCCCACTCACTGATCATTAGCTATCGTGTAGATATGGCATAGTTCAGTTGACAGTTTGAAAACTTTCGGTACAATCAGTAAATTCGTGACACGCGCCCGTAGCTCAGTTGGATAGAGTACCTGGCTACGAACCAGGCGGTCGGCGGTTCAAATCCGTCCGGGCGCACCATAGAGTTAAAATAGATTATAATCGACCGGTTGAAATTTTCTAAACTTTTCTCAAAAAATTTTCAAAAAACTGCAAAAGTCTGGGTGAAATGTCGAATCTCGGTCCGTCATGATGGAAAAAGAAATCGAGATTAAAGTTGCCTACAAAATAGGGTCTCACATTAAAAATATTTTATAACTAATCAGTTAACCTTTGTTTATTATTATTTACTAAAGGTTCTATACAAACTAACTTTGTGTTAAAGTCCATTATAAATTTCAATATTAAATATATACAGGGAATATATACAGGGAACATGAATCTTCTTCCTGTAGGTTAGAAAATTTTTCTATCAATCGGATTCCCATTACTTGTAAGCGCTATCACTGTTACCGCAACAATAATAGCTCTTTTGCTTGTTATCGAGAAAAAACGATCACCTAGAAAAGTGTAATTTTCAAGAGCGTTTACCGAAGCCAGAACGTGTTTTTAGTATTTTATCTGTTTCTATTCTTGAAAGAAAAAGTTTTGTTACCACCAATGAAAAGGTTGTTAATTACTTTTAGAAAGTGGTACTAAAAAGTTTGTAGATGATAATAAAGAAGAATTATTAGAAAAGCTAAAAATTTTAAAATGTTTTAGCTCTTATTGATGTTCAAGAAAATTCTAAAAAAAGTCATTGATTCTTTCAAAGATGATAAAAATTTATATCTTTAAAAGATTATACTTTTCAAAATAGTTTGCCAATTGATATGATTCAGCTTGCCACTTCAATTTACTTACGAGATGTCGCTCTTCTCGAGTTTGATTTTCCGCTTCATCAAGTAGAAGATAAATCAATGGGTAAAAAATAACTACTTATTTGTGATAAGTCTCATATTCCTAATTGCTAGACAACCCGTGCTATCAGCGAAATACGTCAGGGAGAAGGCTTAACTTCAGTCGGACGTGTTTCGCGGATAGCTTAAAAAAATTTTCAAATTTTTCTCATCCAATCCTTATCCAATACAAAATGAAACTGAAAAGAGCCTGTATTCCGTAGGCTTAGCTGACCATGGTATGAACGACTTGTCTGTAATAATTAGTGTATCATGCGATAATGCAAGCTCCACATAATCCATAATGAGCCGCCGATCAATACGAACAGAATCATTATAGTGAAAATAAAAGACATTAAATTCATTCTACTTTGTTCGTTTTTCGCATTCAGACGTAAAAAACAAACTACCTGGACGATAAATTGTATTAAAGCAGATACAAATATAATGGACACCAGGGCAGTTGCGGAAAAGATTGAGTATATGACCGTCATAAAAGAAACTAAAGTTAGAATAATGCATAAGATCATCCCAACGATGTATATACTTAACTTTTTCTTACCTGTACCGTATGATTCTTCAGAAAGCATTGCGTTCATAAAATAGCTCCCATCAAATAGACGATGGTGAAAAGAAAAATCCAAACAATATCTAAGAAATTCCAAAACAGTCCGAGATAAACCATTCGCCTGGCGGCGTTTTTATTTATTTTAAGAATCGGCAATTGAATAATCATAATTAAGATCCAAAGTAGGCCCATTGTAACGTGAAAACCGTGCGTGCCCACTAAAGTAAAAAAAGCTGAAGCAGCACCACTCACAGCCCAACTGTATCCTTTAGCGCTTAGATGAAAAAACTCGATCACTTCCATAACGACGAACCCTGCGCCCAAAATGAAAGTGAGGATCAACCAAAAAATAACTGCTGTTAATTTGTTTTTATTAATTCCGAAAATAGCTAAACAAAAAGTAAAGTTACTAGCTAATAGAAAGAAGGTTTCGACTAGCACATATGATAAATCAATCAATGGCTTCAAAAGGGGGCCCACCGCGCCGGGATGGTGTAATACTAAAAAAGTAGCAACCAAGGAAGCAAACAAAATGCAATCGGTCATAATATAAAGCCAAAAACCGAAGACGTCCGTTGCATCGGCGTTATGATGATGTTCGGCAGTGGCTGTGGCTGTGTCTACCCTCATGTTAATAACTCCTCATAATGCTGTAATTCAATTTGTTTGACAGTTTCTGCTTTAACATAATAATCGATGTCCTTACTAAAAGTTCGGGCAATTACGGTAGCAATAATGCCTACGATTCCAATAATGGCCGGAATCCACATGTGCCATACAATGGTAAAACCAAAAATGCCAGCGAACATGGAAATAACAAAGCCGGCAGAAGTATTTCTAGGCATATGAATATCTTTATATTGAAGATGCTCTGGATTAACCCTTAAAGGACGTCCCCCCATCTTTGCCTTTTTCTTATCCTCCCAATATTGATCTCGTTCTTCAACCTTGGGTATAAAGGCAAAATTATAAAAAGGCGCAGGCGAAGCAACGGACCATTCAAACGTTCGGCCGTTCCAAATATCGCCTGTTTTATCCCGCAATTTATCGCGATTCTTTATGCTCACAATGATCTGAGCAATTTGCAAAAGAATGCCTATCATAATCAACGCGGCACCAATTGCAGCAACAATAAAATAAGGTTGAAGCGTAACATCAGCGTAATGGTTGAGTCGACGCATGACTCCCATCAGACCAAGCAGATAAAGTGGCATAAACGCCATATAAAAACCGGCCACCCAAAAAAGGAAAGACCATTGACCTAAGCGCTCATCTAATTGGAAACCAAACGCTTTAGGAAACCAATAAATTAATCCCGCAAAAAATCCAAAAAGCACTCCACCAATAATCACATTGTGAAAATGTGCAACTAAAAACAGGCTGTTATGAACTTGGAAATCAATGGGAGGGATCGCCATCAACACACCGGTCACGCCACCGATCGTAAAGGTGATAAAGAAAGCAAATACCCATAACATTGGCGTTCGCATAATAATTTTACCTTTATATATTGTGAAAAGCCAATTAAAGATTTTCACCCCGGTCGGTACAGCAATAATCATCGTCGCGATGCCAAAGAAGGCATTCACATCCCCTCCACTTCCCATCGTGAAAAAGTGGTGAAGCCATACAATAAAAGATAAAAAGGTAATGGCAAAAGTGGCATACACCATCGTTACGTAACCGAATAATTTTTTCTGGCTGAAAGTAGCGACCACTTCCGAGAAAACGCCAAAAGCCGGCAAAATTAAAATATAAACTTCAGGATGCCCCCATGCCCAAATTAAATTGATGTACATCATCATATTGCCACCGGCATATTGGGTGAAAAAGTGCATTCCTAAAAGGCGATCCAGCGTCAATAAGGCCAAGGAAGCCGTTAAAATCGGGAAGGCTAACGCAATTAAAATCATGGAGCAAAACGTCGTCCAAACAAAAATCGGCATCCTCATAAAAGTCATTCCAGGACAGCGCATCTTCACAATCGTGGCAATAAAATTAATACTTCCCAGAAGGCTCCCCACCCCCGCGATCTGTAAAGCCCAAATAAAATAGTCGACCCCTGCCGTAGGACTATAATAGAGTTCTGAAAGTGGCGGATACGCTAACCAACCTGTTGCCGCAAAATCACCAATAACCAAAGAAACGTTGCATAACATTGCCCCCGAAAAGGTCATCCAAAAACTAAAGGAGTTCAGATAAGGGTAGGCAACATCTCGAGCGCCGACCTGCAAGGGCAGAACAATATTGGCCAGTCCAAATACTAATGGCATGGCTACAAAGAAGATCATAATAACACCATGCGCGGTAAAAATTTGGTCGTAATGTTGAGGCGGCAAATAACCCATATTGGCACCCGCAGCAATCGCTTGTTGCGAGCGCATCAAAACAACATCCGAAAAGCCTCTCAGTAGCATCACGCCAGCCAAAAGAACGTACATAATGCCAATTTTTTTATGATCGACGGAAGTGATCCATTCATGCCAGATATAAGACCATTTTTTGGTAATGGTAATGGTGACTAGAATACCGACTAAAATTACTGCCATAAATCCCCCCGCCCCCATAATAATCGGCGTGTGAAGGGGAATAGCATCCAGTGTTAATTTACCAAAAATAAGTTTCTCTAACATCGTTGACCCTTTATTTAATTAATTTAATCACTCTGAGGAATAGCCCAATGCCTGGGGATCCTCGTGGTTTGCTTATATTTCATGATTATTTGCGAAAATAAATTAGGCGCTACGGATGAAAAATACCGCACAGGACCTTTCATAGAAGGATGAATCAGGTTTTGATAAAGTTTAAGTGTTAGTTGTTCCTTGGATTTCTTAGCTTTTTCAAACCAATGCTGCAACTCATCAGGCTCGACAACTTTCACCTTAAAACACATATCCGAAAATCCATCGCCATTATATTGCGTATTAAGTCCCCAATAGTTCCCGTCTTTTAATGCAAGCAAATGCAACCTGGTTCGCATGCCGGCCATGGTATAAATTTGACTTCCTAACTCCGGAATAAAAAAGGCGCTCATCGGAACGTTATCGCTCGTAAACCAGAATTCGATTTGCTGCTCTTTGGGGAGTTTTAGGTAATTAACCGTCGCAATATTTTGTTCCGGATAAATAAAGAGCCACTTCCAAGGTAAGGCTACTGCCTGAATTAACAGGGGTTTTCCTGGAACATCTATCTTCCGATAAGGGTCTAATTTATGAGTTAAACTCCAGGTCATAATTCCCAAAATTATAATAATTCCGCAAGGCACCCCCCACCAGATGGTTTCTAAAAGGGCACTGTGCCCCCAGTTAGGTTTGTAGTCCGAGGTTTTATGTCCGGCCCGATAGCGAAAGATAAAAGTAAAACTCATAATAAAAACAGGGATGACTACAATGAGCATTAAAGCCAGTGAGTCAAAAAAGAGCTGTCTTTCTTCAAACGAAATAGTCCCCTCCGGATTCAGAATGCCACCGCCCTTTAAAGAATGGCAGCCTACCAAGCTTAGCCCTGCAAGAAGGACGCCAAAAAATATAAAAAATTTTACTATATTTTTCAAATACTTATTAGGATATACCCAATTTTTTTTGATCATTGTATTCCTACTGGGTATGGTTTAACCAACTATTGGTTAAAGGAAGTACTTTTTTCCGCACCAATATACTGATAATATTCTCTAAAGCCAATAGTAAAAGGCGCCTATAGAGAGATAAAAGAATGTCATATATCATTTTAGCTCGTTGGTTTGGACTCATTTCTATTATTTTATCTCTAGGAATCTTATTCAACTTAGACGATGCGGCCGTTATGGCGAGAAATATGCTCCATAGCGAATCGGGTTATATCATGGGCGGTGTGTTGCCCATTATTTTTGGCTCTTTAGCCTTCATGAAACACAATAGTTTCGCACCAACTTGGCAAATCGTTGTCACGATAATTGGGCTTTTTATGTTAGGTATTGGCGTTTTTCGGGTAATTTTCGTGAATACTTGGAAAAGGCTCATCGAAGAGCATTTAGATAAAATACCTTTTCTCTTTAGTCTCTTTGGACTTATCTTGGGTTTGTTACTATTATATGTAGGCTTTTTGCAGCAATAGTGGTTTATCACACGAAATAAGGTCTGCTTACAATTCGCTAAGCTGAGCCAGATAGACATTTAGGTCTTATCAATTTCAACCAATCCATAATGGACCCCTAGTTTAATCAGCTCAACATCGTTTTTAACGCTCAATTTTTCAAATATGCGGTAGCGGTGAGAATTCACGGTCTTTCCAGTAATATGTAATTGATTGGCAATCGCCTTCGCTTTTTTGCCTTTGGCCAACAAGAGTAGAACTTCCATCTCCCGATCGCTCAGCTTCTTAAAAGGTGAAGTCACGGCTGTTGTTGTCTTACTCAAAGCAAGACGATTGGCAATGGCGGAGCTAATATAACGCTGACCCTTATACACTGCCAAAATTGCCTGATCCAATTCTGCTGTATCACTGCTTTTCGTAATTAGCCCCCGCACACCCACTTCCAACAACCGTATCGGAAGCAGATCTCCTTCCATCCCTGTCACCATAAGTATCTTGATCGTGGAGTCACGACGAAGAAGCTTTCTTGAAAGCTCAAGTCCATTCGTATCTGGTAATTGGAAATCAAGGATAATTACATCCGGTTTTTTGCGACGTCTTAGTTTTAGCCCTTCCTCTCCTGTCCCAGCCTCCCCCACAATACGAACTCCGTGGATTTCCTCAAGCATTAACCGCATAGCTTGACGAATTAACAGATGGTCTTCAATTAGAAGGACGGTAATCACTTATTCTCTCGGCTTTTTGCGTTTCTAAATCGATATATTCATTCATGTTGCTCTCAATGTTAATTCTATTAAAGGATTACCACAATCTAAATGAGCCATTCGTCCATCATACCAATCTTCCTACGGGATGAATCCGCCCTCTTAACTCAATAAGCAATTAATTAATTATTAAAATATCTCTCCCTAAATCTGAGAACCTCTATAGAAAAATACCACTCGCTACTGAAATTCAAATTATTTTTGAGAACATAGCAACTTTTTTAAGTAATAGATGGATTGAAAGCAGCTTGTGGGAATTGGAAAGGTTGGCGAAAAATAAATTTTTAACACACGTAAACGCTAAGATTATTCTCATCTTGGTTAAAAAGCTTCGAAAAGGCAACCCAAATGCCCAAGAAATTGAGAATAGCATTTGGGGAGTGGTAGGCCTTGCGTCATCGCTCATTGCACGCCCAATTCCAGATGAAGATATCGTGGCTTTATTGGATAAGTTTCTAGAAAAAGAAAACCCCCATATCACAAAATATTTCAACGAGCGTAAATGGAGTCGGTAATTTATTAGCAGAGGCAAATTCACTGGATCTTAAGAGACTTAGCGATCTCTATTGTGTGATCTGGTACCTCTATGAAAAGCTAACAGCACTCGAATCTATACTGGAAAAATTGTCAGTATTATTGGAGGCTTAGAGGCAGTACTAACATTAGCAGGCCTCATTGAATACGACAGAGAAATCGCTTGAGCTCGTAAATTCTGCTGCTATATGGAACTTGTTTAGTCGGCTTAAAGAGATGTCTCACGACAAACATCAAATTACTACATGCCTACGTGGATTAGCTGTGCTTGCGAACTTACAACTTTTAGAGTTTAATACGAAATCCACTCGTAATTTTATGGAAACTATTCAGTGTCTATTTAGTTAGTAGCGCTCAAAATATGAATTTTACCTCCGAACAGACTGGCATATGCCTCATTGGATTAAGTGAATTGGTCGTATTAGCGAAATCTGGGTCCAAAAATAAAGGCAAAACTATTCAATTAATAGTTAGTGGGTTGCGAAAATTTAAGTACAATTGTTAAGAAACTGTTTGACCGTTTTCAAAACACCAAGTTTTCACACACGACTTCGTAACTGATTGCTGTTTGTTATAGTGATGTATTGTTCATTCAATTAGGATTCCCCATTTCCTTCGGAAGGGAGCTCTATGCTATCGCTCAACAAAAGACGCTTGAAGGTGCTGATAAAGCTAAGTTAGCGGAAGTAGATTTATGTTTTTGCGATTCAGTTAAATAAACTTACAAATTATTTAAGCCACTTTCACAACAAGGTTAGAAAGGAATGTTTAAAAAAACTCTTCCCAACCCTTAATATTAAGCATATGTTAAGCGTTGAGAATGACATCGTTAAAACTGAAAAGCTTGGAAATGACATTAAGCAGTTGATCCTAGGAGAAATCGAATCGTTAACTTCGTCACCCAAACGTGCGAAATATACATAGTTTATTTGCTTCGTGCTGTGAGAACAGATTTAATATGAATAAAGATGATATTCCATTAGAAATAACGGCGCTGCGTCTAAGTAACTAAAATCTAATACTCATACATTCATACTAAAAAAGGCATTCGTCAATTATCAAGCCGTTAGGATAGAAGAACTGAAAATGAGGTCCTGTAATTGATAAAAAGATAAGTGGCTACAGTTTTTCAGCTAAGTCTCTTGATTTATGCTAAACTAGATGAAACATTTTCGTAGACACACTAACCCGAAATCCTGCGACCCTGCGCCTTTTTTAATACAAGATTTTTAAACAAGCTAATAACCAAGGACCCCACCTCAACCATTAACCGGCCGTGACTATGCTGCTTCCGAAAAATATTGGAGGCACGAAAGCACCGCCGGTTCAACAGCCAGAGTATTGCTAATTTACTCTTAGCCATTACTTACCAGCAGACACGATGGCACTTTCTCCCAAGAAATTTGCCACTCAATTGCGTGTACTATGGCTCAAAATGTTGAACGATTTGGACACCCAAGGGATTGTCAACACATTGTGGGCGTTAGCCACGATGGACATGCGGTGGCGAGAATTAGAAATCTGATTATTAATTGACCATTTACTCGATACTATTCATCGCAATCCTGAACAACCCGATCCCCAACAAATTGCCAATACGCAATGGGCCTTAACGATGACGACCGTGAGTTGGGAATATTTGCAGGGGTTTAGACCAGTTATTGTTGAGTCTCATTTTTATCAGCACAGACTCCCATGTTTTGGGATAGCTGGTTTTTGCACGCCAAACAAGTCAACAATTTAGTGTAAATTATCCCAAATCGTATATATCCTGGCTCTAAATCGCCATGAAATGACGGCAGTGGGCATCCCTTTGCGTTTCATAGGCACTAAGAATGTACACACGAAGGAGTAAAGGCAAATGATCTGCTTTCATAACAATTACCCAAAAAAAAGCAGGTGCGCTTTCAAAAGTAATAACATATTAAAATTGGAATATCCTTTTCACACTGACAATCCTTTCAGTTTCAATGGCACTTCTGAAACAAAGATCAGCTAGCACCAGAAAGTGTGCTCTCTTTAGTCATTCTTTTAACTCTTTAATAAAATATATATTTCCGCTTGCCGGCGTTGGCTGGAACTCACTGTCCATTGCTTAAAATTATGCCAAACTGACGGAGAGAGAGGGATTCGAACCCTCGATGGAGCTTTCACCCCATACTCCCTTAGCAGGGGAGCGCCTTCAGCCTCTCGGCCATCTCTCCACAGCAGAAAACATAAGGCATGAATGATAACATCCTGTTAACGGAAAGAAAATCGTTGTGGAGAACCGTTATACGACAATAAATATGACTGAAAAAAATCACGAAAACCCCGCGTATCACAGCGGGGGTAAGGTTATGCAGATTCGTTGGTCTTTCCAGGCTGGTCTTCTGGCTGAGCCAATTTCTCCCGCTGAATCCGCTCATAAATTTCTTCGCGGTGAACAGAAATATCTTTCGGGGCGTCTATCCCTAAACGGACTTGATTACCTTTTACACCAAGAACGGTTATCTTGATGTCGTCTCCAATGATTACCGATTCACCAATACGTCTGGTTAGTATTAACATCTTCCTCTCCTTCTTTGAGGAATCCTTACCTGCAAGCCTTGTGGCAAACCTCCCTATATTTGATTTTAGTACATTGTACAAGTTTAGCGAACTTGCCTCTCTCTTCTCTTAGTAATGCTTCAAAAGGATAACGGAATTTACTGATAAATCAAGTAAATTTTATTTCTTGGTTTAGCTTGAAGGCTGAATGGAGCGTGCGGGCCCCCAACTCTAAATACTTCTCATCAATAACCGCGGAGATCTTAACTTCGGTGGCCGTGATGAGATGGATATGGATTCCTTCTTGGCCTAATGCGCTAAACATTTGAGAGGCGATTCCCGCATGCGAGCGCATCCCTACTCCCACCAAGGAGATCTTAGCAACCTGATCGCTACCTAATACAGCACCTCCAGCAAGCTCGCTGGCTACCTGCTTCATAATCAAAAAAGCGTCTTTATAATCGTCCCTCGGAAGCGTGAAACTAAAATCAATATTAGCATCAATCGTAGGTACATTTTGCACAATCATATCGACTTCAATATTGGCCTTGCTAATAGGCCCTAGAATATAGCTTGCTAACCCTGGCCTCTCAGGAATGCCCTGGATCGTTAACTTGGCCTGACGGCGATCAAAGGCGATGCCTGAAACCAGGGGCTGCTCCGCTGAATCCCACTCAAAAGCGATTAACGTGCCGGGACCTTTACGCAAACTGGACAAAACTCGCACCGGTACTTTGAATTTACCCGCGAATTCTAAACAGCGATTTTGCAAAATTTTCGCCCCCAAACTCGACATTTCCATCATTTCATCAAAGATAATTTTAGGAATGCGGCGGGCTTGAGGAACAATTTTCGGATCACTCGTATAAACTCCATCGACATCCGTAAAAATTTGACATTCGTCTGCCTCGAGGGCTGCTGCTAATGCAACAGCCGTGAGATCAGATCCTCCGCGGCCTAAGGTAGTAATATCTCCCGTATCGCTAACCCCTTGAAAACCAGCAATGACAGGAACACGCCCTTCTTTTAAATCCCTATACAAAATTTTAGGGTTGATGTCCACAATCCGCGCTTTTTTATGCTCATTAGTCGTACGCAATCGAATTTGAGCTGCTGTATAGGAATGGGCGGGACAATTACGGGCCTCCAAAGCCATGCTCAAAAGAGCAGCTGAAACTTGTTCGCCTGTAGAAATTAAAGCATCATATTCGCGCCCATTAGAATCCGATATCGACTGGGCTAATTTGATGAGACGATCTGTTTCGCCATACATAGCGGAAACAACTGCTACTACAGCATGGCCTTCCTGACGCACTTCAGAAATAAGACGGGCCACGTTTTGTATGCGTTCGAGATTCGCAACCGAACTTCCACCAAATTTCTGAACGATTAACGCCATAAAAATTATTCCTTTAACTTTTTCTCAATCCATTTAGGCACGGCTGCAAGCGCCACTTCCAAATTCTCCGGTTTTTCTCCTGCTCCTTGAGCTAAATCAGGGCAGCCCCCGCTGCGGCCACCAACCTTTTCGGCTATCGGCGTCAGTAGTTCTGTCGCATTAAAATGATCTAAGCAATTTTTTGTAACTCCCGCTACTAACTGTACCCGCTTTCCTTCTACCATCGCTAATACGATCGCCGCTTTCTCTAACTTTTGTTTTAATTGATCTACGATTGCTCGTAGCGTCTCATGATCAACGGCTTCCAATCGGATGGCAAGCGTTTTTATGCCGTGCATATCCAACACTTGGTTAACTAAGCTTTCAAGCTGTTGATTCACCAGCCACTGTTTTAATTTTGTTAGTTCTTTTTTCAAGTTGCGATGATCTTCTAAAATTTGGCCTAACTTCGCCGTTAAATTATTACGGTTCGTTTTTAATAAAGCACCGAGCGAACGTAATTGTTGCTCAGTAGATTCAATATAGTCTAGCGCAGCCTTACCAGTGACTGCTTCAATGCGTCGAATGTCAGCCGCGCAACCGGATTCAGAGACAATTTTAAATAAACCAATTTCCCCCGTTCGTTCTGTATGGGTTCCGCCACAAATTTCAGTAGAAAAATCACCCATTTCGAGTACACGGACCTCTTTGCCATACCGCTCTCTAAATAAAGCCAACGCACCTTTTTTCTTTGCTTCTTCTAGGGTCATCACTTCGATGGTGGAAAGCAAATTCTCTTGGATCTGTTGATTAACTAATCTTTCAACTGCCTGCAATTCTTCTGGCATAAGAGGTTTAGAATGAGAAAAATCAAATCGTAAACGGTTTGCTTCAACCAGAGAGCCCTTTTGCATCACACGTTCGCCGAGCACACGGCGCAAAGCTTCGTGAAGCAAATGTGTGGCGGAGTGGTTACGCATAATATCAAAACGCGACACATCGACTGCGGCGCGAACTTTATCTTTTACATTTAAACGACCTTTTAACATCTCACCAATATGTAAATAAATACCGCCTTGCTTTTTAGTATCCTTAACACGAAAACTGCCTTTTTCAAAATATAAAAACCCTTGATCACCGACTTGACCTCCCGATTCTGCATAAAAGGGGGTACGATCCAGTACTACCACTCCTTTTTCGCTTTTGTTTAATCGGTTGGTAGGCTGATCATTCTGCAGCAAAGAAATTACGTTCGCTTGTGAATTTAACGTTTCATAGCCCACGAATTGCGTTTCGCCGCTACTACCACTAATAGATGCTTTTTTGGCATAATTAGCTACGAATTGATGCGCTTGCTGCGATTGTTCACGCTGACGTTCCATGGCTTTATCGAATCCTGCATAGTCCATCACAAAATCACGCTCTCTTGCAATATCAGCCGTCAAGTCAGGTGGGAATCCATAGGTGTCGTATAATTGAAAAATTAGATTGCCTGGAATTTGACGGGAAGGTAAGGTGGCCATTTCATGATCTAAAATCTTAAGACCTTTTTTTAATGTATTAGAAAATTGTATTTCCTCCTGCTTGATGGTTTGCTCGATCAGTGCTTCGGATTTACGAAGCAAAGGATAGGCGCCCCCGATCTCTTCTACCAACGGTTTGGTTAATTGATAGAAAAAAGGTTCCTCTTGCCCCAATTTATACCCATGACGAACGGCCCGGCGAATAATACGACGCAGAACGTAACCCCGCCCTTCGTTAGAAGGGATCACTCCATCGGCAATAAGGAAAACAACCGAGCGAATATGATCCACAATCACCCGCATTGAAGTATTGTGAAGTTCCTCGGTCTTAAGAAGCACTCTTAACGCTTTCAATAAGTACTGGAATAAATCGATATCGTAATTGTCGTGGACACCCTGCATAACAGCCGCCAGACGCTCTAAACCCATCCCTGTATCTACGCTCGGTTTTATAAGAGGGTGTGGATTTCCTTTTGCGTCGCGGTTGTACTGCATAAATACTAAGTTCCAAATTTCCACATATCGGTCGCCATCTGCCTCTGCGCTTCCTGGTGGGCCCCCAGAGATATTTGGCCCGTGGTCATAAAATATTTCTGTACACGGCCCGCAAGGCCCGGTGTCGCCCATTTGCCAGAAATTGTCCTTTTCCCCGCAACGTGAGAACCGCTCTGGATTTATTTTGATTTCCTTAAGCCATATGGACTCAGTCTCAAAGTCATCCTGAAATACCGTCACCCACAATCGTTGAGGCGGCAACTTTAAAACGTTAGTTAAAAAATCCCATGCAAATTTAATAGCATCGCGTTTAAAATAATCGCCAAAACTAAAGTTCCCCAACATTTCAAAAAAGGTATGATGGCGGGCCGTATAACCAACATTCTTTAAATCGTTGTGTTTTCCACCTGCTCGCATACAAGGTTGTATCGAAACAGCACGCTGATAAGGTCGTGTTTCAAGACCCAAAAAAACATTTTTAAATTGCACCATCCCCGCATTAGTGAACAATAGCGTCGGATCATTTTTTGTTATTAATGAACTACCTGAAATAACTTCATGATTTAATTGTTTAAAATAATTCAGGAAAATTTCTCGTAATTGATTGCTATTCATTTTTTTTTAAAGTTTATAAATTTGTTTTAAATTAAATCCTCGTTGCAGTAGGAAACGCATCTGATTGGCTGATGGTTTTTCTTTTACACTTTGACATCCATATTTGTTTTTCCAAACCGAAAACAATATTTCAACCTGAAACGATTTGTCACCATACATATATTGCTGAATTAAAGAATTCTCAATACCTCTCTGTTGGAGTTCTGCGATGATTCGACGACGGGCCCGACGCCAGACTCAATGCGTTGGTGCACGTAAGGCTTCGACATATCTCTCATCGCTTTGAAGACCTTCCCTGGCGGATGCCAACTCGGTTTCAACTTCTGAAAGTTTGTAGCCTCTCGTAACGAGTTTTCGCTTTAATTCTTCTTGTAAATGTTCTTGTCTCGCCAAAAAGGAAATCGCACGGTTACGCAAGTCCATCATTCTATTGCATTGACTTCTGCAGCGGTTTTCTCGCTTTCTCGATGCGGCAACAGTTTTTCACGTAAACGTGTTTCAATTTCCTCTACAACTCTTGGATTTTCAAGGAAAAATTGTCGAAGATTTTCTTTTCCTTGGCAGATGCGCTCGCCATTGTAACTGTACCAAGCACCTGTTTTTTCGATCAGTTCATTTTTAACACCGAGGTCAATTAACTCACTTTCGCGCGAAATACCAAGACCGTAAAGAATATCAAACTCGACTTGACGGAAAGGTGGCGCCACCTTGTTTTTAACTACCTTTACTCGAGTTTCACTGCCTAAAATCTCTTCGCCCTTTTTGATCGCTCCAATTCGGCGAATATCCAAGCGTACTGATGCATAAAACTTAAGTGCGTTTCCCCCTGTGGTCGTTTCCGGATTTCCAAACATAACACCGATTTTCATACGTATTTGATTAATAAATATTACTAAGGTATTGGATTTCTTAATGTTTGCCGTGAGCTTACGTAGCGCTTGTGACATTAAACGCGCTTGCAAACCCATATGAGAATCGCCCATATCGCCCTCAATTTCGGCTTTTGGCGTCAGGGCGGCAACAGAGTCGATCACGATCAGATCAACGGCGCCTGACCGAACCAACATGTCCGTAATTTCTAAAGCTTGTTCCCCTGTATCAGGCTGGGATATTAACAAGTCCTCTACTTTAACACCTAATTTGCCCGCATAAATGGCATCCAACGCATGTTCCGCATCCACAAAAGCAGCCGTACCGCCAATACGCTGACAAGAAGCAATTGTTTGTAAGGCCAGCGTGGTTTTTCCAGAAGCTTCCGGCCCGTAAATTTCAATAACCCGACCCCTGGGTAATCCACCCACACCCAAAGCGATATCCAAGCCCAAGGAGCCTGTCGAAATGACATCGATGTCTCGTACGAGTCCGGGATCACCTAAACGCATGACTGAACCTTTACCAAACTGACGCTCAATTTGCGACAAAGCAGCATCCAGCGCATTACTACGATTATCCATCCCAGCTCCTTATCAAAAGAAGAATTTAATATTCGTATTTTATTTATTTAATAGCTATTATTCCACAAATAACGCTAATTGGTATACCGTTGTTACTCATTCTTATTCACTTACACACATTCAATTAACCATTTCAACGCATACGCGATGGCGCAATTACGAATATTTTTTGCGTCCGCTTTCGAAAAAAGCTTTACGATATAGCGCGTTGTGTCCCTTCTTAGCTATGCCAATCCAGACTGTACCTATCGGTTTTTTGGTGGTGCCGCCACTTGGCCCGGCAATTCCGGTGATGCTCACGCAATATCGGCATGACTTCTCTTTAATGCGCCCAGCGCCATTTCTCGGGCCACCGACTCACTAACAGCACCATCCCTTTTGATCAATTGAGGATCAATCCCTAAAAGTTCTACTTTTGAAATGTTGCTATAAGTGACAAAAGCACAATCAAACCAGGCTGAGCTTCCCAGCACTCGCGTAATTGCGCGAGAAAACCCACCGCCTGTACAGGATTCTGCCGCAAACAATTTCAGCCCCTTAGCTTTCAACACCAAACCCAATTGGCGCCTTAAAGAATAATGATTTACATCCATTTATCATAGTGTAGCACTCAAAACAAGCGTCCAAAGTCAAATCAAGAAAAAGTTGTTGTATAAATCCTCAGCGCTACCCCTCCAGAATCCCTCTCCCGCTTGGGAAAGGCTAGGAGATGAAAATAATTACAACCTCTCCAAATCATAACACAGCCCTTGAGTATCTCGGCAGCTTTCACTAAGCTTTTAATAATGAAACTTCAAACAAAATCGCCAATGACGTAAAACGATTTTAGTCAGTACACACCCATTGCGTCAATACTTACGCATTAAAGCCGAGTACCCAATCTTTTAGTTTTTTATCGCATGGGTGATTTCTATGAACTGTTTTAAGATGACGCTAAAAAAGCGGCGAAATTATTAAAATTATCCTAACCGCTCGAGGTCAATCGGCCGGTCATGCCATTCCGATGGCTGGTGTTCCCTACCACGCCGTCAAAAATTATTTAACAAAACCAGTTCGACTCGGTGAATCCGTTGCTATTTGCGAACAAGTTGGAGACCCTTCAACCAGCAAAGGTCCTGTCGCTCGCGAAGTAACCCGTATTATCGCCCCAGGTACCGTGAGCGACGAAGCACTGCTTGATGAACATCGCGACAACACATTAATGGTAATTCATTAAGAGAAAAATCGTTTCGGCATCGCGACCTTAGATATTACCAGCGGGCGTTTTTTGATTCAGGAAATTATTTCTGAAAATGCGCTATTCGCTAAAATTGAACGCATTTGCCCAGCAGAACTTTTAATCAGTGAAGAAATTGTTCATCCGCTTAAAGCCGATTCCATCAAGCGGCGGCCTCTGTGGGAATTTAATCATGCCACTGCGCTCACTTTATTGTGCCAACAATTTCAGACAAAAAGTTTGGATGGATTTGGTATTACTCATTTGCCACTGGCCATTACGGCGGCAGGATGTTTGCTGCAATATGTTAATTACACACAAAAGAGTGCACTACCTCATATTCACTCCATTAATGAGGAAGCCCTATTTATCGACGCTAACACCCGTCGTAACAAGGCAAAGAAGTTTACTCTCTGGCTTGGCTGCTCGACCACACAGCCACCCCCATTGGAAGCCGATTATTACGCCGCTGGATTAATCGGCCCTTGCACGACCAAATTTTATTGCAACAAAGACAAAACGCGGTTTTTTACTCTTCTCGAAAAAAGAAATATTCGGAAATCTATGAAAATTTACGCCATATTGGGGATCTCGAAAGGATAGTGACACGGAAAATTAAAAATAACCTTGGTCTTTTTGATGAATTATTTCAATTATTACAAAAAGCGATTATCGAAAACCCACCGATGATTATTCACGATAGCGGCGTGATTGCCAACGGTTATGGCACGCCATTGGATGAACTGCGCAATATGAGTACTAACAGCCACCAATTTTTAATTGACTTAGAGCAAAAAGAGCGTGAACGCACCAAAATAAACACACTTAAAGTTGGCTATAATCACATCCATTATTACATTGAAATTTCACGCGCTCAATCCAAAGAAGCCCCCGAATATATTCGGCGACAAACTCTAAAAAATGTGGAACGTTACGCTACTTTCGAATTAAAAATTTTTGAAGACAAAGTGTTAAGCAGCTGCTCTCGCGCGCTGGCCCGGGAAAAAGAACTTTACGAACAATTATTGGATACCTTAATTGAAAAATTAATTCCTTTACAAAAATGTGCAAGTGCAATTGCAAACCTGGACGTTTTAAATACCCTCACTGAACGGGCTGACATGCTTAATTTTAACGCCCCACATTAGTCGGCTTGGCTTCCCGAACGAATGATAGCGGAAAGTATCATGCCTATCGTTCGACGACTCATGGGAGAACTCGTGTTAAACCAATGCTATTTTTGCTTACTATGTGACAGCTCGAAATTCTAATTCAGAATTAAAGAGCTTTTATGAGAGGCTCGTTAAAAAAGGAAAAAGGAAATGGTAGCGTTTGTAGCACTAATACGAAAAATTATTGTTATCCCCAATGCCAGATTAAAAAATTTGAACAGAAAAAAATCGCTAGTTGCGGTATCGCTCGTGAAACTGTGAATAAGGTGTATAAAATTACTATTTATTAGCCGGTTTTCAAACTTGCTCACAGCAATTCAAACATAGTTGATCCAGCAGTCCACACGTGCACAGCGCACCTTCGGTGCGCTGGGACTCTCGCCTGTGCTGAAATGACAGGGAGACGGGGATGACGATGTCGCCGGACGAAGTGTCAACAAAAACAGATTAAACTGACTTTTCACTTTGCTTTGCCTTTATTTCATAACACCGTATCAATTTCTGCTGTTCTCGGTGGCGGTCAATGGCTAACTCAATTAATTGATCCAACAAATTCGGACAAGGTAATCCACTGGCTTCCCACATTTTCGGATACATACTAATACTCGTGAATCCGGGAATAGTATTTATCTCATTCACCATGACTTTATTGTTAAGCGTAACAAAAAAATCCACCCGTGCCATTCCTGAACAATGCACCTTTTTAAAAGCGTCGATGGCTGTTTGCTGAATTCGTTTAGTCACTGATTCCAATAAGTTAACAGACGTTGTTGTTGTAGCGCCGTTAGGATCGAGATACTTCGCCTCATACGAATAATAATCGTGATGAGGAATAATTTCAGCTGGCAAAGAAGCTTTTGGAGTTCCATTCCCAAAAACCGCACACTCAATTTCCCGTCCGTGAATCCGCGGCTCAACCATCAGGCGATCGTCATAACGAAAAACTTCCTTAACCGCTTTTGTAAATTCTATTTCTGTCTTTACAGGAAAAGTTGCTACTGACGAACCTAAACTCACCGCTTTCACAAATAACTCAGAAACACCCCACCGATTGAGAAGTCGCTGATACACACCTTCTGTGGTATCTGGGGGTGAAAGTGTATACCAATCCACCACAGGAATTCCACCCGCTCGAAGCAGCGTCTTGGTAAGGTCCTTTTCGATACAAACCGCAGAACTTTGCACATTTGCGCCCACATACGGCAAATTTAAAAGCTCTAACAACCCCTGCAAAGCTCCATCTTCCCCCTGGGTCCCGTGCACCATGGGGAAAACACAATCTGCCGAATAACGACGACCATCGCCATTTAATGACTGCCAAGGCTTTTCAGCATCTCCAAAAGCAATAGTAATCGGCCGTGCGCTCCCCTCTTTGACCAGATGGTCGGGCGAATACGCTAAAAACATTTCCGATTGGTCAATCAAATACCATCGACCCACGTGGTCAATAAAAATAATATAAATTAAATAATTGGAAGCGTCCAAGGTGTTTACAATATTCTTCGCTGACTGAATAGAAATCTCATGTTCAGTAGACTGTCCTCCACAAAGCACTGAAATGTATAATTTTTTTTCCATCAAAGTTCCTTGAAGTTCATATCAATGAAAATAGATTGTAATAGAAAATCAGCAGCAACTTTAATTCTACTTTCCAAAATAGCTCCTATGGAGCGAAGCAAAACACGAGAATGTATTATTGTGTATTTCACTTTGCTCCATAGAATTATTCCTCCGGAATGAAAAGTTTCAGCTGCCTCACGGGTTCGAAACTTTTTCGATGGACGGGCGTGATGCCAAAACGATTAATGGCTGCTAAATGGGCTTTCGTTCCGTAACCTTTGTGAATGGTAAAGCCGTAGTCAGGATATTGCACGTCATATTTTAGCATTTCTCGATCACGTGTAACTTTTGCCAAAATGGACGCTGCACTTATCGCGGGTACGATCTGATCGCCTTGAACAACGGCTTGTGTTTCATACGGCAAATCAGGACAACAATTCCCGTCAATTAACACTTTATCGGGTTGAATGGCCAATTGATTAATGGCGCGCTGCATGGCTAATAAAGTGGACCTTAAAACATTCAATCGATCAATTTCATCTACATCCGCACGTGCAATGGCAAATGCCTTACAATTCGTAATGATTTTTTCGTACAGCTCTTCGCGTTTTTTCAATGACAATTTTTTGGAATCCGAAAGTCCTTCAATAATTATCTCGGGATTTAAAATAACAGCAGCGGTAATTACCGGACCCGCCAATGGCCCGCGTCCCGCTTCATCAACGCCGGCAATTAGTAAATTAGGAGGTGTTTTTGCAAACGTGGTATCCATTCCTTGTTCCTTTATCGTAAAAAATGAGGAGCATTTGCAACATCGTAAGCTTTTTTAATAGCTTTCTTAAACATCCAAACAAGAAAAAAGCCAAAGGAATCCAAGCAACCCCCTTCACTCTGTCCTTGAATACAGGCAGAGTTAAAAACTGTAAGTCATTAATCGCAAACATTGCGAGTCTTTTTTCCCAGCATTCCTACTCCCATAAGCAGTCCTAACAATGAAATTACCACAGACAATTCTAAAAAGGACGACGGCAATGACTTCTGAATCTTCATTTCTACGCATTTCTTACTCCCATTCGATCGTCGCCGGCGGTTTGTTAGTCATGTCATAAACAACCCGGGAGACTTCTTTAATTTCATTCACTATTCGATGACTTACCCTAGATAAAAATTCATGCGGCAAATCCGCCCATTGCGCCGTCATAAAATCTACTGTTTTTACAGCGCGCAAGGCAATAATATAGCCGTAATGCCGAGCGTCTCCTTTAACGCCCACGGATTTCAAAGGCATAAAAACAGCAAAGGCTTGACTGACTTGGTGGTAGTAATCGGATTTTTTTAATTCTTCAATAAAGATGGCATCAGCCTGTTTCAAAATATTAATATATTCTGTATTCACTTCTCCCAAAATGCGGATCGCGAGACCAGGGCCGAGAAACGGATGTCGATAAATTAAATCCGCGGGCAATCCCAATTCGAGTCCTAATTTGCGCACTTCATCTTTAAACAATTCCCGTAGTGGCTCGATGAGTTTCAATTCGATATTTAACGGCAATCCTCCCACATTATGGTGCGTTTTAATAATATGGCCTTTTCCCATTTTTGTTTTTGCAGATTCAATAACATCAGAATAAATAGTACCTTGCCCCAGCCATTTTACATTTAATTTTTTAGCTTGTGCTTCAAATACACGAATAAATTGTTCGCCAACAATTTTGCGCTTTTTTTCAGGATCTAAAATTCCTTTCAATGCTTTCATAAAACGATCTTTTTCATCAACACAAATAACCTTGCTCCCTAAATGTTTTTGAAATACATTCAAAACTTCATCCGCTTCATTCAATCGCAGCAATCCGGTATCGACTAAAATACAAACCAGTTGATCGCCGATGGCTTTATGAAACAAAGTTGCTGTCACCGCGGAGTCCACACCCCCAGATAATCCAACAATGACCCGTTCTTTGCCGACTTTTTCCTGAATATATCGAATGTTGTCCTCGATAATATGTTTGGTAGTCCAATTAGGTGCGCACTGACAAATGTAAATTACAAAATGCGCTAAAATACAATGCCCTTGAGGGGTGTGGGTAACTTCAGGATGAAATTGCAAACCGAAAAATCGCCGTTTGAAATCCGCCATCGCCGCTAGAGGCGAATTGTCGGTGCAAGCTGTCGCTTCAAAGCCTGGCGGTAATTCGGTAACAATATCGCTATGGCTCATCCAAACGTTTAACAAAGGTTCACCTTGAGGTGAAACTTGATCTTCAATACCGTCGAATAAAAAAGCGGGATTTAATACCCGCAATTGCGCATGTCCAAATTCAGCCTTAGCCGTCATATTGACTTTTCCACCGAGCTGATATGCCATCGTTTGCATACCGTAACAAATACCCAGCACCGGGCAGCCAATTTTAAAAATAAAAGCGGGGGCGCGTAGCGTATGACTTAACGTGACGGTCTCCGGCCCGCCTGAAAGAATAACGCCGTGTGGGTTAAAATTGCGAATGGCCTCCTCATCGATATCACAGGGCATTAATTCACAATAAACACCGATTTCCCGCACTCGCCGCGCGATTAATTGAGCGTATTGCGAACCGAAATCAAGAATTAAAATGTGACGTTGGTGGATATCTTTTAGCATGTGATTTCCCTGCTTGCGAGAGAGAGCACCCTGCCGCTACTCTTCTACTGAATAATTCGGTGATTCTTTAGTAACGGTTACATCATGTACGTGGCTTTCTCGCACGCCAGCGCTGGTGACTCGAATAAATTTGGTTTTTGTCCGCATTTCATCGATGGTTCTACAGCCCGTGTAGCCCATTCCTGAGCGCAAACCACCGATTAGCTGATGAACCACACCACGCAAAGGACCTTTATAGGGCACGCGTCCTTCAATTCCTTCGGGAACATATTTCTCTTGTTTATCAACATACTCCTGAAAATAGCGGTCCGATGAGCCATACTTACCAAACATTGCTCCAGCAGAACCCATACCGCGATAGGCTTTATAAGAGCGGCCTTGATATAAGACTTCTTCTCCCGGCGCTTCTTTCGTACCAGCAAATAAACCCCCGATCATCACAGAGTGCGATCCCGCGGCTATTGCTTTACAAATATCACCCGAAAAACGAATGCCGCCGTCAGCAATAATAGAAATATCTTCCTTCTTAAGTTCAGCGGCAATAGCATTAATGGCCGTAATTTGCGGAACACCAATGCCCGCAACCACGCGAGTGATACAAATAGACCCTGGGCCCATCCCCACTTTAACAGCATCAACGCCAGCATCGGCTAATGCTCGAGCAGCAGAGGCCGTGGCAATATTACCCGCAATGACGGGAATGTGCGGATAATTTTTCTTAATCCATTTCACTTGTTCTATGACGCCTTTGGAATGACCGTGTGCGGTATCCAGTACAATGACATCGACACCTCCAGCAGCAAGTGCAGCCACTCGATCCGGTGTTTCTCCGCCCGTTCCCACTGCAGCGCCTACTCGCAATTGTCCGGATTTTGTTTTGCAGGCGTTTGGATTTCGTTCAGAGCGTAAAATATCCTTCACCGTAATTAGACCCCGTAATTCAAAACGATCGTTAACGACGAGCAATTTCTCTACTCGATGTTGACGGAAAAGGTTGATAATTTCGTCGCGAGAAGCTCCTTCTTTAATGGTAATAAGACGATCTTTGGGCGTCATTAAATTAACAACTTTTTGCTGCATGTCTGTTTCAAAGCGAATATCACGGCTGGTGATGATGCCAATGAGCTGCTCCCTTTCAACGACAGGCAAACCCGAAATATTATACTCACTGGTAATCTTTTTGAGTTCTCCAATCGTGCTTTCAGGTGAAACAGTGATGGGGTCGAATACAACCCCGCTTTCAAATTTTTTCACTTTACGCACTTCATTGGCCTGATAGGTTGGGCTGATGTTTTTGTGGAGGATACCAATACCGCCCACTTCCGCCAGGGCAATCGCCAGACGAGCTTCGGTCACCGTATCCATGGCCGCTGATAATAAAGGGATATTAAGGGTAATCTCTCGGGTGAGGCGCGTGGTTAACGATACGTCTTTTGGCAAGACTTCGGAGTAGTTGGGGAGTAATAAAACGTCATCAAAAGTGAGCGCTTCCTCTTTAACTCGCATAAATACCTCTCTCAATAAGGCTGAGAGTTTAACGGGTTCTAAGAGGCTTGTCGAGTTTTCAAAACGACCTGTATTTCGCTTCGCTGCATACGGGCTACGGAGATATTCCTAGACAATGAAGTAGTACTTCGCGGCTTCCATCAAAAAAATCTAATTTAGCTTTCACGATCTCATAAAGGGCGTCTAAATACTCGTCCGAAAAAGAACGGATATTTTCCACTAAATAATCAATACTCTTTTCTATCTGCTGATAAGGGTCTTGGCAGTGTAACGCAGAACTTAAAAACAAGATAAAGGATCAAAAAAAACGCAAAAGAGACAGCGATTGAAGTAATGTTAATCGTATTTGTAAAAAGATTTCCAGCCCCTTCTAAACTGACAATACTTTTTTAAGACTCAAACGTAAATGAGTGACGATCCAGAAAATTTCTTAAAAATTTCTTGAGAAGCCAGCATCGGTAGCGGAGCGTTCATGATGTAAGTATTAATGCCCATCAACTTACACTACACTAACTTACACTACACTAATAGATCGCCCCCAGTCTTTTTCAACCATCCACCGGAAAAGCCAAGCTACCAAGATGCCCACCGAAAAACCCCTCCATTGCTTTTCTATCAGCCGTACAAAAAGGAATAAGCGCATAAGGTACCCGCCATCAATCCTAAATAACTGACGGTTTTTCCAACGCTTATAGAATGGATCCCCTTCAACGACGATATTTTAAAACGCTCGTTGATTGACTTCCACTTTATTCTGAGCCTGCACTTTTTCACTAAGCGACACGAAAAAAGTTTTTAAGCGCTCTTCCTCATTGGTTTCCTTTTATACTTGAATCCGTTTTCTGAGAACTTCCTTGTCTATATCCGACAGCATAGATCTGATTTCTTTCAATTGATCTATTATTTTTTAGCCTTTTCTGCTGATACTCTGTCTTCGGCCAAATGCGATTACGCAACGAATATACACAGGAAAAATTTAAAAAATAATCAATGAGTTAAACAATCGAAGACCAATTCACAAAAAAAGCACTTCCAACGCAAAAGAAGCTAACGTCTCGCCCACCCATCCCGGAAAATTTTCAACTGTATTCCACACATTCTGAAGCCCAGCACCTAGCGTTCCTAAAACAAAAATAAAATAACTTTTATCGTTAGAAGGATGCATTAGAGTGGCATCGCTGACTTCTTCTTAATGCAATTCACTAACGTTCGACAAGTGGCATGGCCTACCAAAATAAGAATGGCTATAAAGGCAGAAATAAAAAAATAAATATCCTCTATTTTTCCGGATTCATCGGCGAACTCTTTACCTAATTGAAAACACACCGCCGTTGAGCTGCTAGCCGTTATAAGGCCGGCAAGATAAGTCATTATTATTTTCCAATTCCATTTTTGATCGTGAAGACCTCAATATTCTTATTTCCACTACGGCTTAGAAAATGTAAGGGAAATTATTTTCAACCCAATAATCAATTGCTTCAATTAAAACAAGCCTTTCCATTAATTCCACCTGCTCAGGAAACAAACTCATCGCTTTCCTTCGTGTATGGAGATCACTGGAATCCGTACAGTTTTGATAATATCGCTTCCATCAGAAATTTTTGCTTCGTGGATATGGAAAAAGTTATATGACTATTATATGGAAAGTTAAATTATAGCTCTTTTTAAATTATTTTATCTTCGCTATCGTTCTTAACTGAATCGGCACTGTTATTTTAGAAGTTATCAATCATTATCAAATTATAAAATCACAATAGACGCTTACAAAGAAAATAACTATTGTCGTTTTTTAATTTGTCGTGGCGGCTTATTTACCTCGGTTAGGTTATAAAACTTCAATACTCCTTGGTTTAGCACTTATCAGCGTAGCTTATTCTTTAACGCCGTTAATCAATCAAATGTGGATGGTTCGGATATTGCTTGTCAGCGTTGATAGGCATCGCCCTGGTGAAAGTTTACGTTTATTCCACTATCAGGTTAATTACGAAAAATGAGTGAGAACATGCCAGCTTTACGAGCTTACTCGAAGGAATTTTTATGGTTGGCATATCAAGTGGGTTTTGGGGGAGTTTTATTAATTCCCCCTGCACAAGTTGGCTTTATGTTTTTCGGCTTATCGGCGCTTTTCTGCTCTAGCTTTCCTCCTACTGGCTTCTACTCGTATCGATGAACAGCAAATTTATTCCAAGCAGGAATCTCTAAAAAAGGATTTTATCGAAATGATTGGACTAATTCGTTATTCATTAGTGATTACTTTTGTTATCAGCATTTTTGCGTACGTGTTTATTGAATAACGCATTAAGACATGGTTACCAACGTTTAATAATAGTTTTTCATTTGAATCAGACAATGAGTGCTAAAATCGCCGGTATTCTCTCGACGACTTATACGCTCGGACGTTTAACGGCAGGTTTTTACTTAAAAACACATTGGTTGAACTTGCTCATCGTTTGTATTGCGGTTTCCGGCCTTAATGGTTCTATTACTGTTTCCTCACGGATATCACCCACGTTCGGCTTTAGTTTCCCTTTGGAGGAAGGCCGTTGAAAGGTTTACATTTTCCCACTTGTGAGACTTTTCCTCTCCCCCCATCCACCCAATTTTATGTTCGATTGTATTGAGCACCTTCCCTAAAATCGCCACAGCGCCATGATGGGCTTATCATGATTTTTTCAAGCCCCTCGTGGAATCCCAAATTCTAAACTGACAAAGGTTGAGTTTGGCCGTTTTGGTGGATATTATACCTTAAGTCTATCGTTCATCCCAATCGCTCTTTTATTTTTACTCTCTTTCTTCTATTATCATAGCCAAAGAAAAGAAGAACTTAGCAGTGCTTTAGAGTACTATGCCCTACCCTTCATTGTTTCCCAAAGTTAGAGAATCAAGCCCTCCAGAACGACCTCCGGTAAAACGATACCGTCAAATTGAAGGAACGCTATTTATCGTCTCGTAATCACAGCAGGTTTTCCCTGATTCCAAAACTTGTGTTAACTGTATTTCCCGAATTTCACGCGCTGAAATTTTATGCCGTTTTCAACAAAAGAGAACAGCACCACACTTTAAATCCATTTTATCTCACAGCATTTTGAAGTTCATAATCCGATAGAACGTTTTCTTGATTTTTATCCCTCTCATACAATGGAAACTTATGTTCAGTTGCTTTGACCTCTCTTAACCTGTAACGCCCACAGTGCCCATCCTGATTATTCTTCGCTAATTCCGTTACCTCACCCCTATGTCCTCCCTGGTGGGTATTTTCGAGAAATTTATTATTGGGATAGTTATTTGACTGCTGAAGGACTTGCCTGTTTTAATCAGCTCGACCTCGTGATCAATATGGAAAAAAATTTATCCTATAGAAACTATAAGCCATACCCCTAACGGCAATAGGATTTATTATCCTATCCGGTCGCAGTCTCTTTTCTTCGATTGTCTCATTAAGATTATCGCGCAACGTCAAGGAGTTGATGCTATAAAAACCTTCGTGAAAGCACTGGAAAAAGAATACCGGTTTTGGGTAGCGGGAGGAGATCAACTAACACCATAAAGTCCCGCTCGTCGACGCGTGGTGCTGCTAGACGATCAGTATGTTTTAAATGGCTATTGGGATAATTTATCGCTGACGTGTCCGGAATCTTATCGAAAAGACGTATTATTTTATAAATAAGCTGTGCCTTTAAAGAAACGGCATTTGTACTGGAATATTCGGCGCCGCATGCGAATGGGGGCGGGCTTTCTCATATCGGTAGATGAGAGATAAAAAGAGATCAACGTCGATTTATATCACTGAACTCATTCCGATAGATTTTAATGCGATACTTTATCACATGGAAGTAAAATTGGCCAATTATTTCTAGCATTTTAGTAATCGACGCAAAGCCGAACTTTATCAACAGCGAGCCGAACGACGAAAGCAAGCCATTCTACAATACTGTGGGAAACCAATAAACATTTTATTTTGATTATTGTGGAACAGAAAAAGAAAAAACGGCTTTTCTCACTTTAACAGCCGCTTTTCCGTTGTTTTTAAATTAGCTTCTTCATTTCAAGCAGCAACGGTTACTGATAAATTAATAAAAAATTTTTTATCCCGACAGTTTAGTCACTACTTTGGCCAGAATAATCACCAAACGTTGGCTTGCACTTAAATATCGTCAGTTTTTTGAACAAACGGGTAAAATGATGGAAAAATACAATGCGTGTAGTCCTTACCTTAAAGTCGGTGGCGGCGAGTATCCACTCCAAAGCGGTTTTTGCTGAAAAAACGGTATCGTTGTTGCCTTAAATGCTCTCTTTTCCCAACGGCTAGGGAGAGCATTTGTTTACGGGCCTTAAAATACATCAGGAAAGGTGGGAAACTCATCACTATTAGCCCTGCTATAAGCAGCGTTTCATAATGCAACGTGCTGCCAACAGCAATGTTATTCGGCGGAATAAAACCAATAATTAATGTCGTTATCGAACCAATTAAACCCGCTATTGCTACTATCCATATTCCCCATTGGCCGCCCGGTATTAAAAAGCCTTTACGTTTTTCGTAATTTCTTTTATAACGCAATCGAATAGCTGCCGTGAACATTAATATATACATAAACATGTAGAGTTGCGACGCTAACACCGTTAACAGCCAATAAGAAGCGTTAACACTAGGGAACAATAAAAAAATCAACGCGACAATAGAGACAATTACCGATTGCAAAATCAATAATACGCTCGGGGCACCAAAACGATTTTCACGCAATAAATACCGATTGATTTGTCCATCACGCAAGGCATACAACAAACCGCGCGTTGGTGCAATGATCCAATTGTTAATGCCCCCCATACCCCCGATAATTAGCATCAATGCGATAGCTGGCAAAATTCCATGCAAATGGCAAGCACTAAAAAAAGCATCAAACGCCTGCATAATGCCAGCGACAAGACTAATTTGTTTTCCCGGCAGCACAATAGCTATCGATAAAGAGCCACAAATTAACGTGAATAAAATGAGCAGAGTCGCAATCAACATGGCGCAGGGATAATCTTTTTGCGGCTGCTTAACGTCAGAGGTATGAACGGTTGCAACTTCCATTCCGCAAAAAGACATCATTACCCCTGTCAATGCCACCCACATGCCACTCGTAATATGCGGTAATAATGCTTGTGAATGAAACGAGATTTGTAAAGATTTCCCAAAAAATAACCAAGTGGCACCTAAACCGATAATTAACGTCATGGGTAACAATAAACCGGTCAGGGCGCAAAAATTACTGGAACGAGCAGACAACTTTATGCCCAATAAATTAATGATGGTCGCACTCCAAAACGCACATAAAATGACGGTAATTAAAAAGATTTTATTTGTCTCTAAGGTCGGCGAAATTAAGTAACCAATCGTTCCTGCAATAAACGACAAAATTGTCGGGTACCAAATAACGTTTTCTATCCATTGAAACCAAATGGCTAGAAAACCAAATTGCAAACCAAACGCATTTTTTACCCACGCATACACACCGCCATGATCTTTACTCGTAGAGGCCAGCTCTGCCGAAATTAGCGCGCTCGGCAATAAGAAAAAAATCGCACCGAGAATAAAGAAGAAGATCAACGAGCTGCCGAATAATGCCGTCGCAGGTAGATTGCGGATGCTATCCACCGACTCTGCTGTGATCATCGTTAAGCTAAATACGCCTAATGATCTTTCGATTGTATTTGAATAATTCATTTGGAAACCTTGTTTGAGAAAAATGGGAAAAAACTAAGCTACAAGCTAAACGCACTTATTTTTTCGATGGTTTCGTTTTAAAAGAAGATCGTTGTAGAAAATGGGAGTAAACAACAATTCCCTCCAAGTATGATTTTAGTTTCTACAATTTGTATGGGATTGTCAAGGATCAGGCTATAAACAGGGGTTTACTTTTCTTTAAAAACAGGGCCACTTACCCACGAAGAGGACGGGTCCTGTTGTTCGGATCATGATCCGTCCGGATGTCAGTTCCCGAGCGTCCACGGATGGATTCATAGCGTGTCCGACAACAGCACCCGTCCTCTTCGTGGGTAAGTTGGTTTATTTTTTTTATTTTTTAATAGCTGGTTATTCGTGTAATTTAATTAATAGTTTTTTATTGATTAATAGAAAAAATCTGATTAACTTGATTATTAATTTGCGATCAAATGGTTGAGTATTTTTTCGGTCCGGTTTTTTTAATTTTAATAAGATGATGGTATAGGGTATCCTACCGTCAACAATCTTCAAAAAGCAAAAAATTGCAGGAAAAAATAAACTCACTTATGAAGATATTTTTTGAATCACTTCTACATTTAAATTTGAAATTGTCCAACCGCCTAGCCGTTTTAAACAAAAACGTAATCGAGGGTGCCTTTAAAAAGTAAAGTTTTTTCATATTGTAGTTGAATCTGAAAAAATTAAATCTAAAGGGAAGTCTCTTAGCAAAGTGATAGATTGCTACTATCACAAATTTTTAAAAAAATTAAGCCATTGGTTAAAAAACAATTATACTAACACTGGTTTTTCTCTAAATTTTTTAATTTAATCCAACATCAACGGTTTCAAAAAGAAGAACCGAATTCCGATTAAGAAGAAAAAAATTCTTCTGAACTTAAACCTCATTGGAAATAAGTCGAACGGTATATTACGTTCGGACCTATCGATTACATAACTCAAAATTACCTCAATTATTGCTGGGATAGCTCCTCTTAAATAATATTGACTCTGATAGAAGTAATTATTAAGTTTCCTCTGCTCGAATGGATAAAATTTTTTTAGAGTTATTTCGATGAATCTACTTCTATCTATTTTACGCTTTTTCTTTTCCATTGTAAGTTCAAGAAACCCGATCTTGAAATTTGTCAGTTAACAAATTTATTAGCCCTGATTGAATATATTAACCTATTATCTGACTCTAACTTTATTGCTTTTTTAAAAAACAAAGCGGTAGACAAAACAAACGTTTCCCTTAATGATAGTTGGAGTTTTTCTGTCTCCACTATTAATACTTGAATAAAATATCAATTTAGCCGACCCAGTCTATCTATTTTTATTTATAAAAATTTCTGTCTTCCACTTATGACGAAGATAAAACTTTTTACAAAGAAACTTTATCAACCGACACATGTCACTTTGAAATAAATAATTTTGAACGTTTACTCTTCTACGTTAAATAATCCAAGTTAGAATTCAATGATAATTCAGAAGAACATCTTGAAAACCACGAACGCTATATAATATTTTATATCAAAAAATATTACCGATTTTAGAAATGCTTTATCCGATACGGATTAACGAATGACCTCCAGAGTCGGAAGCAGACTTCGAAATATTATAAAAAATAAAATCACTATTAACAGATTAATTAAATAAAATAATAGAAATCAAAAAAATTTTATTAATTTTATTTTTTAAGATTATAAAAAATATAGATACTGACGATTTTGAAAAAGTAGTAACAACTTTGGAAAGTGCCAATAATACTAATCCAAAGACGTTCTATCTTTTTATACAGATCAACTATCAATTCTTCAATTAACGCTTGACCAATACTAAAAAATTAATTTCTAGAAACTGCTTTTTATCATTTTAAAATAATTTATATATAAAATCATTCTCATTAAAAAATTCCTACTCTATTGAATTTTTTAATTCATGAAGCATTGAGGACTCCGGTTTTAAATCTAGATATTTTCCGTGAAAAAATATTAAACTCCTGACAAAAATTCACCGCGAAATGTAGGAAAAAAGCGGAGTTATAAAACTTTCAGTAAGACCTGTATTGAATGCAACGAATTAGGACAAGCCTTTCCTAAACTAAATTTACGTGGAATTTCTAGTTTCCATCTTCGAAGTCGTTCACAAAAACGAAACCAAAAAAAAACGAGTCATAAATAAAATTTCTTTATAAAGCCTGAAATTTGGATAATTGATTTATTTCTAGAAAAACAAATTCCGTCATTTCAGCACAGGCGAGAGTCCCAGCGCACCGAAGGTGCGCTGTGCACGTGTGGACTGCTGGATCAACTATGTTTGAATTGCTGTGAGCAAGTTTGAAAACCGGC
>NZ_VFIV01000068.1 GCF_019425495.1 Coxiella endosymbiont of Ornithodoros amblus
GTAGTTATTGGTTGAAGGCAAATCATTTTCGCCATATAGTTTCATCGCTTTCTCCTTTTGAATGTTGTTTTTTTACAAAAGCTATTTTATACACTCTTTAGGAGGGAGCTAGATGATTATCAGGTCTGGGGCCCCCTATCACATTCCTCACAAATGCTAAAAACTTAAACCCGTCATATCCCCCAAACACTCCCTTATCGTCTCCCACAGGCGGTGGAGCACAGCGCACTACGTTCGCTCTGTGCGCTAAAAGCGCGGGGCCTGGACTCCTGAGCGGAATCAGCAAGTTTAAAGTGGCTGTGATTGTGGATAATGATATGGTAAAGACATGACCTCTTTTCCTTTGCATGCGTTCTTGACTTTTCGTACAATTTTTGTTCATTTAGAAGCAATATTTTTTGTACCTACTTTGTGAGGAAGTTCATTGAATATTTAATGAAGAGAGTTCATTAATTGCTTATAGTCCTTTTCCCTTGAACCAAATATTAGTGACTGTTCTTTCATCGTCGATAGAGCAAAAAGAAAAAAGGAAAAGAAGAAGGTGCAAAGGTAAGCTTCTTAGAAGCGATTTATAGTCCCAATACTTACGGTTACCAGGAATCTCCAGCCTGGAGGGATTTGATGCTAATCAATATTTGTTAACTTTAAACGAGTTAGAGGTTTAAGAAAAAAAATTAAAAATACTTGGGCAGATCCGCGAAAAAATCACTTATTGTTGCACTTTGATTAGCTTTACAATGAAGGATTGGATTTTTTTAGTGGTCTCCATCGTAATCTTGAAGTAGATGCGATGGATTCTTTATCTTGATGAGGAACCGGAAAAGAATATCCGGCAGCGGTTGAACTTTACAATATCATTGGAGCGCTCCCTGTTTAATTTATCCCAGTTAGGTCAGGGAAATCTCAAGAGTGACCCCGTTAAAAACTTTCTACAGGCAGTAAAAGAGGGCGTCGGGAAATTAAATGCCCGTCCGACCGCTTTATTAGGAAGCGTTATCAGTCTAGAAATATTGATGAAACGTCAGTTATTGCATAGCAGCACTGAAAAATCAGTGGTCGTTTTTTGTCTGATGAAATTTACACAATAATTCCTTATGTTTGTAATAGAATTTTGAAGATAATGGCTGTATCCGCGGGCCTTATGGAGTACGGTTGTAAAATGGTTTATCCCTTGCTTTATGAGCGATTTACCGCCTTCCATTTGGCTGTCTTAGATCGGCAACAAGACCCATCCAATTGGTTAATACCTCCTTACTTTGTTTGTTTATTCTTTTTTAACTCATGCTTAGCCTTTCTAATCAGTGTTCTTCCAGAAAAAAGACCCTAAAATACAAACCATTATTGCACGAGCTGCACAATCCTCATCTCGACCTATTTAGCGCAGCCTATTCCTGGTAAAAATATTTCTAAAACTTTCGAAGGGATGCTAGCCGTTATTTTTCCATCTCGTTTCCAACCCCCAGTACAGACCATTTTGAAAGAAGTTCAATCACTTCTCAATAACCATCCTAATAGTTTAGTTATTGTCCAGCACTAGCTGACTCAACAACGCGATGATATCATCGCAAGGTTAGTTAAGCCGGATTGGCGGCTGAAGCTGGATTTTGAGGATCAATTAGTTAATTTTACCTGTCAAATTGATTCCCTCCCTCTGTTGCTGTGGTCGCTTTAATTTCCCGCTGGGGAAAAAATCGGAGAAGAATTACTCAGTTACCTCTTTAAAGCAATGTGCTCAATTCAAGGAAATGCTCAGGCGTCATTTAATAAGGATATAATTTGGAAAGCTCTGTCGGCCAGCCCTGGGTATGGTTCTGTGTTTGATCCAGAGGAGACGACTAGGATAAGGAAGTTACTTTTCACCCCTAATGAGATTTTTGAATCCCTCCCAAGTAGTTCTTTTTATTGCGAATGAAACGCGGATTAAGACTAGTTTAGAACGCTTATGCACCGACGAGGAGATGAGGGATTTATTATGGCATTCTTCTACGAACAGCAGTTTGTTCCCGAAAATAGACAGGAACTAAAACAACCACCGGTCATAAGGATGCGAGCATATCTTTGGAGCACAATAAAATTAGATGTTCTCGAAATACCCCGCTGGATGACTCTTTGTAAGTCCGAAAAAGATTTGGAATGGGTCGCGTTTATTTTCCAAATAAATAAGAAGGGGGTACAAAAAAAGATAGAAGACATTCCATTTAGTAAGAATGAGCAAGAAATATTTTTTAGCTATCTTTGTACAACCTCCGAAGGCAAAAACCTTTTTTTAATCTGAAAAGGAGCTTGTTGTGGTGGATAGATAATGGTTCGGAAACGGTGAATACGGTATTAAATTCTTTATTTCAAAAGCCTAACCGCTTCTTTTACTTTTTATTCTATCTTGGAGCAGAAAATATAGTTCTATAACATGGGTGAAAATATTTTATTACGATTATTGAAAATCGAAGAGGGTAGAGAGGTGTTTGTTGGTTTGAGGGTTGATGCATTTGGAAAAATAAAGCTGCTTGAAGAAATACAGCGGATGATTTTTGATTATTTCATGCAAATTGACCATCGTTCCTCAGTGCCTCGCTTTATTAGCATATTGGAGAACGCATTTTCCACTGCTCAACAGCAATTTTTTCGAAAATAATACGTCTGAAATGCTACGATTGCTTAAAAGAAAAATTATCAATGACGATAATAGCATTGACTGGAAAGAATTGAGCATTCTTTTTAAGTGCAGTCAAGGAAGTCACGGGATAAGTTTTATACATTACGCATGTGCAAACGCCGATAGCAGGAAAATATTATTTAGCCAGAAGGAGTTGCTACCTTACTTTTGCCTACAGATAGCTAAAGCAAAAAAGAAGGTGAAGAGAGAAAATTGGGAAGGTCATGATCGACCATTTTTAGGCCCTCTACGAAGAGATGACCCACTAATTCACCTTTCCAAGTTTTGTGTCAACAATGTGCGTTTACCAACAAATCGGTACAAGAGGAATTATCTCTATTTTTTTTCTTCTTCCCAAAACCCAAAGAAAATGGCAATCCGTTTTTTTAGAAGATGTCGAACATTCGTCGTTATTTTGGTTATGTCAGAGTGCAAGTGCACAAACTCTCCTACTAATTAATATAAATATTTCAAAGAGTTAATAAAAAAATATTATTAAAAGGAATAACATCATATTTTGGGATCTGTTGATTGAACATAGCTTGCAGAATAAATGGGTTGATGGGTATATAATTTATTGGTTAATGAAAGATGATGTAGGTGTAAAGCTATTTTTTGATCCTCAGGGAGGGTTACTATACTCTTTTAAAAATGAAGGCTCAACAGGCTGGTCCGCTGCATTTTTTTCTTTATTATTATTTACCTCTACAGCAGAATCAATCTTTGGCTCCTTGTGGTTGTGAGGTTATGCTTCCCTTATTTCTCCGTGATTTCACAGACTTTCAGACAAGTCTTTATTAATTTGTAATAATTATGATTTCTTCTTGTTTTTAGTTAAAAGTAAGAGTGCAGTTAAAGTGGGAATCATGCAACGATGGCAGTCTGGCTGGAAAGAATGTTCTCAAAAGGATGCTTATCGTCAATTTCTTGGATCCCTAAGCGACAAACTTCCTTATTCTAAATATCTTTGCTAACTTTTTGAAGGAAAATCCAGATAATCGTTCTTTTTTGTTTGTTAAGTACGGTCTTGCAAATGATATTTTTGAGCGACTTTCGTTTGAGGAGGCTGAATGGTTATCAAAGGAAAAAGCTTACTAGAAGTATTGGATAAAGATGAAGGCAGTGCGTTTCTTCGGGGTTAGAAGGAGAAATAAAAAATGCGCAGGAGCTGACTCGTTTGATCTCTGAAGCTAGTAGCCGTAGTCAATTTTTTCAACCACCACCCCCTTTTGATTTTCATCTTCATCAAACCAATCTGAGGAGAATCCTGCTAAAAAGGCGAAGCATGATTCTCTCCGGAGCAGATAACGTTGCAATTGTAAGAAATAGACAAACAAATTGCTTGCTCCCTCCTGACCCGCTAGTATATAATTTTCTCAAAAAATAAAATTAAATCAATGGATTACCAGATTTTTTTGTTTGAGCGAGTTAGTGTATGCTTTAAAATGTTTATGAACGCGTCAAAGGGTGGATTGCTAGTCTTATTCTGGCAGTTGTCTCTCTTTCCTTTGTTCTTTGGGGTGTCCAGTATTACTTGCAATCAGAAGGGGGGAAGAATAAGACGGTTGCTAAAGTTAATAGCGAAAAAATTTCAGAGAATGAATTAAACGCTGTTTTTCAGCGGTTGCAACGGGTTTATACCCTTCAAAGGGGGCAGACGCTTGTTGGCGCAAAAGCCGAGGCGCTCAAAGAACAGGCCTTACAAAATTTGATTATGAATCATGTGTTATTGGACTCAGCTGAAAAAATGGGGTTCAATATCAGTCCCGCTCAGATCAATCAAATTATTACCGTGTTACCCGCTTTCCAAGAAAATGGGAAATTTTTCCTGCAACGCTTTCAACAATTTCTCTATGAAAGTTCATTAACGAGCGCTCAATTTGTAGCGAAATTCCTTCAGGTATTTTTTGATTCAACAGGTTGAAAAAGGAATCACCGGCAGTGCCTTTGTATTAGTTAATGAAATAAAAAAAGTTATGAATTAATCAATCAGACCCGTGATTTTAGTTATATGATTATTTCGAGCGCCCGCTTTTTGAAGGAGAGTAAAGTTACACCAGAAATAATCGCTAGTTTCTATCAGAAACATCGTGAATCGTTTAAGATATCCGAGAAACTTAGTATTGCTTATTTGCTTTTATCTCCTAGAATGATTCGTCAGCAAGTTTCTATGAGCGATTACGAGATTAAAAAATATTACGAAAAAAATAGAGAAGAAAAATCTTTTAACCAAATTAAGGATCAGATTAAACAAATTTTATTACAACAAAAAATAAATATCTTGCTGACTAAAAAAAGCGATCAATTATCTACAATTACTTACACAAACCCTACCTCCTTGGAGCCGGCCGCCAACCAATTAAATTTGAAAATAAAAATCACGCCGCTTTTTAGCCGTGAAGGAGAAAAAGAAGGAATTGCCGCCAATCCAAAAATAGTGGCAGCAGCGTTTAGCGACGATGTTTTAGAAGACGGAAATAATAGTGATTTAATTAAATTAAAAGACGGTAGTTTAGTAATTTTAAGAGTAAAAGAACATCAACCCAGTCATTTGCTTCCTTTAAAAACCGTTTCTTTACAAATTGAACACCAATTGAAAACACAATTAGCTCAAGCAAAATCGAGCCTTTTAGCAGGAGAAATTGAAAATGAAATACATGATGGACAATCAGTCGAAAATATTTTTAAAGCTAATCATTTATTTTGGAGAAATGAAAAGGAAGTTAAGATAAATATAAATTTATTTCCGCAGTTATAATGAAAATCGCTTTTTCAATTCCATTAAAAAAAGATCATTCTATGACAACTACTTTTTTAAATAATGGCGATTCCGCTGTTGTTCAATTAACAGCGATTAAGCCCGCTAATTTTAAAAATATAACCAAGAAACAAAAGAATTTATTAGAGAATTTGTTGTCAATTCAGCGTGGTAATCTTGAGTATCAATTTTATATGCAGGCGGCACGAAGTCGTGCAAAAATTAAAACTAATTCGCCTTCTTGAACAATAAAAATTCAATTAAATTTTATGCATTTAATTGATGTTTATTCAAAATTCATTCTTTTTGAAAAAAGTTCTTTATTATTTCCATTCCATTACGGATGTGATAAGACCATCCTTCTTTGTATGTTGACGATTAAATATTCCAATTATTTAAAACAATACTGTAAATATATTTTTACGAAATTGCTTGTAAACAATGTGAGCGATTTCTGGTTTTCTATGCAGAAATTTTATATTCTCATTCCTTTCATTAAAACTTGAAAATTCTAATCTTTTAATATTTATGTCTTTTTTGGCAATTCAGTGTTCGCTGATTTTTAGTTGCTTTCTGATAGGGCAGTTTATATTTGTGAAGGAAAGCTGAAGTGATATATTGAAAATCCCTCAATGGGAAACGTGAGGGGTTAGAGTAGCTGATAAGCAAGGCAAGTTTAGCTGAGGCCTCTAGGATCTCGGTGGATAAGGAGGTGCTCGGTGTATTCTAAACGTAATGAGGTAGTCTAAGGTCTTGTATAATATCAAGGATGAATTTTAGGCAAGGAAGCCCGCTGCAGACCCTCCAGATTGTCCTAATGAAGAGAGACCGCTTTTCCCGTATTCTGCTTTGCTCCATACGTATAGGCCCTGGGTTGTTGTGTCAACAATCAGTTTTGACGAAAAGAACGTATATGCGGGTTCACAGAGCCACCGCATGAATCAGCATCATCAACCCCA
>NZ_VFIV01000031.1 GCF_019425495.1 Coxiella endosymbiont of Ornithodoros amblus
ACGGCTTAGAAAATGTAAGGGAAATTATTTTCAACCCAATAATCAATTGCTTCAATTAAAACAAGCCTTTCCATTAATTCCACCTGCTCAGGAAACAAACTCATCGCTTTCCTTCGTGTATGGAGAGTGTGAAGCAGTAATTATTTATTTTAATAATTTCTTAATAATAAATCTTTATAATGGCGCCGAAACCAAAAATAAAAGAGGTATCTTATGTCTTCTGATAGAAACAGCGATTCAGAAATTTTGTCGCCTATTCCGGGATTAGAACTTACTGAAACTACTCCTCTCATCGAGCGTTATAAGGGTTCTACCATTCTTAATCACTTTTACAGTTTTTTTAAGGAAACTATTCCTGACCGATTCTTTAATCCAATCGCTTTTTAGTAACATATTTTTCCTTATAAAATTTTTCAAATTAATTGAATTAGAGAATCCGGTTATTAAAGGCATTGCCATTTCAATGTTCGGGCTCGGTACAACAGGTTCTTTTATTTCAACCATATCTCCTCACGTCACGAAGGAAAATCACAGTCTCCACCCAAGAATTAACCAATTTCTTAGGGATTACGTCTATATTTTTAACTTTGAAATTAAATTGCAAGAAGAAGTTAATCAAAGCAAAGAAATTTAGTTTTATTTTAATGATGATTAATTAAAAGAAGATTTTAAAAAAGAAATCACGGATATTAATGAGTTACGTGAAACTTTAAAAACCCTTAATTAAGGAATACCCTAACCATACGCTTGCATTTATAACTCAAGATGAGTTAGAGACTTGTAATAATGATCTTCCAATGCAACAACAACGAATCTATTTTTGGAAAAAACAACCAGAAAATACAAATCTCACTCATGTATTCATCGACTATTCATCGACATTCATTCCCACATGGAAGGTATGCTCGGGGGTAGCCAATGGCAATAACTTTCAGATACCTATAAGCTATTTACTTTTTATGAGCTACGTTTTATCGGTGAATCATGTTCTGCAACAATTTATTGGCGGGGAAGAAGACATGGCCTTACCTCATTATATTCCTATGCCTATGCAGGTTTTCACCATCACTATTGCTCTTTTTAAACTCTCAATTACCTGGGAACGTAAATTCAAAAGGGGAGAAAAATGGTGGGCGGAATTTTATTTGCGAGTAAAGCTTGGAAAATCATAGACTTGTGAAATACTAAAGATCTGCTTGACAACTCCGCATAGTTTGCTGGCATTTTGTACTCACACCGCTTCTATGTTTTTCTTTTTGCAAAAAGGTGTATCGATCAAATAAAAATAACCTACCGAATTTCAACAGCCTGTAAACATGACTTTAATGCACTCAACCCCCTCTTTTAAGTGGCTGAAAACTGCCGGTGACTTATTCTTTAACGGGTCTTCGTCCACCGTCACCCTAGTCTTCACGCAAATAGTCACAGACATTGATTGTTATTTACGAAATCAGAATGTAGCCAGTGGTTTTCGCGAAAGGGTCACCCATTTTTTCAATGGCTATGTAGATGAGATCAAAATCAAGAAACTAACCACACATCTCGCCTTGAGAATCTCTCATCAGACTCAAGGAGCCCTACTCAGCAGCATTTTAAGCTATTGGTAGCCATTATTGCTGCCAATACGCTCGAAGGTTGCCAACAAGGGCTGTCTATTTTTATTTCCATGTTATCTTTTGTCGAGCACGTCACCCAGCAGAGTCCTAATGCTATCCTTACAACCGTTGAGCCATTTTTGCCGTTGGGGCCAGTCTTGAGCTATTTGGAGTGGGGCTTCACAGGCAAGCTAAAGACTTCCTCACTAAAACGGCAGAGACGGTCAATCAAATAGGTATTTACCTCTTTCTATTTTTCGTGCCTGTCCTCTCGTGACTCTCAGAAGAGGGGGCCGTTTTTAATGAAGAGGCGTTAATTATCTTACTTAATTATCTTACGGTTTAGACTTATCCAATCTGTCGCTCACGCAGCTGCAGACCAGCGCACTACGCGTGCGCTGGGCGCTAAAAGTGAACCTGGACTCCCGCCTACGCGGCGGGGATCACGAAATTTAAAATGCAAATCGCTGGACTTGTAGGTAACCATATGAAAAAGAGGTGGGTTCATGCTAGCATCGTCGTTAAAAATGACTAAAATGAGATTTCTCTTTTTATCCATAGAGGATTAGTCTAATGCCAATTTACGAATATCAATGAGAAAAATGCGGCGAACAAACGGAGGCTATTCAAAAAATTAATGAGTCGCCAGCGACTGACTGACCGACCTGTCGTGAACCTGCCTTAAAGCGTCTCATCTCTCCGGCTGGTTTCAAATTGCAGGGCGCCGGATGGTATTTAACCGATTTTCATGATAAAGGTAATAAACCGAAACCCGAGACGGCTTCGAAGCCTGAAAAAAGTAAGGGAAATAAAAAAAAGAAGTCACCACGAAAGACCAAGAAAGCGAATGAAAACTAAATGTAGATATTTTATCCAGCGTTACCTTATCGCTGGTTTGCTCGTTTGGCTGCCGATTTGGGTAACGTTTATTGTTATTCGTTTTCTTGTTGATCTTCTCGATGGGACGCTGAGACTGCTGCCGTATCACTATCGACCCGAACAACTGTTTGGTCATAAAATACTCGGCCGAGATTGGTTTTCACAATAATCATTATTTTTCTGACCGGTCTTTTGGTTACCAATTTTGTGGCCATTACCTATCGGTTGCTGGGAACGCATCCTCGCTCGTATCCCGCTTGTGCGTAGCATCTATACCACTGTTAAACAAGTTACCCATGCCTTTTTTGTTCAACCCCAAGGACAATCGTTTCGTAAGGTTGTTCTTATTGAATATCCTCGCAAAGGACTTTGAAGTATTGCTTTTGTGACTTCCAATAATTTCCAAGGCCTCCCCTTCGAAGATGACACCTTAGCGGTATTTGTGCTCTCCACCCCTAATCCGACCTCAGGTTTTCTTGTGATCACCCCGAAAAATGTCATTGACCTCCCGGTCACGATTGAAGAAGCCTTCAGGATGATCATCTCGCTTGGGGGTAGTAACCCCAACAACTAAATCGCCGTGCTCTAGCTTTTTCTAAACCCTGTATTACCTTGAAATGAAAACAGCCTATCATCGAGCAATGAGAAAAGTACTCTATCATTTATATCGAGCCTGTTTAAAAAAAGATTCTAGAAAATTAAGGGTTAATTTAATCACAGAAAGCGTTGTAGGTGGCTTCATTAGCCACTGGACAGACACGACATCCGATCGTGATCGTCATGTTATCATTAGGAGGTTTTAATACCGATTTAATTATTCATGTTCTTTGGATTGTATAAAGGAGGTTCAGATTGATGCTTTCGACAATTGTTTTTTATCTATTGTTGGGATGCTAACTCTTTTTTCAGCCTTCGCTGGATATGGTATCACTACCGGCGAAAACGAAGAGACTAGAAAAAATAAAGAAAAATCAAATAGTGAATATCTTCCGGAAAGCCAAATTCGGTCTTATCTCCCTGCTTTTTAACGAAGCCCCTTCTTCGCGATGAAAACTATAGTGGCAGAAATGATGCAGTCCTATTTGCTACAATAAAGTCATTACCAAGAATTGGCCTATCAAAAAAAAGGGGGGGGGAAGTATCATGGAAAGCTCACCTCAATCTAATCATCGCGTTGCCATTAGTGATCTCCTTTACGAGATCTTGGGTTTAGTCAGTGGAAGCAAATGGTCGATTTGGGTCATTGCTATTTTCATCGGCATCATCTTTTTTAATTACTCAAATAATCATTCGTTTGTTCCAGATTGATCCAGAAATGCTCTCCGTTCATTGTAATTATTTTTTATGCCGCTGATTAACAGCATTGTGATTGCTCCCTTCTTTACCGGGGTGGTGATGACAGCCATTAGCCGATCCCGGGGCGAAGCGGCCAGTCCTCGCAGAGCAGCGGCATCAGCATTTTCGTAAAACCCTCCCGGTAATGCTGGGAAATGCTACTGATCACTTTTCTCGCCACTATTGTGAATTATATCATCCGCTTGCGGCCTATTGCGACCGCTGTAGGTTGTTATAGGGTGTGGTTAATATTCTCGGAAGTATTGTAGTGATTTTTGTGTATGTGTTTACTATTCTCACCATCCCTTTGATCGTTGATAAAAACCATACCCCGTGAGTCGGATTGATCGCTTCTTTCCGTCTGGTTAAACCGTACTGGTTTAAAGTGTTTATACTTATTTTCATTTTCATCGTTGCAACCATTACCTTGATTGTCGGCAGTATGATCAACCCCTATGCGCGATTATTGTGCGCGGGGATTTTCATCCTCCGAGCTATCATCTCCTTGCCTTTCATATTCTTTTGGATTGGATTTAGCTTTTTCTTCTTGCTTTCGTTTCTGAACCTTCTCCCATGCCATACGACTCTGTGCTTTTTTAGAGAGTCTTTTTGATGAATTTTTCCTTAGACCTTTTTTAATTTTAGGCACTAGTAGCGTAGGACTTGTAATAATAGTAAAAACGGATAGCGGGTTAGGTTGACATTCAACTATTTTCTCAGATTCCTGAATGGTTTCAGGCACAAGTTGGATTTTTTCTTCGGTTTCGCTAAGTTATTCTCGTTAGAATAAATCCAAATTCGCTTTTGCTTAGGGTCGAAATAGGGGTACAAATCATTAGAGAACATGCTTACCCCTTGAATTTTACTGATTTGTGTGAATATTGTTTGCGATGCCTTGTCTATAAAAAGATGGAATCCCTCAGAATCTTTCCCCTGAATTCTGTCTTCCTTATTTAACTTAATTTTGGTAATTTTATTAAATAATTCTAACAGCCATTTTTTTCGTTTCGGCGTCTGGAAATCTGGATCCGATCGCCGAGCCATTACATAAATTTCAGATTTTGATTAAGTCCATCGGTAGTTAACCAAGCTGCGGTCATATCCGAAGACGGCCTCCCTGTTTAATCACCTCCAAAATGGCAGTTCGAGGAGGCCCTTCTCTAAAAGCCATTTCAACACAATGATTGTAAAAATGCTCATGCTGGTTGTAATAAAATTTTTGACTACCTAACTCTCCTTTTTCATCAAGGTTAGACGATTTTCATTGAGCAGCGTAGAATCGTTTTATAACAATCTAAAAAAGATGTCGCGCGATGTTAGTCTCGCCACAATTGATAAAAATTCACACTGTTTTTATAATAAAATCATAGGAAATTTATTTTCGTCTGCTCCCAGTAAAATAAAAATAAAATCTAAAAATTTCGCTAAGCTTTCTGTATAAATTCTCCGCTCGGACGCATTTAAAACATATTGACAGAAGATAGGAAAAAATATTTGATCTTCCACATAAAAGTGCGTTTTAAAAAACGCTCTGATAATTTTTTAAACCACCGGTCTTGGCTTTTCAGAAAAAAGAGGCCAGAGCAATAAGAGGTGTAGATAGGGTAAAGTAAGTTTTTGGCAATCGCCGTCATCTACAGTTATTTTTTCGAGTTCTGCCCAATTTTCTTCGATAAATCCAAGCAAAGCTTTCATCATCCCCTTAATTTCCTCAAGAAGAAAACTATACCTTTTCCATAAGTGACCATCTCTATTTGCGTTATTTATTATATTTTCAGACACCTGTTTCTTTCGATCTATTTTGTCACGGTATAAATTTCCTAAAGAGTTAAATAAAAGCGCTAAATAAATGTTCTCATTTTTTTCATTAAAAATCAGAGGCAAATTTAGGTTTTTACCCATCCCGATAAATCCAATCATACGCTATAATTTTTCAATTTTTCATTTTTAAGGGGACACTCTTTGATTCGATGGGCTACTTTTCGAATCATCTTTTCAGAAAAGGAATATTTCTAGACGTACTGTCCCTATTAATGGGTATTTCCAGATAAATTCATATCGGAAGTTAAATAATTTAACATTAGAGATAAAATATATTCTGGATCAAGCTGCGGCCGCTGTTTAATATTTTCATCCGTTAATCCCCGCACTCTCGAAGTCAGGAAAGCAAAATGAGCGGATAAGAATAACAGTTGCCCGACGAAACAACAGAATTGAACACCATGGAATCTAAAATTATCGGATATTTATTATTGATTCGATCAATAATATTTTTTATTTCCTCCTCTTTCAGATTCATCAAAATAAGTCCTGGAAGAGGAATAGGAGTTTTATCCGATTTTCCATCCTTAACAAAATCTATCGAATACTCCATCATGGTTTGAATTTTTTTAGTAGCTAAGAGTCCTTTCAGTCCAACCATCGTTTTTTCTTCCTGATTCTTTTCTTCAGGCGCCGAATAAAAATTCCTAAAAAAAATCAAGATACTGCGGGATAATCACTTCAATCGGCAATCGACCAGGAAAATCGATGTAAACGTTACTTAAACAGCAAACAAATTCAAAACATATTTCGACACTTTTAAGCTTAGCAAATGTTTTAAACTTCTCCCCTTCACATTTTTCTAACTTTCCCGTCTCCATTCTAAAAGGAAAGAAAAAATCTTATTTATATCTCGTCCATTTCTCGAGAATCTCTACTCGTTTATTTCTCTTTTTTCTACTATTGAATTACTAAAGATTAAAAGTATATTGCCGAATTATTAACGGAATCTGATACCCCAGAAAAAACCCCTCCCTTGATCCGCTCAAAAACTCTCGTTACTATTCAAAGCTATTCCTCACTCATCGAGAACGGTATGCGCACACATTACGCTGATAAAGTCGATTCTTCATTAATTGGTCAAACCATTACGATCTGTGGTTGGGTCCACCGACGGCGAGACCATGGCGATTTAATTTTCATTGACTTACGTGATAGGGAAAATTTGGTTCAAGTCGTCTGTAATCCAACGGAGTCGACTGTTTTTAAGGTTGCCGAAAGCTTGCGAAATGAATACGTTATTAAAGTGACTGGGAAGGTACGCAAGCGTCCCGACGGGACCGTCAATCCTCATATCCCCTCAGGTGAGGTAGAAATAGCGGCCTCTGATATTACGCTTCTAAATAAATCGAAACCATTGCCTTTCAACATCGATGAATATCAAGAAGTTAGCGAAGAAGTGCGTCTCAAGTTTCGTTATTTGGATTTGCGGCGTCCGGGGGTAGCTCAGCGTCTTAAAATGAGATCTTATATAATTCGTGAAATACGTCGCTTTTTAGACGAGCGCGGGTTCCTCGATATTGAAACGCCCATGTTAACGAAGTCCACGCCCGAAGGCGCACGCGATTATTTGGTTCCCAGCCGCACTCATCCTGGCCAATTTTTTGCTTTACCGCAATCGCCGCAAATTTTTAAAGAAATCCTCATGGTAGCTGGTTTTGACCGTTATTATCAAATTGTGCGCTGTTTTCGCGATGAAGATTTACGCGCTGATCGTCAGCCTGAATTTACTCAACTCGACTTAGAAATGTCTTTTATCGAAGAGAAAGATATTCAACAATTAATAGAAACCATGATCCGTCATTTGTTTTCCACTTTTTTAAATGTGCAATTATCCGACCCGTTTCCTCGAATCACTTATGCCGAAGCAATAAAAACTTATGGTACTGACCGCCCCGACCTTCGCAACCCACTAACGTTAGTGGACGTCACTGATTTAATGAAGTCGGTTGAATTTAAAGTCTTCAAAGAACCCGCTAATAATCCGCATGGCCGCATTGCGGTTCTGCGGTTTCCGAAGGGCGCTGCATTAAGCCGAAAGGCGATCAACGATTATACTCAATTTGTTGGAATTTATGGCGCGAAAGGCCTTGCTTACATTAAGGTCGAAAATACTGATAATGGCATGGAGGGATTGCATTCGCCGATTTTAAAATTCTTACCCGAAAACGTGATAGCTGAAATACTCAAATGCACGAAAGCGCAAAGTGGCGATATTTTATTTTTTGGGGCCGATAGAGCAAAAATTGTCAACGAATCGTTTGGAGCGCTCCGTGAGCGTCTCTGTGCCGATCTTAATTTGTATGAAGGGCAGTGGAAACCGGTATGGGTAGTAGATTTCCCGATGTTTGACCGCGAAAATGTTGGTGATTGGCGGGCGCTGCATCATCCCTTTACCGCTTTGCAAGAGACCGACCCTGAAAAAGTAATAGCCAACCCAGGGGATGCTTTGTCTCGCGCTTATGACATGGTATTAAACGGCAGTGAAATTGGCGGCGGGTCGATTCGTATTAATGATATTGGTATGCAATACGCTGTCTTGAAGGTACTCGGCATTTCAAAAGAAATGGCTGAAGCGCAATTTGGCCACTTGTTAACGGCGCTGCAATTTGGCAGTCCACCGCTCGGCGGTATTGCCTTTGGACTGGATCGGCTAGTCGCCATTATGACTAGCGCTTCTTCCATCCGTGATGTGATTGCTTTCCCAAAAACACAAAGAGCACAATGCCCCTTAACCAATGCACCCGCGCAGGTTGAAACTCTCAAGTTGAAGATGTTGGGATTGAAGGTAAGTAAGCATCGGAAATAAAAAAATAGGTACCACAATGGCCGGACACAGCAAATGGGCAAACATTAAACACACTAAAGCACGTCAAGATGCCAAGCGTGGGAAAGTGTTCACCAGATTAATTCGTGAAATTACCGTAGCGACGCGCCTTGGCGGAGAGGATATCGATTCCAACCCGCGTCTACGCTCTGCCGTCGACAAAGCTTTCGCCGCCAACATGCCAAAAGACACCATTACACGCGCGATTAAACGCGGTGCGGGCAGTGGGGCTGGCGATAATTTAGTGGAAGTCCGCTACGAAGCTTATGGACCTGGTGGCGTGGCCGTGATGGTGGACTGTTTAACTGATAACAAGAACCGCACCGTGTCCGACGTGCGTAATGCGTTTAGCAAATGCGGTGGCAATTTAAGCACAGAAGGTTCTGTCGCTTATCTTTTCAAACAACGTGGTCTGATCACTTTCCTGCCCAACAGCGATGAGGAAAAAATCATGGAGGTTGCATTGGATACGGGCGCCGAAGATGTCACGGCCAATGATGATGGCAGCATCGATGTCACCACAACACCAGAAAATTTCGACGCTGTACATCAAGTGATGAAAGCTGCCGATCTCTCACCTGCTCATGCTGAAATTACCCTGCTTGCTTCAATGGAAGTGAAATTGGATAAAGATAATGCCGAACGAATGCTACGCTTGACCGAGATGTTAGAAGATTTAGACGACGTTCAAAATGTTTATTCTAACGCGGATTTGGGTTGAGGACTCGCGACGTATTTGCAATACTCTGTATTGCAATCGAGGAATTTTAATATATGGCAAGATCAATGACCACCAGTATTCGACTGCCGCTTGAGTTAAAAAGATCAACTTGACCGAGCGGCTTCAGTGCTTCATAGAGGTAGAAATTGGATTATTGTCCAAGCTTTGCAAGATTATCTTGGTAAGGTTGAGCATCGTTTTTGGTTAAAGAGACACGACGACAGTCTATTATGACGAGCTAAGGTTGCACCAATGAAGAACGAGATTGGGAAAATAATCTCGATTTACGTGATTGAGAAGATTAATGAAGCGAGACAATATTGTTATTTGTGTGGTTAATTAAAGACTATGGGAAACCCCGACTAGCACTTATTGTTCAATCTGATCTGTTTAATCCAACTCATGGGAGTGTGGTTATTTGCCCCATTACTTCTGCTTGCATCGACGCTTCCTTATTTCGCATTACGCTTGAGCCTAATAAACAAAATGGAATAAAAAACTATCGCAAATTATGATTGACAAGATGTCAGCTATCTAAAAAAACAAAAATTCGCGAGAAAATTGGTTCTTTAGCAAAGTTTGAAATGGAGTTAATCAATCACGCTGTTCGCTTATGGCTTAATCTTTAGAAGACACCTCGTGGGAAGGGAGCTAACGGTCTGACTACGTCATATCCCCCATGAAACTTGGACAGCCCTGGGGCTACAAAAAATGAACAACCCAAGACGAATCATAATTGGCATTGACCCCGGGTCTCGGATAACTGGCTACGGTATCATCTGGTCACAAGGCTCAAAGCAAGGTTGCATTGCCCTTGGTCAGATCAAAACCGACAATGATTCCTTGAATTTCCGCCTCCATCAAATCGAACGAGAATTACGCGACCTCATTCTAATCCACCGCCCCCACGAAGCCGCTATCGAACAAGTGTTCACCTTTCGCAATCACCAATCCGCTTTAAAACTCGGACAAGCACGCGGCGCTGCCCTCGTCGCAACAGCGGCTTGCGCTTTGCCAGTCGCCGAATACAGCGCTTGCCAAATTAAACAAGCGGTCGTCGGTTACGGCGCCGCTACCAAAGCCCAAGTTCAACACATGGTCCACTTACTGTTACAATTGGAAAAAGAACCACTGGCAGACGCCGCGGACGCCTTAGCGGTTGCGTTATGTCATGCAACCAGTAGTCGTCTGTCCGAAAAATTAATGCAAGCCAAAGGAACACCAACATGATCGGCCATTTGCGGGGAGTCATTGTAAAAAAACAACCCCCTTATTTGCTATTAGAAGTCGCCGGCGTCGGTTACGAAATCACGGCTCCTTTGTCAGCTTTTTACAACTTACCGGAGCCCAAAGAAGAAATTCTACTTTATACTCATTTTATTGTTCGCGAAGATGCCCACACGCTGTATGGCTTTCATAACGACCACGAGCGGCGACTTTTTCGCACCCTGATCAAAGTGAACGGAGTTGGGCCGAAACTGGCTTTAGCGATTTTATCAGGCATCGGAGCAGACGAATTTGTCCACTGTGTTCTGAATCAAAACATTGACCAACTCGTACGCATCCCCGGCGTGGGACGAAAAACCGCCGAACGCTTAGTCATCGAAACAAAAGACGGATTAAACCGCTGGCACACCAACGATATGCCTTCACAAGAAGGACCACGCTCATCCAATACCCAACCGACCCAGGACGCTATCAGCGCCTTAATGGCCCTCGGATACAAACCCCAAGAAGCCAAACGCGCCGTCGACGCAATCCAAAAATCCGACCTTTCAACGGAAACGTTGATTCGGTTGGCGTTAAAACAAATGGTGTTAGGCACTTAGTTTTATCCAACGACAAGTTTCACGAAGCTACTGCTAGTAAAACTTTAAGGTCAGCTGGATACAATAGAGAATATTTAAAATAACGTAAGAGTAAAAAAATATGCCTATTAGCAACTTAAAATTTTCACGAAACTGGAGAATGCAATTCCCGGAGGGACTTAAGCTGTCTGAGACAGAGAGTAATATGCCCCATTTCCTTTTTCTCAGAATTGGGGCTTTGAAAAGAATCCAAAACAAAGAAAACTTGCTTCTTTCAATGATGGTCACTATGGACCGAATTTAAGGCAAGAGGACCATACCAAAAATCCAAAGCAAAAACCTTCGCCGAATCATTCAACAATAAACAAATAATAAAATTTCCCTTGAATTACAACAACAACTTTATGAGAGCTATACAGCCGTATACAACAAATCTCCTTTCTACTTCGATCAATTAACGCAACGGTACAATGAAGTACTCCAAGAGGCTTCCTCTCATCAGAAATTCTCCACCTGTCGAGGCAAAAAGCAAAGACCAAGAACGCTCCAATAATAGAATTAGACTGGAAGCGGATGAAAATGATGCTTCTACTCAATGCTATTACGCCCTTTTTTGATACTCAAAAATTAAAAAATACAATTTTATCGGAAACCACTGGCGAGGAAAAAGTTGCCATGTTAAAAAATTGTCTGAATTACTTAAGGGGGTCATTTCAAATGAGGGGGCGATTGAACCCGAAATTACCCAGCAACCGGCCAAAAATGGAAAGGAAGAAAAAGAGTCTGCACCTCTCAAGCATAAAAGTTCTGAACAACACCTTGTTTATGCAGCTCATGAGTAGATTCACAAATTAGAAGAACGAACAGAGTTCCTTGAGGTATACGTACGCCTAGACGATGCGATACAGAGGTCTCTTCACTTTCGCCTTCTGAAAGAAATTCTTCTAATTCCAGCTCATTTTTTCTATATCAGGGCTACAGAACTAGAAGAAAAACAAAAGGACCCCTCTTCCCGAAATAGCAATTAAGGTCCAGGTTTACGGATGCCGGATCTGGTGGTCCCTTCGAGAAATGATGTTAAAATATTACGAATGAAATCACGACTCGGCTCTCCATAATCCACTGAGGAGTTTTCAAATGGATGAAAAAACAGAAACCCGTCTCATTGATGCTACAGTGCAGTCCAACGAACCGGACCTTGAAGGCTCCATCCGCCCAAAACGGCTTTCTGATTATATTGGGCAAGCGGCGGTTCGTGAGCAAATGGATATTTTTATTCGTGCAGCGACCAACCGCCGTGAAGCTTTGGACCATGTATTAATTTTCGGGCCTCCTGGATTGGGTAAAACGACGTTAGCCCACATTATTGCGCACGAAATGCATGCGGGATTGAAACAAACGTCGGGGCCCGTACTGGAAAAAGCCGGTGATTTAGCGGCATTGCTGACGAATTTAGAGCCGTATGATGTTTTATTTATTGATGAAATTCATCGTCTAAATCCCGCCATTGAAGAAGTGCTCTATCCGGCGCTTGAAGATTTTAAGTTAGACATTATTATCGGCGAAGGCCCCTCTGCGCGTTCAATTAAATTGGATTTGTCGCCGTTTACCTTAGTTGGCGCTACCACTCGCGCCGGCTTATTAACATCGCCTTTGCGCGATCGGTTTGGGATTGTGCAACGATTAGAGTTTTATCGTATTCCAGATCTTACTCACATCATCAAACGAGCCGCGCATATTTTGAATGTCGTTATTGATGAAAACGGTGCGGGTGAAATTGCCAACCGATCTCGCGGTACACCGCGTATCGCCAATCGTCTTCTTCGCCGCGTTCGTGATTTCGCTGAAGTGCGAGCAAACGGAATGATTAATAAATCAATCGCCAAAAAAGCGTTGGATTTATTGAATGTGGATATCCGCGGTTTGGACGTTATGGATCGAAAATTATTAGAGATTATCATTAAAAAATTTCAGGGCGGACCTGCAGGTATTGAAAGTCTTGCAGCCGCTATTAGTGAGGAGCGCGGCACCATTGAAGATGTCATCGAACCCTATTTAATTCAGGAAGGTTTTATCCTTCGCACCCCGCGCGGGCGTATCGCCACCAAACTAACGTATCGACACTTCAAACTTCCCCTTCCCGCTCAACCCACCTTACAAGAAAGCTTCAATTTGTTAGAAAAGGTTGAATAGAAAGGAGCGTTAATTCGTTAGAGCAATAGATAATACATCAAGTTAAAAAATCTTTTAATCCAAGGTAAATAAATCTTTTATCAATCTAAATTTTTTATCGCCCGGATAAATGATGTTGAAGATGGCGAATCACTGACTCCAATGCAAATCCTCCCCAGGAGGCGCCAATTTTAGGATTAGATTAACTAAATAAGATAGACCGATCAGTGGGTGTGCATTAGTGCATGCAAAGCCACAGAATTTCGAAAATAAAGCTTTTTTGGTTTTACCTGTCGCTTTCCAATATTGGCGTGTCAGGGCACCAATTGCCTCACGATAAAGGTGCCCGTCAAAATGTTTAAATAATACTGGGCGGTATGATAAGGATAAGAAAGATTTAATGAGTTTCCAATTTTGGAAGCATTAAATAATTGGCCATGATAATGGGCTAGCATCATGCAAAATCGACATAAATTTTCAACGGGAATAGTGGCTAAATTAGGGATATCTTGTTCTAAAAACGTCCTTATATAATCAAGTCACCAGCGAAAACTTTCTTTTTCATTTTTAGCTAAGTAGGAACGTGGGAAGCTGTTTCGCAGACTTTTAAAGTAGTGGCGAGCTAAGGTAGTCTTGCCACATTGTCTCGGTCTGAGTATAGCGACTATCTTAGCAGTTCTAAATCGGGCTTAGATTCTAGGAAGATATGCAGTTCTTCGTATCCTTAAAATTTAGCAGTCCGTGTTCTAATTTTCAAGGAGCCATTGGCGGACTGAATTACTTGGCGTACTACTTACAAGGGGTACGTTTGAGGGGGTGAAGGAAATAAAAACTTATGAGCTATTCCAAGCACGCAGAAAGACAGCTTCCTTTGCCCGCTTATATTTGTCCTTAAAAGGAAAAAGGCAAGGCTAACGTTCAATCAGATTGAATAAAGCGTATCGGGTATTTATCTTAATTGATACCAGTAGTCTTGTACATATAGCTAAAATCGTGGAGGTAAATGAATATTAAGTCGTCTGAAAAAAGTCTTGCTTTATTAGAAAAATCTCAAGCAAAAAATTAACGTTGGGTAACTTGTTGTGGCCTATTCGCGAATGTGAAGAAGAGATCCAAGCTGCTTTTGCAAAACGGCTGAGGCTATTGTGCCAATATCTTTCTGACCTTGAACATAATCGCAGAGGCTTGAGTTTAAAAAAGCGGCGAAATTAGCAAAAAGAGACTGGGTTACTTGGAAGAAAAATTTGTTCGATTAGCACTTCAGGACGAAGTAGATCGAGAAAGGCTCCATTTTGATGCGGAAGCTAGGAAGCTGCCTAACAAAAAATTAACTTGATTTTTTGTAACAAGAAGATACGATTATGTATAGATTTTCAACAAACAACCCAATGAAAAGTGCGCTCTTTAAAGGGGGCGTTATAATGCGCCAACACAGAATTTCTATTTTAAATAAAGAGCAGGTGATGAAAGATA
>NZ_VFIV01000032.1 GCF_019425495.1 Coxiella endosymbiont of Ornithodoros amblus
GAATGTAAGTTTAACAAGATGGGTTGCCCTATTAGACAGCATAATGGTCAGTGCACAGTACGAACAATAATTCGAGTTCATGCCCACCCATTGTTTCAGGAACGCCCAGTCCTGATTCAAGAAATGCATTCGGCCGCTTACTAATTTCCCGACTGCTGCACAGCAGCAGCTAACATTTCTGCGGTTTGGCGGACGATTCCTTCATCATTACCTTCTACCATCACTCGGATCACGGGTTCTGTGCCGGAAGGTCGCAATAAAATACGGCCGGCGCCATTTAATTGTTTTTCGGCTTCGGTAATGGCTTTTTTAATGTTGGGGTTTTGCGCAACAATATCTAAAATGCCCTTTATAGGAACATTTATTAATACTTGCGGATGTTTAACCATTACTTTTTTTAAGTCGGCAAGGGGCTTTTCGGCTTGTTGCATAATACGCAAAATTTGCAGTGCTGTGATAACCCCATCTCCGGTGGTGGTAAATCCAAGGTCCACAATATGTCCGGAAGATTCGCCCCCTAAAAACCATCCCTTTTTCTGCATCAGGTCCAACACATAACGATCGCCGACGGGAGAGCGTTTAAAAGCAATATGATGGCGCTTTAAGGTTTGCTCCAAACCTAAATTGCTCATTATGGTACCCACGACACCTAGAGGCGTGTTCTCTTTTAAATAAAATCGATCGATGGCCATGATACATAATAGCTCATCCCCGTCTACTCTCAAGCCGTGATGATCCACCATGATCAAACGATCGCCGTCGCCATCAAAAGCAATACCGACGTCAGCGTTGTGTTTCACGACCATTTCCTGCAAGTGAGTGGTGTCAGTGGCTCCACAGGTCTGGTTGATGTTAAAACCATCAGGGTCGTCAGCGATAGCCATCACTTCTGCACCTAGCTCGTGAAAAATCGAAGGGGCAACTGCATAAGCGGCGCCGTTTGCACAATCGACGACTATTTTTAACCCTTTAAGCGTTAAATTCGAAGGAAATGTACTTTTACAAAATTCAATGTAACGACCGTGCGCTTCGTTCATTCGCGCTGCTTTTCCTAGGCGATCAGCGACGACGGTTTTCATCGGTTTATCAATTTGCTTTTCAATTGCTAATTCCAATTGATCAGAGAGTTTAAAACCGTCTTTATTAAAAAATTTCACACCATTATCGGGGTAGTGATTATGTGAAGCGCTAATGACAATGCCAGCGTCGGCTCGAACGGAGTGAGTTAAATAAGCAATAGCGGGTGTCGGCATAGGACCTGTTAACTTGATATTAACACCTGCCGCCGATAATCCTGCTTGAAGCGCTGATTCGATCATGTAGCCAGAAATTCGAGTATCTTTTCCAATTAAGACGGTGGCCGAGTGGCTATTCGCTAATACGCGGCCAACTGCCCATCCGAGTTTAAGCATAAATTCCGCATTAACCAGGGAGTTTCCAACTTTACCGCGAATTCCATCTGTCCCAAAATATCTTTTTTGCATTTCTCCTCTTCAATGTTAGACCCGTCATCCCCGCGCTGGATTCCCACCTGCGCGGGGATGACGGGCTTTAAGTTTCTCACTTGTGGGTAATGATATGGTCGCTACTCCTCAATTGCATCAACACTTCGCGTATGGGTTGCAATTTTTATTGCTTCTCGTGTTGCTTTGACGTCGTGGGTGCGTATTATTGAAGCACCATGGTAAGCAGCCAATACATCAGCCGCGATACTTCCAAATAAGCGATTTTCGGGCGGTTGATTTAGAACATTTCCAATCATTGATTTTCGCGACCACCCCGATAAGACGGGTAATCCCATTGCCACAAATTCAGCTAATTTATTCAATAAATAAAAATTCTCTGACATATTTTTACCGTAATTCCCTTGTCCAAAACCCGGATCAATGATAATTCGGCTTTCGGAAATACCCGCTTTTTTACAACGTTGGATGCTTTCTTGCAACTCTTTCTTAACGGATTGAAGGAAATAGAAATGCGTTTTTGATCCTGGTTTTATCGCCCCAGACGGAAAATGCATCAAACAAACAGGCGTTTTTAACGCTGAAACGGTTGTTAAAGCGTCCTCCAATTGCAGAGCGCGCTGATCATTGATCATATCAGCCCCCGTATTTACAGCCTCACGCATTACACGAGGACGACTAGTATCCACCGAAATTAACAGGGGAAATCGTTTTTTTATAGCATCAATGACGGGCAACAGTCGATCTAATTCTATTTGCGTGGAAGGCGAATTGGTTTTGATATCAACAAAAGGGTTGGTGGCCTCACCCCCAATATCCAAAATATCGGCGCCTTCATCCACCATTTTTTCTGCTGTACGTAACGCAGAATTTAGATTGAGGTGGGCATGGTAGAATGAATTGGGAGACACATTGATTATCCCCATTACCGCGGGTTCAGAAAAAACAATGCGCTTATCGTCGCGCAACCGTAGGTGGAATAACTGCTTCAAGGAAATGCCTCCTCACTTATCATCCCGCAGACAAGCCGCGGGACGGGGTTTAACGTTAAAGAGGTTATGCAGCTCGGTCATCTTATGCAGGTCGAGGCCTGTCAGGATTTACTGTTTTTTCTTCACCTTTCTCTTCCGATAGTTCTTTTTCAGAATTTTCTTTGTACGCTGACGTGCTCCCATTTTCCTCTTTCCAATCTGGCGGCGGCGAAGGCTCTTTATCTGCTAGAATTTCCTTAATTTGAGCCTCACCAATGGTTTCATATTTAATAAGCGCTTTAGCCATCAAATGAAGCTGTTCGATGTGTTCTTTCAAGGTTTGTTTTGCTGTTGTATAAGCCGTGTCAACAATGCGACGGACTTCTAAGTCGATCTCTTTGTTAGTCGCATCAGAAATATCTTTACGCTGAGTAACTGAACGACCTAAAAAGACTTCGCCTTCTTCTTCTCGATAAGTCAAGGGTCCTAATTTTTGAGACAAACCCCATTTAGTGACCATATTGCGTGCAATTTCGGTTGCTTTTTCAATATCGTTGGAAGCCCCCGTTGTCACGAGATCGGGACCAAAGATGATTTCTTCCGCAATACGCCCACCAAACAATCCAGCAAGCTGACATTCCAAACGCCGCTTAGTCATGCTGTAACGATCATGCTCAGGAAGAAACATTGTCACGCCGAGCGCCCGCCCTCGCGGGATGATTGTGACTTTGTAAACAGGATCATGTTCTAGCATGTGCAAGCCCACGATAGCATGACCGGCTTCATGATAAGCCGTTAATTTCTTTTCATCATCCCTCATCACCATCGATCGACGTTCTGCACCCATCATGATCTTATCTTTAGCCCGCTCAAATTCGAACATACTGACTTCTTTCTTATTTTCCCGAGCTCCAAACAAAGCTGCTTCGTTTACAATATTAGCCAAGTCAGCGCCTGAAAAACCGGGCGTCCCACGCGCAATCACAGAGGCTTTAACGTCTTTTGCCAAAAGCAATTTATTCATGTGTACTTTTAAAATATATTCACGTCCTTTGATGTCAGGTAAAGGCACTACGACCTGGCGATCAAATCGACCAGGGCGTAAAAGTGCAGGATCAAGAACATCCGGACGATTGGTCGCAGCCATTACAATAATGCCTTCTTTACCCTCAAACCCATCCATTTCTACTAAGAGTTGGTTCAAGGTTTGCTCACGTTCATCATGTCCGCCGCCCAAACCAGCACCGCGATGCCGTCCCACGGCGTCAATTTCATCGATAAAAATAATGCAAGGCGCTTGCTTTTTAGCCTGATCGAACATATCCCGAACCCGCGAAGCACCCACGCCAACAAACATCTCCACAAAATCCGAACCAGAAATGGTGAAGAAAGGAACTTTCGCTTCACCAGCAACGGCTTTAGCCAATAAAGTTTTACCTGTTCCCGGCGGACCCACAAGCAGCACCCCACAAGGCATTTTACCGCCTAAGCGCTGGAATTTTCCAGGATCACGGAGGAATTCCACCAGTTCTTTAACTTCTTCTTTGGCTTCATCGACACCGGCTACGTCATCAAACGTCACTTTAACCTGATCTTGACTGAGCAACCGCGCTTTACTACGCCCAAAAGACATTGGGCCACCGCCACGCCCACCGCCCTGCATTTGGCGCATAAACAAAATCCATACAAACATTAACATTAAGAATGGAAACCAACTAATGAGAATATGCAAAAACATACTTTGTTGTTTAGGAGGTTCACCCTTAACGCTGACACCCTTCGCCATTAATTGATTTAATAACGCTTGATCTTCCATAGGCAAATAGGTGGTGAAATGTTTGTTATCCTTAGTCACTCCCTTGATTTCATGACCTTGAATTACCACGTTGCTAATTTTGTCATTATTCACCGCTTGAACAAATTGCGAATAACTGTATGGCTGTACATCGGACTGACGCGAACCAAAATTGCTGAAGACAGAGATAAGGACTACGGCAATGACTAACCATAACAGTAAATTTTTAACTATACTATTCAATCTGTTACCTCGTCTTTTTTCATACCGGTTGATTATAGCCCAGAAATTCGCTGGCGAGTATATAAATTTCGCTCGACCGAGATCTTGAAGGACTGGGCTTGAGGAATTTAAGCTGGTTGAAATAGGGGTTCAAATTAATCAAAAAATAATCCACCCCGGGACATTGAAAGACTTTGACCAAAAATCTGCCCCTTCTGGATAATAATTTTTGAGCGCAATCCCAAGCTAATTCGACTAAATGCAGTGATCTTGATTGATCGACATTCTTTATACCTGAAATATTGGGGGCCATATCAGAAATAACAAGGTCTACTTGTCCAGTTAGGGTCTTTTTTACAACGATGGCCTCCAATTGGTTAAAGATTCCAGGTTCATTGAAATCGCCCTGAATAAATATCACATCCGACATTGACTGTATGGGCAGAAGATCAACGGCAATAACTACCCCCTTAGGGCCTACGAGATTCTTAGCCACTTGCGACCAGCCTCCTGGAGCGGCGCCTAAATCAATAACGTTCATACTAGGTTTAAAGAGCTTATACTTTCGGTGGATTTCTAATAGCTTGTACGCCGCCCGCGAAGGATAGCCTTCCTTTTTTGCCCGTTTGACGTAAGGGTCTTTCTCGTGCTCTTCAAGCCAACGTTTGCTGTGGGTCATTCTGCTCTCGTCCTCTTCTCCTTAAAACATGCCTAACTGCAATTTCGCCGTATCTGACATCATGTCCTGATCCCAAGTAGGATCGAATACCAATTCGACCTCCACTTCACTGACTGCAGGGACCTATAAAATCTTCTGTTTAACATCTTCGACCAGCACAGGCCGCATTCCACCCCCCCGGTGCCGTTAACGCCATTTCAACCAGCACTCGATGCATATTTTCCGCGAGTTTTTCAATTGCGCCCACACCTTATCTTTAACGCCAGTATCTTCAGGCAAATTATCCAGCGGATTCTTGATTGGTTTGCCTAACGCATCGGCGTCTTTGGCTTCAATTCGCGCTAAATTCCCAAAAATAGTAACCGTAAAGGTCTCAACTTTACTTTACATAATCGTCACTTCACTTCCTTAAAGACACCCGAATCGGCGCGCCCGATGGGGTCATCAGCGCCATTGTATCTCGATTTAATACCGAAATTTCTTTTTCTTCACTCATCTTATTCTTCCTTCAAATGAAAACTTTCCCCACAACCACAAGCACCAATTGCGTTGGGGTTATTAAAATAGAGTTGGTATTGACCCAGATCTTTTTTCACATAATCTACAACGGTTCCTTTAATCATGTGGAGACATTTCGGATCAATGGCGATGGTTAACCCTATTGCAGTCTTCATCAAAACGTCATTTTCTTTAGGGTTTTCGACAATTTCCGGTTGATACATGTAACCCGAACAACCGGTTTTTTTTATAGATAGCCGAAAAAAGGAATGTTTCGTTCCCTTTTTAATTAACGATTGAATATGCGTATAAGCGGCTTTTGTAAATTCAATAATAATTTCTGCCTGTGTCATTCTGTTTTCACCAACGTGGCAGTACTGTGATGTAAAGCAGCCAATGCAGCGTGCCAACATAAAGTAGCGCATTTTACTCGAGCGGGATATTCAGCCACTCCTGCTAAAACAGCTAATTTTCCTAATTGAGCGGTCTCCCGTTTTTTACCCGTCACTAAATCGTGAAATTGAGAAAATAAAATTTCGGTTGCCTGAATTGATTTTCCTTTTAACGCATCCATCATTAAGGAAGCGGATGCCATGGAAATCGCACAACCGCTTCCTTCGAAACGGGCTTCTGTTATCAAGCCATTTTTCTCTTGGAAAAATACCGTTAACTGATCACCACATAAAGGATTATACCCTTCATGAGTATGAGTTGGCATTTCCAATCGACCGAAATGACGGGGATTTCGGCCATGATCGATAATTAGTTGATGGTATAAATCGTTTAAATCAGTCATGGTTTTCTCAATCTCGATCCTGCTATCGAAACAACTTAACCACTCGGTACAACCCTTCCACCAACCGATCTACGTCTTGCATTGTATTATAAATTCCAAATGTCACACGCGCGGTGGCGGGTAAATTAAAACGATCCATTAATGGCATCGCACAATGATGTCCGGCTCGAATGGCAATGCCCTCATTATCTAAAATCGTACTGATATCGTGTGGGTGGGCTTGCGCCATTACAAAAGAAATTGCGCTGGCTTTATCAGGTGCGTTACCAATAATTCTTAATCCGGGAATTTTTTGCAGTTGTTCGGCGGTATAACACATTAATTCACTTTCATGAAGTTTTATTTTTTCAAACCCGACACGAGTCACATAATCAATCGCCGCCCCCATACCGATAACCCCACCCATATTGGGTGTACCGGCTTCAAACTTGTAAGGCAGCACGTTATAATCCGTTTTTTTAAAACTCACTCGACTAATCATATCGCCGCCGCCTTGATAAGGTGGCATAGCCGCTAACCATTTTTCTTTTCCGTAAAGAATGCCGACACCCGTTGGGCCATATAATTTATGACTAGAAAATACGTAAAAATCGCACTCCAAATCCTGAACATCCACTTCTCGGTGAGAAATAGCCTGCGCACCATCCAGCAAAACAGGGGTTTTGTTTTGATGAGCCAATTGAATCATGTTCTTAACTGGGTTAACTGTGCCCAACACATTAGAAATATGTATTAATCCCACTAATTTAGTGCGCTTCGTTAATAATTTCTGGTAAGCGTTGAGATCTAAAACGCCGTCATCATCGACTGGAATTACCTTTAATTTAGCATTCATACGCTCACACAAAAGTTGCCAGGGGACAATATTTGAATGATGCTCCATCGCCGAAATTAATATTTCATCCCCACTTTTAACCCGCAATGCCCCAAAACTGGCTGCCACTAAATTAATGGACTCCGTGGCGCCGTGAGTAAAAATAATTTCGAAAGAATCGGTTGCATTAATAAAAGTTTTAATTTTCTCTCGAGCTTCTTCGTAATTTCTCGTTGCACGTTCACTTAATTCATAAATGCCTCTATGTACGTTGGCGTTATCCTGACAATAGTAACGGGACACCGCATCCATCACGGCTTGAGGTTTTTGTGCCGTTGCGCCGGTGTCTAAATAAACCAGCGGTTTTCCATGAATAAGCTGCTTTAACACGGGGAAATCGTCACGCACGTTCAATGAATTAGGCATGGCAACACGCCCCCCCTTGACAGTACGGCGTGGCTAGCCGGTCCGTGACTAATTGCTGAATTCGATCGGCGATTACTTTATTGGGCAGCATCTCCAGCACTTCATTGGCGAATGCACAAGTGAGCAAATGTTCAACTGCGCCACGATTAATTCCGCGACTTTGCAGATAAAAAATCGCTTCCTCATTTAATTGACCGGCAGTGGCGCCGTGAGTGCACTTGACATCATCGTTATAAATTTCGAGTTCGGGCTTTGTATCAACTCCAGCTTCCGGCGATAAAATCAAATTTTTGTTTGTTTGATGCGCGGTTGTCTGGGTTGCGTTGGGTTGTACGATAATTTTTCCATTAAAGACTGCCCGTGATTTATCGGTAAGAATACCTTTGTAGCTTTGCTGGCTACTGCAATGTGAGACGCAATGATCGATACGCGTATGATTATCCACGTGGCAGCGGTCATTGAGATAATAAAAACCCAATAGCTGGCAAGAAGCACCGGTTTCGTCCAACGAATAATTTAAATCATCACGACTCAATTCGCTACCCATCGCGATATGACCAGAAGTTACTTGACTGTGACGGTTTTGATAAATGGAGGTGTTGGCAATATGAAAAGCGCGATCTCCTTCTTGTTGTAATTTATAAAGCTCAAGATAAGCAGCTGAATTAACCTTTATTTGTGTTACCACATTATTAAAATAAACGACCCCATTAGTTCCCTGATACTCCTCAAAAACAACAGCCTTTGCATTTTCTTCAAGAAGAATAAGATGACGTATCTGAGACATAGTTGGAAAAGCCGTTGGTTTTGAGAGATGTAGCAGGTGAATGGGTTTTTCTAAACAACAATTTTTAGGAACTTGAAGAAATAAACCATCTTGAAACAAAGCATCGTTCATCAATGAAAAAGCGGTCTGATAATCTTCTTTTATGACAAGTTCGGTTTGAATATCTCGCTGAATATTTTTTAATGAATTCAATTGCACTTTCGATGGCAGCCCTAATAAATTGGACAAGCTAGGTGCAAAATGCCCATTAACAAATACGATACGATACGCATCTGTCAAAATAAGATTGGCTATATTGGCATCGGTATTTTCAGCAAACGAAAAAGCTTGCTGGGCAATAGAGTCAACGTTTGTGTACTTCCAATTCTCTATTTTATGATGAGGAAAGCCTTGCAACAAAAAGGCTTTTAATTGCTCTTTTTGCCATAGATACCACTGGCTATTTTGATTTTGTAGCGCTCTCAAGGCGCTTTCATTCCAGGCTCTCATAACCAGCCGTACCCTTTTTTCTCAAGTTCAAGCGCTAATGATTGGTCGCCCGATAATACGATTCGGCCATTTACCAATACGTGAACAAAATCCGGTTTAATATAATCCAATAACCGCTGGTAATGGGTAACTAATAAAATAGCGCGTTCTTTGTTACGCAAACTATTAACGCCTTTGGAAACAGCTTGCAACGCATCGATGTCCAATCCCGAATCAGTCTCGTCTAAAATGGCCAGCCTGGGCTCAAGCATTAACATTTGCAGAATTTCATTACGCTTTTTTTCACCGCCAGAAAAACCTTCATTGACGGAACGTTTTAAAAATTTATCGTCCATATCCACAAGTGCTAACTTTTCTTTGACTAAATTTATTAAATCGATCGCATCAAAAGACGTTTCGCCCCGTGTTTTACGAATGCTGTTTACGGCAGTTTTTAGAAAATAAAGATTATTAACGCCAGGTATTTCAACTGGGTATTGAAAAGCTAAAAATAACCCTTTTGCCGCGCGATCTTCGGGTGATAATTTAAACAAATTTTCATCGAAGTAATGCACGTCACCATTGACGATGGTGTAATCTTCGCGGCCAGCGAGCACAGAGGCCAATGTGCTTTTGCCTGAGCCATTGGGCCCCATAATAGCGTGCACTTCTCCAGCATTAATTGTTAAATCAACACCGTGAAGTATTTGGTTGTTATGAACGCTTGCATGTAAGTTTTTTATAGTTAACATGAATATCTCTTATTTTTCCACCTTTATCCAACGGCCCCTTCTAAACTCACTTCCATTAATTTCTGTGCTTCAACGGCGAATTCCATGGGTAATTTTTGAAAAACTTGTTTACAAAATCCATTAACGATCATCGAAACGGCATCTTCTTGCGTAATGCCTCGTTGTCGGCAATAGAATAACTGATCCTCTCCAATTTTAGAGGTGGTTGCTTCGTGCTCAACGCGAGCAGTTTTATTCTTTATTTCCATATAAGGAAACGTGTGTGCCCCACAACGATTACCCAATAACAAAGAATCGCATTGGCTATAATTCCGCGCATTTTCCGCTGTCGGTAATATGCGCACCAGTCCGCGATAGCTATTCTGGCCTCGACCTGCTGAAATACCTTTTGAAATAATGGTGCTTCGGGTATTTTTTCCGATATGAATCATTTTCGTCCCTGTATCCGCTTGTTGAAAATTATTGGTAAGTGCAACAGAATAAAATTCACCAACTGAATTATCACCTTTTAAAATAACACTCGGATATTTCCAGGTAATCGCCGAGCCAGTTTCAATTTGCGTCCACGAAATCTTGGAATTAATCCCGCGACAAGCACCCCGCTTCGTCACAAAATTGTAGATGCCGCCCTTCCCTTCTTCATTGCCGGGATACCAATTTTGTACGGTGGCGTACCGGATTTGGGCGTTATCGAGCGCCACTAATTCCACCACCGCAGCGTGTAATTGATTTTCATCTCGTTGTGGCGCAGTGCAACCTTCTAAATAACTTACATAACTGCCTTCATCAGCAATAATGAGTGTTCGCTCAAATTGACCGGTATTGGCGGCGTTAATGCGAAAATAAGTCGATAATTCCATTGGGCAGTGCACACCTTTTGGAATGTAAACAAAAGAACCGTCGCTAAACACGGCGGAATTTAACGTCGCGAAAAAATTATCGCCATAAGGTACAACGCTACCTAAGTATTTTTCAACTAATTCGGGATGCTTTTGTACCGCTTCTGAAAACGAACAAAAGATCACACCCGCTTTAGCTAATTTTTCTTTAAACGTCGTTGCTACCGAAACACTGTCAAAAACAGCGTCGACAGCCACTCCAGCTAATCGTTGTTGTTCGTATAAAGGGATTCCTAGTTTCGTGTAAGTCTCTAGCAATTTTGGATCGACTTCCTCTAAGCTCTTAGGTTTCTTTTTTGACTTTGGCGCCGCGTAGTAACTGATCGCTTGATAGTCGATCGGATTAAAACAGACATGCGCCCATTGGGGGGCTTCTAAAGCCACCCAGTGACGGTACGCTTTTAAACGCCAATCCAGCATGAAACTAGGCTCATTCTTTTTGGCTGAGATCAGACGGATGACTTCCTCGTTTAAACCGGGAGCAATGACATCAGTTTCAATGTCCGTAATAAAACCGTGTTCGTATGTTTTGTTAACGATTGTTCCTAAATAACCTTGATTAGACATTTTTTTTCTCACAGCGGCAGTGGCTGCATTTGCAAATACTGATTCGTTTCAACAATGGCTTTTGCATATCGGCTAGATTTAAACTATCTAACACATCAAAATATAAGAGTGTTAATGAGCCGCCAGTTTCTCGTACACCACACACCGCGTTATGTTCGCATCGATTGGCACTGCGACTGCATTTCGTCATCGCTGGTTTGCCATCGACGGCGGTGATAATATCAGCAATGCTGATGGTCTCTGGCGAGCGCGCCAGTTGATACCCGCCGCTCACTCCACGCTCGGAATTTACTAATTTACCTTCGCTTAAGAGCTTTAGAACTTTACTAACCGTCGCGATGGATAACGACGTCTTTCGCGCAATTTGTGCGGCACTATAACGCTCTGTTTTGCTAGAGGCTAGAGTCGTCATCACGGTTGTCGCATAGTCAGCAAGTCGCTGATCTTTAACATTTGTGTTTCTCAAGCGTCAACCAATTGTTACTCAGCTAACTAGCCCGTATGAGAGAAACGAAATACAGGAAAACAATGATGCCGTTTATCGTCCCTGTATTTCGTTTCTCTCATACGGGCTAGTTGTTGAAAACCTACACTTTTAATCACACCCAGACACATACTAAAACTTTATTAAACAAGGTTGATATAGTACCATACTCGTCCTATTTCGCAATGCGACCGTAGATGTTTAAAAATGACTGCCTTACAGAGCAAAAGCCGTCTTTCTACCATTTTTAATGTTTCTCTTGTCAGCGCTGTGATAAACACGCTTCTGGGCTTATTCAAAATCGTGGTAGGTATTTTCGGGCACTCGCAAGCGCTTATTGCCGACGGAGTCCATTCCTTATCCGATCTCCTTATGGACGGGTTGGTAATGGTAACGGGGCGCATGGGAGCTCAATCACCTGATAAAGAGCACCCTTACGGGCATCGGCGCATTGAGACCATCGGCTCTATTATTATCGCCGTCATTTTAATCTTCGTGGTTATCAGCATTGCGTTTGATACCTTTGAACATCTTATCCATCATGCTCATTTACCTTTACCCACTTTCCCCGTTATTCTTGTGGCCGTTATTTCTATCATCGCCAATGAGGGTTTATTTCGTTATATCTTCGCCAAAGGAAACCAAATTAATTCTGATTTGCTACGCACTAACGCTTGGCATCACCACAGTGATTCGCTTGTTTCATTAATCGCTTTAATCAGCGTCATTGGAAATCGTTTTGGCATCACTTATCTTGATGCCATTGGCGCTTTTATTATAGCCGTTTTAATACTACAGATGGGAATTAAAATGATCTGGAACAATGGTAAAGAATTAATTGACACTGCTGTTGATGATGATACGTTCAAAAAAATAACCGAAACGATTTCCAGCGTGCCGGACGTGCTTTCTATTCATCAGTTACGAACACGTTATCATGGAGGCAATATTTTTCTGGACGTACATATTCAAGTGGCTCCTGATATTAGCGTATCGGAAGGACATTATGTCGGTGAACAAGTTCGTCTTACACTGTTAAAAAGTGTTGAGCACGTGGCCGACGTGACCGTCCATATCGATCCCGAAAATGATGCCACCTCTATGCCGTCAGCGACTCTACCCAGCCGTCAGGCTATTCTTCTCTTATTAAATGACCGTTGGAAACATTTACCCGGTTTCACCCAAATCCGTCGCACGATTTTGCATTACCTTAATTGTAAATTACACGTTGAAATTTATTTGCCACTAACTGCATTAGCAGATGATAAGCTATTGTTAGAACAACAATACCGCAACGCGGCTAATCTCGATATTATTAAAAAAGTGACTATTTATTTTGAGTAGCCAGCGAAAAACTTATTTATTTTATGACCTGGAAACCACCGGGCTAAACAAATGTTTTGATCAAATTATTCAGTTCGCCAACATCTGCACCGATGAAGCGTTAAATGAATTAAATCGTTACGAAATTTTGATTCGACTTAATCCCGATGTCATCCCTTCCACTGAAACAATGATCACTCACCGTTTTAGTATCGATCAAATGCTTTCGGGAAAAGTTGAAATTGAAGCGATTCGAGAAATTCATCAATTAATAATACAACACGCCCGGCACGATTAGTGTGGGGTACAATACCCTTGGTTTTGACGATGAATTCTTACGCTTTTCTTTTTATAGAAATTTACTTCCTCCTTATACGCATCAATATGATAATTTTTGTGCACGAATGGACCTTTATCCCCTAACGATTTTATATTATCTATTCAAGCCGAACGCTTTAAATTGGCCAGATCCATTTGACTTAAAACTCGAAACTCTATTAAAAGCAAATCAATTAGTCAAAGGACAATCGCATAATGCCATAGGTGGACGTTGAGGCTAGCGTCGCATTAGCGAGCTTATTAATGAATCAGAAAACGATGTAGCGTTATGTGATCGGTTATTTTGATAAAAAACAGAAACCCAGCGAATATCACAATTACCTATCGGTATTCAATCAACTTTTAGCTCTCATCATGAAGACGTATTAATCCAAGGGATTTTTGGCGCTCAATTGGCTCATCAAGCACCTGTTATTTATTTGGGACAGCATAACCATTATAAAAATCAATGTTTTTAGCTTCGTCTGGACTATGAGGAGTTGTTATCGATCACCGTGGATAGCATCCCATAAACCACTTACGCTATTCGAAAACGAATGGGAGAACAGCCGATTTCTTACCCGCTTCATCGCTATTTACGTCTGTCCGAAGAGCGATTGCAGCTCGCTACAGAAAGCAAAAAATGGTTAGAAAGCCATAGCCAACTTTTTCATCATATTTGTGACTACTACCAAAATTTCACTTATCCAAAAGTTCCCAATCTCGATCCTGATTCCGCTTTGTACGAAGTTGGTTTTCCAACTCCTTATGAAGATTTTTTATCCAAACGCTTCTATCTAGCTCCACCAGCTGAAAAAGAAAAATCGGTTTGCGCATTAATTTGCTTAGGCACGCTATCTTGGACCTGCTGGATCTTCTGCTGTAACGTCGCTACAACTTCTTTCATACCACCTGCCGAAAGCGTAGCCGGCTTGGAAGCAGCGAAACTGCTTGATAACTTCAGAAGCAACAAGCAACTGCCTACAATCAATGAGCATTTTTTCATTTCTTAAAACACCCCTTTTTAGACTTCATCATTCCTTCGCAAGCGAAATCCAGGCGTGCTTTTAGCGCGCTGCGCACGCTGGGTCCTCGTCTGCAGGATGACGGGTTTTAAGTTTTTATATTTATATCACTTGTGGTAATACTATGAGTGCACCTTATCACAGAAGCCTTAAGAAAAAATTAAAAGATATTTGCCTTGTGAGACTCTTTCTACACACGAAGGAAAGCGATGAGTTTGTTTCCTGAGCAGGTGGAATTAATGGAAAGGCTTGTTTTAATTGAAGCAATTGATTATTGGGTTGAAAATAATTTCCCTTACATTTTCTAAGCCGTAGTGGAAA
>NZ_VFIV01000069.1 GCF_019425495.1 Coxiella endosymbiont of Ornithodoros amblus
AAAGTATTAATGCCTTGGGAATTATTCTCATATTCCCTCGCGTAGATTTACTGCCATAAACAGCTACTGTAAATGAACATTTACCAATATCGATACCGATAAAATTATTGTATGATCTCATCTCATCTTGGATTACCAGTGCTTAGCTACGTCGATGATAGTGAAAACAAATTTTCCGATCGATTTCCGCTGCCGCACCTAAATACCCGACCTTCTATTTGTTTTCCTTCGAAATTTTGTTGGGAGGCGTGTTTAATTTGGGAAATTTTGGCTAGTGTAATTTGTCGGCTTATGTCGGTTTGTTGTTGCCCGGGACGCGGTTTAACATCCATCGCTAATAAATTGGTTCCTAATGCCTTAAATTGGTCAAGCGCATGTTCAGTGGCTAATTGACTGGAAGTAATCAAAGCGACAACGGAAGCCGTTCCTACAAGAATACCTAAAATAGCCAAGAACGAACTTAATTTAGACGAAATTAAATTCCTTAAAGCTGCTTTGATATATCGAATAAAACTCATATTTTTCTATCTATGGAACAATCAAGCCATCGTGCATTTTAATTATCCGTTGGCATTGGGCAGCAATTTGTTCATCGTGCGTAATCAGTACCACCGTACAGCTCTCCTCGCGATTTAATTGAATCAATAAATCCAACACTTCTTGACTCGTTTTTGAATCCAACGCGCCGGTTGGCTCGTCCGCTAAAATAATATCGGGGTTTCCAACAAGCGAGCATGCAATCGCTACCCGTTGCTGTTTGTCCACCAGAAAGCTTTCTTGGTTTATGATGGTGGATTTAGCCATAAACTCTTTATAACATGGTTCGCGCGCGTTTGTTAATTCGCTTTCCGCTGAGATTTACGATAAGTCAAAGGAAGTCCCACGTTTTGCAGCGTGTTTAATTGCGGCAATAAAAAGAATAATTGAAAAATAATCTGATATGGCGGTTGCGCAAATCCGCGCGCTGATTAGGATTTAAATAAGCGACTTTTTATTTCTTAATAAATATTCACCACTGGTGGGATGATCCAATAGACCCAAAATATTCATTGTGGTGGTTTTCCTTGATCCAGACGCCCTAATAATTCCAACGAATTCACCTTTTTCAATTAAAAAACTAACGCTTTTTAAAGCTTTATAGCTGTTCGAGGCGAACTGATACACTTTAGTGATGTTTTTAAATTCAATCATGACTAGCGCTTTGTCGTCCAGATTAATGTCTTGAAGGATGGTAACACCTGTTAAAGTCGTGTCTCCCGTCACGACAGGAACCTTTTTTTCTTTCCCAATTTTTGGGTCGATAATAGTAACAACACTTTGACCGTTTTCCGGCGTCACTGCCCCGATGGGTAATATATATGGGAGATTTTCCACGTCAATTTCTACGGTGGCGCTCATGACTGCATGGATAACATTGCGTTGTTCTTTTGTCACGCCGGGGACTTTGGCTTCAATATTAAATGTGCTAAGTGCTCCATTGCCTTCGCTTTGCTCTGGGTTGGATTGTCTTGCCACAGCCGTCACAATTCCGTGAAGGGTCATTCCAGGAAAAACATCACCCGTCACGATAGCTTTTAAGCTTGAATGAAGCCGATTAATCTTAATTTCGCTCACTTGCAGCGTGATAGTAAACCCGGATAAATCGCCGATGGGCAATATTAATTGACCTTGTTTAACTTCCGTGCCAACGACTAACTGTTCCTTACCGTCTTTATCATCTTCCGATTTAACCGGAAAAAGCGACATACCTTTTCCCGGTGACTTTACTAAGATATGACGAAAATACTTTTGCAAAATTTGTGCCACGACATTGATGTCTGCAATACGCAAGCCTTCCGCGGTTTTGGGGTCGATGCCTGCTTCCCGTAAAACTTTTTCTAAGGTAAAGCGAGCTTGGTAAAAATTAAGGATATTGGCATCGTGCTGACTCCTTTCTGTGCGAAATTCTTCTTCTGAGATAATACCGGCTTCATAAAGCGCTTACGTGCCGGTAAATGATTTTAGACTGGTTTCGTAGATATCTTTTACCTGAAGATATTTAGTAACCGCATCGCGGTAATCCTCGGCCAATTTTTGAGAATGAATTTCAACGATATTTTTATTTTCTTCAATAGAAGCGCCGTGCGTAAAAAATAATTTTGTGATGGTTCCGTCAACGGGGCTTAAAACAGGAACCGTTCTCAACGGTACCAACGAGCCTTTAAAATAAAGCTGGGTCACGCTAGGTTGTAACTTGGTTGGCTACTATAATTTGCCTGTCTTTTTATGACTCTTTTTTCATCTCTTTTATAACCGGTAAAAAGACAGCTGCTGCCAGCATTAAACAAACCCTCCATTGAAACATTCGTTTTCTCATGGCTAGTACCTCAAAGTAATTCCTAATGTGTTATCGAGATCTGTAATCGCGTTTAAGAATTCAATCCGCTGAGCCACTAAATCGGTTTCTTGCTCCAGCAATTGATTTTGTAATTAGTTAACTTCAAAAACGGTTGTTTTTCCAAAACGCATTTGAGCTGTGCATTTTCCGATGTTCGCCGTTGCAGCTCAACGCCGTGTTTGGCGACTTTAATTTGTGCATATTGATTATGGAATTGATTGATTTATCACGTTTTCTAATAATATTTTCCTTTTCTATCCGTTGGTTAATGATGACCTTGCCGTCGCTGTCAATCCTAAAGTTCTTAAAGATGCTTGATAATCAGCATCTAAACTGTTCTGTTGCTGCATCATGGATAAACGGGTACTGGCAAGTTTGCTTGTTGTTGCAATAAATCGCTGGGTACGAGTTTTCCGGCTTTCACTCGTAATTCAGATTGTCTGACCGTTTGTTCTATGCGTAATAAAGTTCGTCCTTGAATGGTCAGCTTATTGTAATCTTCGACCAATGTTCGGTAGGCTTTAATGACCGTATCAACCACAATAATAATGTTATTTTTAAAAGTTAATCGCGCCACCTTTTCATTATCAACCGCATTCGTGGGATCAATGATGTTGTAGGCCTAACCCACTCCTTTAATAAATAAAAGGTTGCGTTATTGTTATTGTCGTTCTCCCCGGGCACCGCTAAAAGAAGTGCCATAACTGGTTTCCAGCACAGTCTATAAGGTTTTTTACACTCACGCCCGGGGGCGTGTTGAACGAATAAGTTGGCTTGCTCTCTGCCAGGCGTAATTCGCCGTACCGCCTAAGGTGAATTGCGGCTCAAATTCATTATGCGCTACCTCCAATTCAAATTTATCAACCACCCGCTGCAACTCACTGCTGATCACATTGGGATTGTTGCGAAGCGCTAACAAAATGGCTTCGCTTAAGCTTAAGTTCTTGGCTCTTTGATGGAAGGCACGTAGTAAAGGGAGTCGCGTTAATGGCGCATGCGGATGAAAATCCGCATAGTTTTCTACTATGGTCGTGCACGGAGCGGGTAAAACGAAGTTTCCATAGCTGTCCATTTCGGAAAATAAAATTAGAAAAAAAATCCTATGTAGACAACCACCTTCATGGAGTAAAAACTCTCCTAAGTAATATGGAGTCTATTCTAACTTATAAATTCTTTCAATGGCGAATCGGTAGATTTTCAGCTATAGTTTTCGATCATGATAAAAATCTTAGCTGATGACCGCATCCCCTTTGTTTCCAAGCTCTTTGGCGACTTCGGTGAACTGATATTAAAGCCGGGGGCCCACATTCAAAATCGTGATCTTCTCACTGTTAATGCGTTGCTGACTCGCTCTATTACTTCCGTAAATTCCGCCTTGCTGAAGGGGACGGCTGTCAAATTTGTTGGAAGCGCAACAGCGGGATTCGATCATATCGATTCTACGTGGCTCAAAGAACAATCTATTCATTGGGCCTATGCGCCTAGCGCTAATGCGACGGCCGTAGCGGAATACGTGCTCCATTGCGTAGCTTATTTGTATAAGAAAAATTTATTGCCGCGCAATTCAGCCACAGCAGCAATCATTGGCGTTGGCCATGTGGGTTCCGTTATGTCCGATCGATTAAGAAAAATTGGTTTTACGGTGTTGCATAACGATCCCCCGCGCGCATGTATAGAAAAGGATTTTATTTCAGTTCCTTTAGCCTCGCTGACCAATGTTAATCTTGTTTGTTTGCACACGCCTTTAGTCAAAACGGGAAACTTTCCGACCTATCATTTAATTAATAACCGTTTTCTTAAAACGTTAAAGCCTGGCAGCGTATTACTGAACGCCGGACGAGGTGCTGTTGTTGATAATAATGCTTTATTACAGTGTGACCACGTTATAACTTGCCTAGATGTTTGGGAAAATGAACCCACTATTAATTTACAATTATTGGAAAAAACAACCATTGCCACTCCTCATATTGCCGGCTATAGCAGGCAAGCGAAATTGCGCGCGACATTGATGATTTACGACGCTTTTCTAAAATATTTTCATTTATCAGGTACGCGCCGATTCAGCGAGTTGCAGCAATCGCAGGAAACAATGATGTTAAATATTCAGGACTGTCGCGACGCTGAAGATATTTTATTAACATTATTCAATCCTGGCCGCGAAAGCCAAAGGATGCGCGAGGTACTTGAAGAGAATACCGATCAATTTGAATACCTACGCCGGCACTACCCATTGCGAAATGAATTCTCAGCGATTCAATTAACCCCTACTCCATCAGCATTGCTGAGGAAGGAGTTGAATGATTGGGGATTTAAATAAAAGGCCAAAGGCAATCAGCCAAAGCTTAAAAAAGGAGCGACCTTTGGCTTGATTACCGTGATGAAAAACTTACATTCGCTAGTCAACGCAATAAAGTATTGCTAAACTAAAAACGTTTTTTCGACATGGGCCATTGTATTTTTTATCTTTTTTATCTTCTATCTACTTTATTTTTAATTTCCGCTAATGTTGTTGTGGGTGGAATTGAAGTTCCCTATTATATTCCAACCTCCTTTGTCTACTCAGTGTCTATGTTGAAGGGCTCTATGGATATGCTTCGCGTGATTGGGAATCGTATCTTCCTTACCAAAACTTATGTAGCTACTTTGCCAAGGTCACGATTCCCCGTTTAGCCACTTTGTAAAGGGAGGAAAAGGCGGCTCTGTTGGGTGTGTAGATGTGAGGTGCCAATGGAATCGCTATCTTGTGCCTTATGGCCTCCCGTGGTGGGGTGCTAGGATTAGCGAACATTCTTGGTTAGGCTACATCACGCTTAAATTGGCTTTTCCGATTTGCAGAAATTTATATGCGTATACCAAAGTGGGCGCTGTGGCCTTGAATATCTGCACGCGGATAAACTTTACGCCTATTAACGATTTAACACAAAATGGCAATTTTTAGCCGCCTTTTCATGATGTATTTCCACACATTTTTGATAACTCTCAGTTTGCCGCCAAAGCTCAACCGCTTCAGGTACCACCGATAGCAACATATTCGCCAAATAAGCGCAATGTTTCGCAATGCTTTTTTATATAAACAGAATCGCTGAATGGATTTGTGGGCCCCTGCTTTAAAATGGTTGCTGCAAGGGGCATTTCTTTTAGTGCCCATAAAAATTCTATAAATGACATAGGATATATATGCAAAAACGCAATCCTGTCTACCGGCACCCCTACTTCCTCAATGGCAAATTCTAAAAGAGACCCGGCTGACATGACGTGTAATTGAGGGAGGGTCTCGTAAAAATACGTAAAGCTATACCGTAAAGCTAGCGCTCTTGGACAAGCTTAGATTTCATCTAGAAAAAAGCGTTCTACCAGGCTCGATATCTTTCCCACTAATGTTTAATGATGGTTGACAATGCGTGGAATATCAAAATCTTCAGCAAAAACGCGACATAATTTTTTAGATCTCAAAATTCACTTCTACAAAAGGAGTCAAGTTGTTCCCCTAACTGTCAAACAACCGTAGTTTTTCCTACTTAACGTGCGCTACGTAGGAGAGGATCAGCTTTCTATGCGGATCTTCTTTCCACTATGCAAGCTGTTGAGAAATTAATTGTTTTATTTTGGCTTAAACTCAAGGATCTTTGGTATAAATTTCAAGGATAATATCTTAGTTATAATTTGGCTAAAAATCAAAGACTGTATTAATAGGTGTGGTGCAATTAAAAGTGTAGGTTAGGCCGGCTCCGGCTCACGGGATCTGCCGTGGATTTGCAGTATTATTTGAATTGATATTGTTTTCTACTCTTCAGTATCTTTATGTCAATAACTATGGTTTCGTTT
>NZ_VFIV01000012.1 GCF_019425495.1 Coxiella endosymbiont of Ornithodoros amblus
GTCATTCCCGTATGTAAGTTGCCACCGATCGGTGGCAACTTACATACGGGAATGACAGAACTGTAAATTAGACTTACTGGCGCCTAACCGGATTCATTAAAACTGCATCCACCTTTAAGAAACCCAGTTTAAGTACTTATTTTCCACCTTTCTGGCGTTGCTTATGTCGAGCGTCACTACAAATGACACGCACAACTCCATTACGTCGAATTACTTTACAATTTCGACACATTCGTTTTACTGATGCTCTTACTTTCATTCTCTTCTCCACTTATCTAATAAGCCCAAACTTCGAGCCTTTAAGGCCTGATTTTTTTATTAAGGACTCGTATTGATGGCTCATCAAATGAGCTTGCACTTGCGCCATGAAGTCCATAATAACCACGACGACAATCAACAACGAGGTTCCCCCAAAATAAAAAGGAACACTCCAGACCAAAATCAAAAACTGTGGCAACAATACCACCAATGCAAGGTAAATAGAACCAACTAAAGTTAGGCGAGTCATCACTTTGTCAATATAATTGGCCGTTTGCTCACCGGGACGGATACCGGGAATAAAAGCGCCGGATTTTTTTAAATTATCCGCTGTTTCTTTGGGGTTAAACACCAAAGCAGTATAAAAAAAGCTGAAAAATATCACGGCAATGGCAAAAACGACAATGTATGCTGGCTGACCGTATGAAAGCGCTAAAGAAACATCGTTTAACCAGCCAAGTCCTTTAACAGAAGACATAAATTTAGCTACTGCACCGGGGAACAAAATGATGCTCTGAGCAAAGATAACGGGAATCACCCCAGCCATATTTATTTTCAACGGTAAATGACTGCTTTGAGCGACATATAATTTCCTGCCTTGCTGACGCTTGGCATAATTAATCGTAATCCGTCGTTGGGCACGCTCAAAAAATACTACTACTAACGTCACCAACACAATAACGGCGGTTAAGAGTAGCAATATGAGTACCGACATTTGACCTTGTCGCACTTGGGTAAAGACTTGGCCGATAGCTGCTGGAAATCGCGAGGCGATACTGGCAAAAATAATCAACGAAATACCATTACCGACGCCCTGCTCCGTCATCTGTTCGCCTAGCCACATTAAGAACATCGTCCCAGTCACCAAGGTGATGATGGCGGTGAAGTAAAATCCCAAATTAGGATTGATTACTGTCCCACTGCTGACTAACCATTTAGTCATAAAAGCCGATTGCAATAAGGATAAAATGACTGTCCCATAACGGGTATATTGATTAATTTTTCGACGCCCTGCTTCACCTTCTTTCCGAATAGCTTGCATTTTAGGCGAAATTTGACTGTACATTTGGACGATAATAGAAGAAGAAATATAAGGCATTACACCCAAAGCAAAAATTGTCATGCGACTTAAAGCGCCCCCTGAGAACATATTGAACATTCCCAAAAAACCAATTTCGTGCTGATGAAAAAGAGCAGCCAATCGAGAAGGATCAAGACCAGGCACAGGGATATAAACACCTAATCGATACACAATAATGCCAATGAAGACAAATAATAAGCGACGTTTTAATTCGCTTAAACCGCCTTGCGACAACGATGTACCCAACTTTGTTATAGCCATTCGCCGCCTTCGTTCATTCGATCTTGCCACCGGCGGCTTCAACAGCAGTTTTTACGCCTTTCGTTACCAGAACCCCACGAATCGTCACCGGCTTCTCTAATTTGCCGGCGGCAAATATTTTGACTCGTTTGATCTGACGGCTAACGATATTAGCTACTTTCAATGAAGCTAAATCCACTACATCGCCAGAAATTTTATTAAGCTCACCCAAACGCACTTCAGCCGATATGAGTCCTTTTCGTGAAGTGAAGCCAAACTTAGGCACTCGACGTTGTAAGGGCATTTGACCGCCTTCAAAGCCGATTTTGTGATAACCGCCTGAACGCGAATGTTGCCCCTTATGTCCGCGACCCGCGGTTTTTCCCTTGCCGCTACCTATTCCACGCCCCACCCGTACTTTCTGTTGCTTCGCTCCTTTGGCAGGTTTTAAATCGTTCAACTGCATTTCTATACTTCCTCGTCAATCATTAAGAGATAAGACACTTTGTCAATCATACCACGGTTAGCCGGGATGTCTGTAACCTCGACGGTTTGATGAATTCGACGCAAACCGAGACCTTCTATACATTCACGGTGCCTCGGTTTTCGACCGTACTTGCTTTTTACCAGTGTGATACGTAATTTTTTTTCTTGTACCATGAGCTACTCCACGATTTCTTCAATGGCTTTACCGCGTTTAGCCGCAACGGATTCCGGGGTTTCCATTTGTTTCAATCCCTTAAAAGTCGCCCGAACTACGTTAATCGGATTGGATGAACCGATACACTTAGCCAAAACATTTTGTACGCCCATCACTTCAAAGATAGCCCGCATTGCATTACCGGCGATCACCCCAGTGCCCTCTGAGGCGGGTAGCATTAAGACTGTAGAAGACGCATGGGTCGCTTTAATCGCGTGATGCAAAGTTGCACCATACAAAGGCACAAAAATCATGTTACGACGTGCATTTCCGGTGGCTTTTTGAATGGCACTGGGCACCTCTCGAGCTTTACCCAATCCAAAACCCACTTTACCATCGCCGTCCCCTGCTACAACAATGGCAGAAAACCCAAACACGCGGCCCCCTCTCACAACCTTCGCTGTGCGCCGAATCGCAACCAGTTTTTCTTGGATGCCGTCAGTTGTCGTACCGATACCTGCTTCTTGCATAAATACACCTTACTAAAATTCAATTCCGCCTTCACGGACCGCTTCTGCTAATGCCCGCACGCGACCATGATATTTATAACCACTGCGATCAAAAGCCACTTTGGTAACACCCGCTTTTTTGGCCCGTTGTGCAATCAACTTGCCAATCGTAGTCGCCGCGTGAATATTGCCGCCGTGTTTGATTTTGCTTCGCACTTCTTTTTCTAGTGTGGATGCACAGACCAATACTTGTGAGTCACGGGAAGAAATAAGCTGCGCACAAATATGATTGAGTGACCGATGAACGCAAAGACGCACCGCCCCCAATTCTTTGATTTTTGCTCGTGTTCGACGCGCGCGTCGAATTCGTTTTTCTTGTTTATTCATTATTTCTTCTTAGCCTCTTTAAGAATGACACGTTCGTTATCGTATCGAATACCTTTGCCTTTGTAAGGTTCCGGCGGTCTGATTTCCCGAATGTTAGCCGCTATTTGTGAAACTTGCTGTTTATCCGCACCTTTCACAATAATTTCTGTTTGACTTGGGGTTTCGACTGTAATGCCTTCGGGCATTTCAATGTTTACGAGGTGCGATAACCCCACCATGAGGTTTAATTTTTTACCTTCCGCTTTCGCACGATAACCAACGCCCACCATGACTAATTTTCGTTGAAATCCTGTGTGAACTCCCTGAACCATGTTAGCTAATACCGCACGCGTGGTGCCAGCCAAGGCATTCGACCCTGGAGAATCGTTTACTGAGATCGTTTGAAGTTCCGTGTCCGTTTTTATCACTTTAACAGCGCGATGAATCACGCGCGTAAGCATTCCAAATTCGCCTTTAACAGTTATCTGTTGACCTGCGACACTCACTTCAATGCCGGTTGGGATTTTAATTGGATTTTTAGCAACGCGACTTACCATAGTTTCTTTCCTCCCAGCCGTAGCTTTTTCAACTTATTAACTTTTAACTGACATAACACAAAACCTCGCCTCCCTCACCTAGGCGCCGCGCCTGACGATCAGACATCACTCCTTTCGAAGTTGAAATAATGGCAATACCTAAGCCATTTTTCACCTTTGGTAATTCATCTTTGCTTTTGTAAACCTGTAATGCTGGGCTACTTACCCGCCGAATTTCTGAAATAACAGATCCTCCTTCATGATATTTCAAATTGATCACTAGCAGAGGCTTGGTCGAATCGCCTTCTTCACGATAATCGGCAATATAACCCTCCTCTTTTAGAACATTAGTAATGCTCATTTTTAATTTTGACCGAGGCATTACGACTTCTTTTTTTCTAACAGCCTGCGCATTGCGAATGCGCGTCAACATATCTGAAATAGGATCTTGCATCATAGTTACCAACTCGCCTTTTTCAAACCAGGTACATCAGCCCGCATCGCTGCTTCACGCAGATGGATACGACATAAGCCAAACTTCTTAAAGCTGCCGCAGGGCCGGCCACAAAGGCGGCAACGATCCCTTATACGAACAGGGCTTTCGTCACGCGGCTTTTTTTGTAATTTTAACAACGCCTGTTCTTGTTCTTCCGGCGTCCCCTTTTTTATAATTTTCTTTAATTCCAGTCGTTTCTTACGCGCGGATTGGGATTTCCGAACACGCTTTTTATTTCGCTCAATGACACTTAATTTCGCCATTAGATCACCTGCTTTCGTTTTTTAATGGAAATCCAAAGGCTTTTAGTAATGCTTGGCCTTCTTCATCCGTTCGCGCTGTCGTCGTAATGGTGATATCCATCCCGCGGATAGCGTCGACTTTATCGTATTGAATTTCTGGAAAAACTATTTGCTCACGAATTCCCAAACTATAATTACCTCGACGGTCAAATGACTTTGGACTTAATCCCCGAAAATCTCGAATACGAGGCATTGCAATGGAAATCAGACGTTTTAAAAATTCATACATCCGGTCACGGCGCAAGGTTACTTTACAGCCGATCGGCCAGCCTGCACGAATTTTAAAGCCAGCTTCTGATTTTCTCGCATAAGTAATGAGGGGTTTTTGCCCCGAAATTTTCATCATCTCATCCATAGCGTGTTCAATTACCTTTTTATCAGCGACAACCTCACCTAATCCCATATTTAGGGTGATTTTCTCAAGACGAGGCACAGCCATTACCGACTTAAATCCAAACTGCTTTTGCAAAGCCGGTGTAATTGTCTTTTTATAAAATTCTTGTAATTCCACCATGATCTATCTACTTCTCCACAAAAATAGTTTCCCTTGCACTGAGAAAATTTTATACAAATCTTCAGTGCTACCATTCCTCTGTTCTCTATCATTACACACAAGTCACAGCCTCTTTCAATTTTAGGGCTTCTTCATTCCCGCGCAGACGGGAGAATGAGGGGTTTAAGTTTTTAGTTTTTACTACTTGTGGTAATGATAAGCCCGGCCCCTGTTCACTTCCTGCTGGCGGAGAGACTTAAATTATACATCAATCACCTCACCATTTGACTTAAAAATGCGAACTTTTGACCCGTCTTCCAGCGTTTTAATTCCCACTCGATCCGCTTTTTTAGACGCTGGATTATAGATGGCTACGTTGGAAACGTGAATACTTAATTCACGCTCCAGTATTCCTCCTTGCTCATTTTTATTCGGGTTCGGTTTTACATGCTTATTAACGAGGTTAATACCCTCAATCAAAAGCCGGCGGTTTGGCAAGACTTTAAGAACTTTACCTTGCCGCCCTTTATCTCTTCCCGTAATCAGGATAATAGTGTCGTCTTTTTTAATCTTTTTTATCGCCATCGACTTTCCACCTATAAAACTTCTAAGGCCAACGAAATAATTTTCATAAATTTATCGGTACGTAACTCGCGAACCACCGGCCCAAAAACACGCGTTCCCACTAATTGTAACTGATTATTCAATAACACCACCGCATTGTTATCAAAACGAATTAAAGAGCCGTCATTACGGCGCACACCTTTACGGGTACGCACAACGACTGCATGCATCACATCGCCTTTTTTCACTTTTCCACGTGGAATGGCTTCTTTAATACTCACCTTAATGACGTCACCAATATTCGCATAACGACGCTTAGATCCTCCTAAGACTTTGATACACATTACGCGCCGGGCTCCACTGTTGTCTGCTACGCCAACAATTGACTGTGTCTGGATCATTGTTGGTTCCTCACTCCACCTTTTCGGCTCTTTCATTAATTTTGACCAATGTCCAACTTTTAGTTTTTGAAATAGGTCTACATTCCCGGATCGTAACGATATCACCTATTTGACACTCATTGCCTTTATCGTGTGCATGAACTTTGGTCGAACGCTTAATAAATTTTCCATATTTTTGGTGTTTAACGCGACGGTCAACCCTGACAACAACAGTATCATTCATTTTGTTACTCACCACCATCCCCATTAAGGAACGCACCATTTTTTCATTCTTATTCATTATTACATTCCTTCTCACCTAAAAGGGTTTTTACCCGAGCAATGTCCCGACGAACTCGTTTGAATAAGTGAGGTCGCGGCGCTTCACCCCCACCTTTTTGCATGCGAAGGTTAAACTGCTCTTTTAACAACTCAAACAACTCTTTTTTAAGTTCTACTTTGGTTTTATTACGAAAGTCATTAACGTTCATCTACATCACCGTTCGTTTAACAAATAGGCATTTCAGTGGTAATTTCGCTGCCGCTCGCCTGAATGCTTCTCGCGCTAACGCTTCGTCAATCCCTTCAATTTCAAAAATCATTCGCCCAGGCTGTACAAGAGCGACCCAATATTCGACGCTTCCCTTACCTTTACCTTGCCGTACTTCGAGCGGTTTTTTGGTAATGGGTTTGTCCGGGAAAATACGAACCGTGATCTTCCCGCCGCGTTTAATATGACGCGCAATGGTACGCCGCGCAGCTTCCAATTGGCGAGCCGTTATCCGAACGCATCCGGTTGCTTTGAGGCCAAATTCACCGAAACTGAGTCGATTACCACGGATAGCAACTCCTCGATTTCTGCCTTTAAAATCTTTGCGATATTTTCTATTGCTTGGTTGCAGCAGCATTTATCCGTCCTCTACTTCACTTCTTCTTCAGTCTCTTGTGGAGTGGCTTCTTCAGGCTGTGATTTTGGTGCGCGCACCTGGCCTTTAAAAATCCATACCTTCACACCAATAATACCGTAGGTCGTTTTAGCACTCGCCGTGGCGTAATCGATGTCGGCACGGAATGTGTGCAAAGGCACCCGTCCTTCACGGTACCATTCGGTTCGCGCAATTTCAGCGCCGCCAAGTCGACCATTTACACTAATCTTGACGCCTAATGCACCCTGCCGAAGCGTATTTTGTACAGCACGCTTCATTGCACGGCGGAACATGACCCGACGTTCTAATTGTTGGGCTATGTTTTCAGCGACTAATTTAGCATCTAATTCTGGCTTTCCGACTTCTTCGATGGTGATGTGCACAGGCACTTTCATCACTTTATAAATCTCGTCCCGCAAAACTTCAATCTCGCCACCTTTTTTTCCAATGATGACACCAGGACGAGCAGAATGAATGATAATTTTTGCATTCCGCGCCGGGCGCTCAATCTGAATACGGCTTATCGCCGCTCCTTTTAATCGTTTTTGCAGCAATTGACGTACATTGAGATCTTCGTTTAAACGATCAGCAAAATCTTTTTTATCGGCGTACCAATTGGATGTCCAATCTCTAGTGATACCAATACGCATGCCTACTGGATTGACCTTTTGACCCATTAGTCATTCTCCACTTGCGAATCTGACACCTTCACCGTGATGTGGCAGGTGCGTTTTAAAATTTGGTTTGCACGACCTCGAGCCCGCGCATGAAATCGTCGCGCTGAGGGCCCCTCATCCACCATTACGGTCGATACTTTTAATTCATCAATATCAGCGCCCTTGTTATGCTCTGCATTTGCGATGGCCGAATCCAATACTTTTTTTATCAAAGCAGCCGCTTTTTTATTACTAAAGCGCAACAAATTAACAGCGTGTTCCGCTCCCAGTCCTCGAACTTGGTCGGCCACCAATCTTGCTTTTTGCGCTGATATTCGCGCGTATTTTAACTTTGCCGCCACTTCCATTATTTTTCACTCTCTTTCTTCGCCTTCCGATCCCCTGAATGGGCACGAAATGTACGGGTTATCGCAAACTCACCCAATTTGTGACCTACCATATTCTCTGAAATATAAAGCGGCACGTGTTGGCGACCGTTATGGATCGCGATAGTTAAGCCGACCATCTCAGGAACCACCATCGAACGCCGCGACCAGGTTTTAATAGGGCGTTTGCTGCCTTCTTTTTGGGCCTGGTCCACTTTTTTCATTAAATGATAATCCACGAAGGGGCCTTTATTTATCGATCTTGGCACGTTCTATACCTCTTACTTCTTGCGTCGATCACGAATGATCATGTTACTCGTGCGTTTATTGCGACGCGTTTTATAACCTTTAGTCGGCTTCCCGGTTCGTGAAACGGGGTGACGGCCACCCGACGTTTTACCCTCACCGCCACCGTGAGGATGATCTACCGGATTCATGGCCACTCCTCGAACGGTGGGACGCCGTCCTCGCCAACGTTTTGCGCCAGCTTTACCGAGCGAACGCAAATTATGTTCCGAGTTTGAGACTTCACCAATACAAGCGCGGCAAGCCACTAATATTCTACGGGTTTCACCAGAACGCATGCGGATGATAGCATAAATTCCTTCTTTGGCAGCTAATTGAGCTGAAGCGCCTGCACTTCGAACTAACTGCGCGCCCTTGCCCGGCTTTAATTCGACGTTATGGATAGTGGCCCCCAAGGGGACATTTTGCAAAGGCAAACAATTTCCTGGTCGGATAGGCGCTTCTCTGCCTGAGACTACTTTCGAACCTTTGTGCACACCTTTTGGGGCGATAATATAGCGCCTCTCTCCGTCGGGGTATAAAACAAGGGCAATATGCGCACTTCGGTTGGGGTCGTATTCCAAGCGTTCAACTTCCCCCTCAATATCCTCTTTATCGCGCTTAAAGTCAATAATACGGTAATTTCGTTTATGACCGCCGCCACGCCGCCTTACGGTAATTCGCCCCTGACTATTGCGGCTATTAATACGATTTTTACTTTCAACTAAGGGGGCGTAGGGATCGCCTTTATGCAATTCCGGATGCACCACCTTGACAACAAATCGCCGCCCCGGGGACGTTGGTTTTGTTTTTACTAAAGCCATTATCTCTTTACTCCAACTCTCATTCGCCAGCTGCTATATCGATTTCACTGCCGGAAGCTAACATAACGTATGCTTTCTTCCAGTTTTTACGGCATCCACGCACTTGCCGAAATCGTGTTGTTTTACCTTTAACATTGCAAGTACGCACGGATTTTACGGTAACGTTAAATTGTTTCTCAACCGCCCGTTTAATTTCTGGTTTTTCGGCATCAGGCATTACTTCAAATACACATTGACTTATTGTTAATGCGCCTTTTTCAGAAATATGTGGAGCAAGAAGGATTTTAAACAACCTTTCTTCGTTCATGATAATCTCTCTTCCAGTCTCTTTATGGCGTCAACGCTGACGACTATGTTTTCTGCGGCAACTAAACTCACAGGATCGAGGTGCAAAGCGTCACACACAGAAACCCCCACCATGTTACGTGAGGCCAAATTAATATTCCGATCATCTCCATCGATGATGATCAACACATTTTGCAAATTTAACCTTTTCAACGATTCTTTTAATTCACGTGTCTTTGGCTCATTTAGCTTTAGTGAGTCGACTACTACCAATTGTTCTCGTCGAATTAATTCCGACAAAATAGAGGCCATTGCACTGCGATACATCTTTCGATTTACTTTTTGAGTGAAATCACGCGGCTTTGCTGCAAAAGCAACACCTCCTGATCGCCATAATGAACTGCGACTACTTCCAGCTCGTGAACGCCCCGTCCCTTTTTGACGCCAAGGCTTTGCTCCACCACCACTCACTTCTCGTCGCGTTTTTTGAGCTTTTGTCCCCGCGCGGCCGCCCGCTAAATAAGCATTCACCACTTGATGCACCAGAGCTTCTTTATATTCGGAGCCAAAGGCACTATCAGCAACGGTAAGCGTGCTTGCCTTTTTTTTGTCAAATGAATTTACGGGCAGCTCCATCATTTATCCTCTTTACGTTTTTTACTCGACTGGGTGATAATGACCTCACCGCCAGGCGCACCGGGTAATGCGCCTTTGATTGATAATAAATTACGTTCTACGTCTACTTTAATAATTTCCTGATTCTGCACAGTACAATAAACGTTACCCAACTGACCAGCCATCTTTTTATCTTTCCATACCCGTCCCAGAGTTTGGCATTGGCCAATAGAGCCCGGAGCACGATGCGACAAAGAATTACCGTGAGTGGCGTCCTGGGTTCGAAAATTATGGCGTTTTACGGTTCCCGCAAAACCCTTCCCTCGCGTTAGTCCTCGTACATCAACCAGTTGGCCTTCTTTAAAGATATCTACCTTTAATTCATCGCCAGCTTTTGCTTCAGTAAGCTCTTCGCTTCCTAATCGGAATTCACGAAGCGCATTTCCTGCCTCAACAGCGGCTTTGAAATAATGGCCAGCCAGTGGTTTATTGACCCGGGCGGAGGGCTTTTTCCCGTAGGCAACTTGCAAGGCACGGTATCCATCGGTCTCTACCGTTTTAACCTGTGTAATTCGATTAGGAATCACCTCAACTAACGTCACCGGTATAGAAGAACCCGTCTCCGTGAAAATACGTGTCATACCACATTTTCGACCTATAAGTCCGATAGACATCATTTTTCTCCAAAAATCCTAGCTACGCTCTAGATTTTTTATTCAACAACTCAATCTGCACATCTACACCAGCTGCTAAATCGAGTTTCATCAGCGCATCGACGGTTTTATCTGTCGGTTCCAAAATATCTACTAACCGTTTGTGCGTACGAATTTCGTACTGATCGCGCGCATCTTTGTCGATATTGGGCGAAATCAACACGGTGTAGCGCTCAATTTTCGTCGGCAATGGAATAGGGCCTCTAATAATGGCTCCTGTTCGTCGAGCAGTCTCAACGATTTCTCGGGTCGAACGATCGATAAGCCGATGGTCAAACGCCTTTAAGCGAATGCGTATACGCTGATTATCACTCATACCTGCCATAATTAATTTCCAGTTATAGTATTTCAAAATCCCGCTCGAAGCGGCCTAGTTCTAAGAAGACAGTGAATGGTACCGGCTCTTCGCCGCCACTAATTTCAATTGTTGTATCAACAACAAAACGTTTCTCTCTATTATCTTCGCAGTCTTCTGCAACCTCCGATTATTCAATAATCTTCGTTACCACTCCTGCTCCTACCGTGCGGCCGCCTTCCCGTACCGCAAATCGTAACCCTTCGTCCATCGCTACCGGCGCAATCAATTCAACCGTCACTTTCACATTATCTCCTGGCATCACCATCTCTACCCCTGCCGGTAAACTCAATAACTGGCCCGTCACGTCCGTCGTGCGAAAATAAAATTGCGGCCGATAGCCTTGTAAAAAGGGCGTGTGGCGACCGCCTTCTTCCTTCGATAACACATAAATCTCTGCCTCAAATTTCTTGTGCGGCGTGATCGATCCTGGTTTCGCCAATACTTGACCTCGCTCCACTTCTTCGCGTTTCGTCCCTCTCAATAAAATCCCTACGTTGTCACCCGCTTGACCTTCATCTAGTAATTTGCGAAACATTTCAACGCCCGTGCACGTCGTCTTCGTCGTTTCCTTGATCCCCACTATCTCTATTTCGTCTCCCACTTTGATGACCCCTCGCTCTACGCGTCCTGTCACCACCGTCCCTCGGCCCGAGATCGAAAACACATCTTCTATCGGCATTAAAAATGGTTTGTCTATCGCTCGCTCCGGCTGCTGGAAATACGTGTCCATCGTTTCCACTAATTTGATTATCGAGGACTCGCCAACCTCACTCTTATTATCACCTTCTAACGCCTTTAACGCTGAGCCCACTATAATCGGCGTATCATCGCCCGGGAAATCATAACTGTTCAATAAATCCCTCACTTCCATTTCCACTAATTCCAACAACTCTTTGTCATCCACCATGTCCGCTTTGTTCAAGTAAACTACTATGTTCGGAACACCCACTTGCTTGGCCAATACAATGTGTTCCCGCGTTTGCGGCATCGGGCCGTCTGCTGCGCTCACCACCAATATAGCTCCGTCCATCTGCGCCGCTCCCGTGATCATGTTCTTCACATAATCCGCGTGGCCTGGGCAGTCTACGTGCGCGTAGTGGCGTTTGTCACTTTGGTATTCCACGTGCGACGTCGCTATCGTGATCCCACGTGCACGCTCTTCCGGCGCGTTGTCAATCTGGTCAAAGGCTTTCTTTTCACCACCGTATTTCTCCGACAACACCTTCGTCAACGCCGCCGTTAACGTCGTCTTCCCATGATCCACGTGCCCAATCGTCCCAACGTTCACATGCGGCTTCTCTCTTACAAATTTTTCCTTCGACATGGTAATTACCTCTTCTTAACTCTGTTGTTTAATAATTGCCTCAGCGATGTTCGACGGCGCCTCAGCATACTTTAAAAATCCCATCGTGTAGGTGGCTCGCCCTTGACTTAATGAGCGAAGATCGGTGGCATAGCCAAACATCTCCGCCAGAGGTACCTCAACATCAACAATTTTTCCAGCGGGACTCTCATCCATGCCCTGAATCATACCACGCCGACGGTTTAGGTCTCCCACGACCTCTCCCACGTATTCTTCTGGCGTGACTACTTCCACTTTCATAATTGGCTCCAATAATATAGGATCTGCTTTGGAAGCGCCCTCTTTAAAAGCCATCGAGCCCGCAATTTTAAATGCCATTTCACTGGAGTCAACATCGTGATAAGAGCCTTCAAAAATAGTGACTTTAACGTCTACCACGGGGTATCCAGCTCGAATTCCATTCTCCATCTGCTCACGAACCCCTTTTTCTACTGCTGGGATGTACTCTCTTGGGACCACACCACCGACGATAGCGTTCTCGAACTCAAAGCCAGCGCCGGGTTCTCTGGGCTCAATTCGTAACCATACGTCCCCATACTGTCCACGCCCCCCTGTTTGACGAATGTATTTACCTTGTTGTTCTACAGAGCGACGGATGGTTTCTCGGTAGGCTACTCGGGGTTTACCGACATTCGCTTCCACGTTAAATTCGCGTCGCATTCGATCCACGATAATTTCAAGGTGAAGCTCGCCCATCCCTTCGATAATGGTTTGCGCTGATTCTTCATCGGTATGCACCCGAAAAGAGGGATCTTCTTGTGCTAGTTTACCTAACGCGGCCCCCATTTTTTCCTGATCGGCTTTCGTTTTTGGCTCAATAGCCACAGAAATCACGGGCTCCGGAAAGTCCATTTTTTCTAAGGTAATAATATTCTGTTGGTTGCAAAGTGTGTCGCCGGTCGTGACTGTCTTAAGACCCACAGCGGCGGCAATGTCGCCAGAACGCACTTCTTTAATTTCTTCCCGGGAGTTTGAGTGCATTTGCAAGAGACGCCCAATACGCTCCTTTTTGCCTTTAATGGGGTTGTAAACTGAATCGCCAGATTTCAAAATCCCTGAATAAACACGGAAAAAGGTTAGCGTTCCAACGAAGGGGTCCGACGCGATTTTAAATGCCAACGCTGCAAAAGGCTCATCGTCAGAAGCACTTCGTGAACCCTCAGAACCATCGTCTTCTTCACCACGAATGGCAGGCACGTCGGTGGGTGAAGGCAAATAATCAATCACAGCATCCAATAACGCTTGTACACCCTTATTTTTAAAGGCACTGCCACACAATATCGGGACGATTTCATTCGCTAATGTGCGTTGACGTAATCCTTGGCGAATTTGTTCTGGAGATAAATCACCCGCTTCTAAATATTTATCCATTAATTCTTCGGAAGATTCTGCTGCCGCTTCAATCATTTTTTTCCGCCATTTTTGGACTTCTGCTTTTATATCCTCGGGAATGTCGGCGAGCTGGTACGTTCGTCCTCTGTCAGCCTCGTTCCAATAAATAGCCTTCTCTCGAATCAAATCAATAACGCCTTTAAAATCTTCTTCGGCGCCTATAGGCAATTGAATAGGAATGGGATTGGCATTCAATCGATCTCTAACTTGGTTGACCACCAGCAAGAAATTCGCTCCCGCACGGTCCATTTTGTTGACAAAACCCAAACGCGGCACCTGATAACGATTCGCTTGACGCCATACCGTTTCGCTTTGGGGCTCTACACCGCCCACAGAACAAAAGACAGCGACAGCACCATCTAGTACGCGCAGGGATCTTTCAACTTCAATGGTAAAATCCACGTGCCCAGGAGTGTCGATAATATTAATGCGGTGCTTCGAGTATTGCTGATCCATGCCCAACCAGTAACAAGTAGTCGCCGCAGAGGTAATCGTTATTCCACGCTCTTGTTCTTGCTCCATCCAATCCATTACCGCGCTACCCTCATGCACCTCCCCCATTTTGTGGGACACACCTGTATAATAAAGAACCCGTTCGGTGGTCGTTGTTTTACCCGCGTCGATATGCGCCATAATACCGATATTACGCGTACGATTTAACGGAATTTCTCGAGCTGTTGCCATTGTTTTATCTACCATCTATAATGGGCAAATGCTTGGTTAGCTTTCGCCATTCGGTGTATATCTTCCCGTTTCTTAATCGCAGCGCCTCGACCTTCTAGTGCGTCAAGGATTTCATGAGCCAAACGTAAAACCATTGTTTTTTCATTGCGTTTGTTCGCATACTCCACTAGCCAGCGCCTTGCTAATGCCTGTCGACGCGTCATCCGAATTTCTACGGGGACTTGGTAAGTCGAGCCACCCACGCGACGCGATTTAACCTCAACGTTGGGCATGACTTTATCTAATGCCTCTTTAAAGGTTTCGAGAGCCAGTGCGCGCGCATTTTCATCAGTGCGAATATCACCCAAAGAACGTTTTTTTATAACGCCCGCTTTTCCACCACTTTCACCGCCTCCATCGCCTTCTTTCCCAGATTTATTCTGGACCCGCTTCGCCACAACATCGAGCGCACCATAAACAATTTTTTCTGCGACGGACTTTTTACCATTTCGCATCACGGCGTTAATAAACTTTGCCAAAAGCTCACTGTGAAAAAGTGGATCTGGCAACGTCTCTCGTTTCGGGGCTGTTTTTCTTCGCGCCATTACAAACCTCTCTTACTCTTTCGGTTTCTTTTCACCATATTTCGAACGGCCACGGCACCGACCTGAAACACCCGCCGTATCCAAGCTTCCACGCACAATATGGTAACGAACGCCAGGCAAGTCTTTAACCCGTCCGCCGCGAATAAGGACAACGGAGTGCTCCTGTAAATTGTGACCTTCACCACCAATATAAGCAGTCACTTCAGCACCGTTAGTGATCCGCACCCGAGCTACTTTTCGCAGGGCCGAGTTTGGCTTTTTGGGAGTCGTCGTGTATACCCGCGTGCAAACCCCTCGTCTTTGAGGACAGCCTTCCAGCGCCGGAACGTCACTTTTCTTCGCTCTGGCACGACGCGGCTTTCTCACTAACTGATTGATTCTTGCCATTAAAAGTATCTCCAAAAAATAAAGAAACCCCACACACATTTTAGACATCTAATTAATAATGCGTAACGCAGAGCGGGGATTCTAAATAAAGGTTGTTACCCCTGTCAAGTTAATTAAACACCCCAGGTGCGATTATAAAGTGTGGGTTTTCAATAAGTAGCCTGTATTTCGCTTCGCTCATACGGACTACTTAGCTATTGGGTTCAGGTCAGCATAAGGAAACCTCCTACACTTTCACACACCGAGACACCCCCGGCAGGGATTGAAAGGGGCTTGCTTCTGCGCATGCAGTTGATTCTTTAATTTACTCGTTTTTTTGCACTGCTTTTGCTTCTTGCGGCGTGGAAGATTTGAGGGCTTCGCTTAAAGCCTGTTCCACTTCGCTCGCCGTTACCCGTTTTTCTGCTATTTCCTTCTCCTCAACGCTACTCTTTTCAGCAACGGCACGTCGCTGCTGATGATAGCTGAACCCGGTGCCAGCCGGGATTAGACGCCCCACAATAACGTTCTCTTTTAATCCACGTAAATCATCGCGTTTACCTGACACAGAGGCCGCCGTTAATACTCGCGTGGTCTCCTGGAAAGATGCAGCTGATATAAAAGATTCAGTAGCTAAGGATGCTTTGGTGATTCCGAGTAAAATCGGTTGTACCTTGGCCACTGTGCCATCTTTTTTAATTATTTTTTCGTTTTCTTCGCGTACTCGAGTACGTTCGACTTGTTCATTTTGAAATAAGTCAGTATCACCCGGCTGAATAATTTTTACCTTACGAATCATCTGGCGCACAATAACTTCAATGTGTTTATCGTTAATTTTTACGCCTTGCAGTCGGTAAACTTCCTGTACTTCATTCACGATGTAGTTCGCCAACGCGTTGACGCCCAACAGTCGAAGAATATCATGCGGATCCCGAGGACCATCGGCGATGACCTCCCCCTTCTCCACGGTTTCACCTTCAAAGACACTGAGGTGACGCCATTTTGGAATTAATTCCTCGTGAGTTGTACCATCGGGCGCCGTAATAATTAAGCGACCTTTGTCTTTGGTATCTTTCCCAAAACTTACGATGCCTGAAATTTCAGCAAGAATAGCGGCATCCTTGGGCCGCCGAGCTTCAAACAGGTCGGCTACTCGGGGAAGACCACCGGTGATATCACGCGTTTTAGAGGTCTCTTGCGGAATACGCGCCAGCACGTCACCAATGTTGACCATTGTACCATCTTCCTTCGTAAGAAAAGTTCCTTCCGGCAAGAAGTAATGAGCTGGCACTTTCCCGCTCGGCAAGAAAAGATCATTATCATTCTTATCCACTAACTTCACCATCGGCCGCAATTCTTTGCCGCTCGCACTGCGTTGCTTGGTGGAAGTGATAACAATACTGCTAAGGCCGGTTAATTCGTCGGTTTGTCGATTCATGGTGACCCCATCGACCAAATTCACAAACCTTAACGTACCCGCGACTTCAGTAATGATCGGATGGGTATGAGGATCCCATTGCGCCACAATTTGGCCCGCTTTTACTGAATCGTCATCTCGTACAGAGATGGTCGCGCCATAGGGGACTTTATAATGTTCACGTTCACTGCCTTGAAGGTCTTGAACAACTAATTCACCGGAACGAGAAATAGCGACCAAATTCCCTTGCGCTTGCTCAACGGTCTTCAAATTACGCAATTTGATTTTTCCTGCGGATTTTACCTCAATATTATTAGCTGCGGTGGCTCGCGAAGCAGCACCCCCGATATGGAAGGTACGCATGGTCAACTGCGTGCCAGGTTCCCCGATGGATTGGGCGGCCACCACCCCAATCGCTTCTCCCACGTTAACAACGTGGCCGCGAGCTAGATCGCGTCCATAACACATCGAGCAAATTCCATAACGCGCCTCACAGGTAATGGCCGATCGGACCCTTACTCGGTCAATGCTGTGCTCTTCCAGAATGTCAACCCGTCTTTCATCCAGAAAAGTATCTTTAGTGAGCAATTCTTTCCCCGACTTCGGATCAATTACAGGCTCTGCCAATATTCGTCCCAAGACGCGTTCCCGCAATGGCTCAACTACGTCGCCCCCTTCAATATGGGGCGCCATTTGAATACTAGCTTCCGTCCCGCAATCGTGTTCCGTGACGACTAAGTCTTGAGCCACGTCAACTAAACGCCGGGTTAAATAGCCCGAGTTAGCAGTTTTCAGCGCGGTATCGGCAAGACCTTTACGCGCCCCGTGGGTCGAAATGAAGTATTGTAAAACGTTCAAACCTTCTCGGAAGTTTGCCGTAATGGGCGTTTCGATAATGGTGCCATCCGGTCTTGCCATTAAACCCCGCATTCCCGCTAATTGGCGAGTTTGTGCTGCGGAACCTCGGGCGCCGGAATCGGACATCATGTAAATCGAATTAAAAGAGCTTTGTGCGACTTCTTTACCTTCAGCATCTTTAACTTTTTCAACCGCGATTTTTTCCATCATCGCTTTGGCCACTTGGTCATTGGTGCGAGACCAAATATCAATCACTTTATTTCGACGCTCCCCGTGAGTCACTAAACCGGAAGCGTATTGTTTTTCAATTTCACGAACTTCATCTTCAGCCCGGGATATAATGGCTTCCTTTTGGTCGGGGACAACAAGATCATTAATCCCAATGGAAACGCCAGAATGGGTTGCGTAATGAAATCCCATATACATTAATTTATCCGCAAAAATAACGGTGGTTTTTAATCCTAAATTGCGGTAGCAAAAGTCAAGTAACTTTGTTATCGCTTTTTTTGTCATCGGTTGATCCACTAATGCGAACGGTAACCCTTTAGGAACAATTTGCCATAATAAAATTCGGCCGGCGGCGGTATTTACTAAGCGGTTGCTTTCTTCTATTTCTCTCGCTTCGTTTAAAATACCTTCTTTGATGCGCACGGCAATCCGAGCGTGTAAATCCACTTGGTCATTTTCGTAAGCGCGAACCACTTCTTGGGCATCAGCAAATCGCATACCCTCCCCTTTAGCATTAACGCGGTCACGAGTGATGTAATAAAGGCCCAACACTACATCTTGAGAGGGAACGATAATCGGCTCACCATTGGCTGGATGCAAAACGTTATTAGTGGACATCATCAACGAGCGCGCTTCCAGTTGCGCTTCGAGCGTCAATGGAACATGCACAGCCATTTGGTCACCGTCAAAGTCAGCGTTATAAGCTGTACAAACGAGCGGGTGCAACTGAATAGCCTTTCCTTCCACTAGCACCGGTTCAAATGCCTGAATCCCCAAACGGTGTAACGTAGGTGCGCGGTTTAATAAAATGGGATGTTCGCGAATCACTTCTTCGAGAATATCCCAAACTTCCGGCCCTTCATTTTCTACCAATTTTTTAGCAGCTTTGACGGTAGTAACTAACCCTCGCAGTTGCAATTTACTAAAGATAAACGGTTTAAATAACTCTAACGCCATTTTCTTCGGCAAGCCGGCCTGATGTAATTTCAATGTAGGCCCAACGACGATGACGGAACGGCCTGAATAATCAACTCGCTTACCCAATAAATTTTGGCGGAAACGACCCGATTTTCCTTTAATCATGTCGGCTAATGATTTCAGTTGACGGCGGTTTGAGCCCAAAATGGCTCGTCCGCGCCGGCCGTTATCGAGCAATGCGTCGACCGCTTCTTGTAGCATGCGTTTTTCATTGCGAACGATGATGTCGGGCGCATTGAGATCCAACAACCGCTTCAATCGGTTATTACGATTAATCACCCGACGGTAAAGATCATTTAAATCTGAGGTGGCAAAACGCCCGCCATCCAACGGAACTAAAGGCCGTAAATCCGGTGGTAAAACTGGCAATACGGTTAATATCATCCATTCGGGTTTATTTCCTGACTCTAAAAATGCACTTAATAACTTGAGCCGTTTGGTTAGCTTTTTTGTTTTGGTTTCAGAAGTCGTGATTTGAAGTTCGGCGCGTAAGGCCTCCACTTCTGCTTCAACATCAATGTCACGCAATAAACGTTGGATGGCTTCCGCACCCATCAATGCCGTGAAATCATCACCATATTCTTCTACGGCATCCAGGTAGGTTTCTTCTGAAAGTAATTGCCGGGGTTCTAAATCGGTCATCCCCGGGTCTACCACTACATAGGCTTCAAAATATAAAATGCGTTCGATGTCCCGCAGTGTCACGTCTAATAGCAAACCGATGCGAGAAGGTAATGATTTAAGGTACCAAATGTGAGCGACCGGTGAAGCCAGCTCAATATGACCCATGCGTTCGCGACGCACTTTTGCTAAGGTAACTTCGACACCGCATTTTTCGCAGATGACGCCGCGATGTTTTAAACGTTTATATTTACCACATAAACATTCACAATCTTTAATAGGACCAAAAATTTTTGCGCAAAATAATCCCTCGCGTTCGGGTCTAAAGGTACGGTAATTGATCGTTTCTGGTTTTTTCACTTCACCGTACGACCACGAACGAACTTCTTCTGGAGACGCTAGCTTGATACGCAATGCATCGAATTCAGCCATGTGTTTTTCACTTTTTAGCTGTTTTACTAAGTCTCTCAAGGCTTTCTCCCAGGCTTATTAGGGCCTGTCATCATATCTATTATGCTATCCATAAACCCGTTGATTTTCTGTGGTATGCTGCTCACATATTTCCATGTATGCTGCTGTCCTCGAAAATCAACGACTTTTGGCTCAGCCTAGCGAATTGATGGCAGACTTTGTTTTAAAAACTGTTTCGTCTTCGTCGTCCCCGCTTGCGCGGGGACGACGAGTTTTAAGTCTTTCTGTCCACACACTCACTCAAGAGGCAAGGACTAATTTATCAATCATTCTCCAAACCAATATCAATCGCCAACGAACGGATTTCTTTTACTAATACGTTAAAAGACTCTGGCATGCCTGCATCCATTCGATGATCGCCGTCGACGATATTTTTATACATGCGCGTGCGGCCAGCTACGTCGTCGGATTTAACCGTCAACATTTCCTGCAACGTATAAGCCGCTCCGTAGGCTTCCAATGCCCACACTTCCATTTCACCGAACCGTTGACCGCCAAACTGAGCCTTCCCACCAAGGGGTTGCTGCGTCACTAAACTGTATGATCCTGTAGAGCGCGCGTGCATCTTGTCATCGACCAGATGGTTAAGCTTCAGCATGTACATATAACCGACGGTAACCGGCCGATCAAATTTTTTGCCGGTTCGACCATCGTACAATACGGCTTGGCCGGACGTGGGAAGATCTGCCATTTTCAGCAACTGCTTAATTTCTTCCTCAGTCGCTCCGTCGAATACAGGCGAGGAAATAGGTACGCCTTTTCGCAAGTTTTTCGCCAACGTCATAATTTCAGGATCCTCCAATGCCTCTAAATCAAAGCGCTGGGTCTTACTCAAACCGTAAATGGGTTTCAATAACTTACGCAGCTCTTTAGCGTCTGCGCCCTTTTGAATCATTTCACCAATTTTTTTTCCTAATCCCTTCGCGGCCCAACCCAGATGAGTTTCCAGCACTTGACCGATGTTCATCCGCGACGGTACACCTAAAGGATTAAGAACGATATCCACCGGCGTTCCGTCTTCTAAATAGGGCATATCTTCGATAGGGACGATGCTGGAAATGACACCTTTATTACCGTGACGCCCTGCCATTTTATCACCGGGTTGAATGCGTCGTTTTACAGCAAGATAAACTTTCACAATTTTAATGACACCCGGCGCTAAATCACCGCCTTGGGTTAATTTTTGTCGTAAGTCTTTTAATTTAGCATCTCGCGTTTCACGCAATTCTTTAAAATATTCGTGAGAAGCTTCGAGCCGCTTAGTGGCAACATCGTCTTGAAAACGAATTTCAAACCATTTCTGTCGGGGCAAATCGACTAAGTAATTTTTCGTAATTTTCGTTCCCTTAGTGAGTTTATTTGGTCCACCCACAGCAACGCGTCCTGTCAGCAATTTTTCCAAATTTTCAAACAGCGCATCTTCCCGAACCCGTAGCTCGTCATTGAGATCTTTTTCAACTCTCGACAATTCAGCTTTTTCTATTTCTAAAGTCCGTTCGTCTTTCTTAACGCCTTCGCGAGTAAAGATACGAACGTCAATAATGGTTCCGGTAATACCGGGTGTTACGCGTAACGAAGTATCTTTTACGTCTGAAGCTTTTTCACCAAAAATGGCGCGTAATAATTTTTCTTCTGGTGTAAGTTGGGTTTCTCCTTTAGGAGTGACCTTACCGACTAAGATATCACCGGCATTAACTTCAGCACCGATGTGGACAATGCCGGACTCATCCAATTTCGCCAACACACTTTCACTGACGTTAGGAATATCCGAAGTGATTTCTTCCGGCCCTAATTTAGTATCGCGGGCCACACAGGTAAATTCCTGAATATGGATGGTGGTAAAGCGATCTTCTTCCACCAATCGCTCAGAAATCAAAATGGAATCTTCGAAGTTATATCCGTTCCACGGCATAAAAGCGACTAATAAGTTTTGCCCCAGCGCTAACTCACCGATATCGGTGGAGGGGCCATCCGCTAATACGTCTCCTTTTTGAACTTTATCGCCGACTTCTACAATGGGATGCTGATTAATGCAGGTATTCTGATTAGAGCGAGTAAATTTCGTTAGATTATAGATATCCACACCGATGTCATCATCGTTTTCCGTTTCTTTTCGGTCTACGCGAACAACGATTCGCGAAGCGTCAACGCAGTCAATGACACCGCTACGCTTAGCAATGACCGTTACCCCTGAGTCCACTGCCACGGTACGCTCCATACCGGTTCCCACTAACGGGGTTTCCGGCCGAATGGTGGGCACGGCTTGGCGTTGCATGTTTGATCCCATCAATGCACGGTTAGCGTCATCGTGTTCCAAAAAAGGAATTAACGCAGCAGCAACGGAAACGATTTGTCGCGGCGACACATCCATATAATTAATCTTATCGGGTGTCGTTAAAGTAAACTCCCCTTTATACCGACAGGAAATTAAATCATCAACTAGCTGTCCTTTTTCATCGACATTGGTATTAGCTTGCGCAATGTAATAATCACCTTCTTCAATAGCTGACAAATACTCCGTTTCATCAGTCACTACACGATCAACGACCTTACGATAAGGCGTTTCTAAAAATCCATATTCATTAGTCCGAGCAAAAACAGCTAAAGAATTAATCAACCCAATATTAGGACCTTCGGGCGTTTCAATAGGACAAACTCGACCATAGTGCGTCACATGCACGTCACGTACTTCAAACCCTGCACGTTCTCGCGTCAATCCTCCCGGTCCCAAGGCGGATACACGTCGTTTATGAGTGATTTCTGAGAGTGGATTATTTTGATCCATAAATTGCGATAGTTGGCTTGAACCAAAAAATTCTTTAATGGCTGCAGAAACAGGTTTAGCGTTTACTAAATCCTGAGGCATGAGGTTTTCGACGTCGGCCAAACTGAGTCTGTCTTTAACGGCGCGCTCCACCCGCACAAGACCAACGCGGAATTGATTTTCCGCCATTTCACCCACACTTCGGATACGTCGATTTCCCAGATGATCGATATCATCGACATTACCTTTACCATCACGAATATCAACCAATACGCGCAATACATCAACAACGTCTTCTTTGGATAAAACATCCAATCCGGTTAATTCTTTGCGGCCTACACGGCGATTAAATTTCATTCGTCCCACTGCCGATAAACTATAACGCTCCAGCGAGAAGAATAAATTTTCAAACAAACTTTCTGCCGCTTCTTTTGTAGGTGGTTCGCCCGGGCGCATAATGCGGTAAATTTCCACGAGTGCTTCAAGTTGGTTGGTCGTGGTATCTAACCGCAAAGTATCAGAAACGTACGGACCGCATTCGATCTCGTTGATATACAGTGTATCCAACAACGCCTTTTTTGTAGCGCGTAAGTTTTTTAATAATTCAGCGGTAATTTCTTCATTCGCGTGCACTATGACTTCGCCAGTTTCTTCGTCAATAATGGTTCTCCCAATGACTTTGCCATATAAATAATCGTCGGGCAGTTCAAGTTTATTAATTTCTGCTTTTTCAATGAGGCGAATGTGGCGCGCTGAAATTCGACGATTGGCTTCAACGATAACTTTACCTTTTTTATCTTTTATTTCGACAACCGCAAGCTCGCCTCGTAACCGCTGCGGAATCAAATCTAAGGTAAGGCTTTCTTGGTTAAGATAAAAGCGATTGGTTTTATAAAACATATCGAGGATTTGCTCGGTATCATAACCAAGCGCGCGCAAAATAACCGTGGCCGGTAACTTTCGCCGACGATCAATACGCACAAATAAACAATCTTTAGGATCAAATTCAAAATCTAACCACGAACCACGATAAGGAATGACTCGGGCAGAATATAATAACTTTCCCGATGAATGTGTTTTTCCTTTGTCATGTTCAAAAAAGACGCCGGGGGAACGATGGAGCTGTGAAACCACTACGCGCTCAGTCCCGTTAATAACAAGACTGCCCGTCTCTGTCATCAATGGAATTTCGCCCATGTAAACTTCTTGCTCTTTAATATCTTTGATGGCTTTTTTACCGGTAGGGGCTTCTTTATCGTAAATGACCAACCTCATCTTGACTTTCAAAGGAGCCGCGTAAGTCAATCCCCGTAATTTACATTCCTCAACATCAAAAAGAGTGGATTCTTCTCCTAAACTGTAACCCACGTATTCAAGCACTACATACCCAGAATAGCTGGTAATAGGGAAAACAGATTTAAAGGCAGCATGCAAACCGTTATCTTCGCGTTTTTCTGCGGCGATATCTTTTTGCAAAAATTTTCGATAAGATTCTATCTGTGTTTCTAATAAATAAGGCGTTTTTAATATTTCGACTTCGCGTTTCCCTAAATTGACGCGCGCGCGTCTTTTCTCAGGATAAGAAATCGTAGCTAAATTATTGCTACTTCTACTGTTCGCTTGCGCCATGTACACACCTCATTTTAAACTAACTAAACGATGATACTAACACCGTTCTCGCAAAAGCGAGAAGTCAGAATGCCACTAGGTATTCTTTCCAATGGAGGCCCCGCCTCCGCGAAACCACCGTGGAGCACTCAATAAGCATTGGGCGAGTCGACTATTCCAACTCAACTTTGGCACCTGCTTCTTCAAGCTCTTTCTTAATTTTTTCCGCTTCCTCCTTAGAAACGACTTCTTTCACCACACTTGGGACTGATTCCACCAAATCTTTGGCTTCTTTCAATCCAAGACCCGTAATGGTGCGGATAGCTTTGATGACGCCAATTTTATTGTCACCAAAACTGGCCATCTTTACGTTAAATTCTGTTTTTTCTTCAACTGCAACCGTTTCGCCTCCAACTGCCGGTTCCGCCACCGCAATAGCTGCTTGAGCAGAAACACCAAATTTTTCTTCCATTGCTTTCACTAAATCCACCACCTCCACGACGCTCATATTGCCGACCGCTTCTAAAATGTCATCTTTTGATAATTGTACCATTATTATTTACTCCAAAAAGTTTACTATAAGTACTAAGCTGCTTTTTGATCGCGCACAGCTGCCATGACTCGAATAACCTGAGCAATAACTTCATTAAGGGTGTGGACCAATTTAGCCACTGGCGCCAATAGTACAGCCGCCAATTGACTCAAGGCCTCCCCACGAGACGGTAATCGCGCGACAGATTTCAATTTCTCTGCCGGCAACAATTCACCATCCAACACCAAGCCTTTTACTTCCAGGCTTTCATGTTCCTTAATAAATTTTTCAATCAAACGAGCAACAACACCAGGTTCCTCTTGTGAAAAAAACAACACAATGGGACCTGTTAGCACTTCTTCGAGACAGGCACAGGTTGTCTCTTTAAATGCCCGTCGCGCCAGCGTGTTGCGATACACACGCATATGTACGCACGCTTCACGAGCGCTTTTTCGTAATTCGGACATTTCAGAGACTGTTAAGCCGCGATAATCAGCAGCCACCGCAGAAACCGATTCATTGGCAATGTCTGTGATTTCCGCAACCATTGCCTTTTTCTGTTCAAGATTTAAAGCCACTGTCTCTTTCCCCCCGTTGTTATTACAAAGAAATAGCTCTTGCTATTTCCACCGTTTCGGTGACAACCTATTTGGTAAGCACCGCCTGCATGAGCAGCACACCTAGACGTGCTTTTAAACCATCAGGTACCAACGGTCTTCGACGGCTAACGTCAATGACGTCTACCGGCCGAAATCTTTTCTAACGTCATCCCTCCTCCACATACCTGTATTCCGCTTCGCCCCATACAGGTTACCAATTCTGGATGTTGCACAATTAGGATCCTACTGTTGTTTGATCTATAGCTATTCCGGGACCCATTGTGCTTGATAAGGTTAATTTCTTTAAATATGTTCCTTTAGCTGCGCTCGGTTTAACTTTTTTGATATCATTCAATAAAGCCAGGAAATTTTCCTCCAGTGCCTTTTCCTCAAAATCCATCTTGCCAATAGTGCAGTGGATAATACCATTTTTATCAGTACGATAGAGAACTTGGCCTTGCTTGGCATTCTTCACCGCCAAAGCGACATCCGTGGTTACCGTGCCTACTTTTGGATTGGGCATTAAACCCCGCGGTCCCAATACCTGGCCCAATTTACCCACAACTCGCATGGTTTCGGGGGTTGCTATTACCACGTCAAAATCAATATCCCCGCTCTGGATGCGCTCAGCGAGATCGTCCAAGCCAACGATGTCCGCTCCAGCGGCTTTGGCTTTTTCTACATTATCCCCTTGAGCAAAAACAGCTACTTTCACCGTGTGCCCACTTCCGTGTGGCAAGACGGTGGCGCCACGAATAGCCTGATCGGACTTGCGAGAATCGATCCCTAAGTTAATCGCTACATCAATGCTTTCATTGAATTTCGCTTTTGCGCATTCCTTTATTAATTTGATAGCCTCTGAAAGAGGGTAAGCTTTATCACGCTGCGCCTTTTCGGCGTTGGTTTTTCGTCTTTTCGTCAGTCTTGGCGCCATTATTCAACCCCCTCTACGTCGATGCCCATGCTGCGCGCTGTTCCTGCGATGGTGCGGATAGCGGCCTCTAAATCAACCGCGGTGAGATCGGGTGTTTTCATTTTAGCGATTTCCTCTAATTGCTGACGCGTCGCTTTACCTACTTTTTCCATGTTAGGGCGCGCACTGCCGCTTTTACTTTTAAGCACAAACTTTTTCAATAAAACAGAAGCGGGCGGCGTTTTAGTAATAAAAGAAAAAGTGCGATCTGTATACACTGTGATAATGACGGGAGTCAGCAAGCCCTTTTCAATATTTTTGGTTGCCGTATTAAATGCTTCGCAAAATTCCCGGATGTTAACGCCATGTTGGCCCAACGCTGGGCCCACCGGCGGACTGGGATTGGCTTCACCGGCTTTTACTTGAAGGCGAATATAGCCCGTTATTTTCTTTGCCATAATTTTCCCCTGGGTTCAATCGCTCATCATCTGTTATTCAATGAGCTCCCCAATTGCTTTTAAAAAATCTCGGCCGAAAACGCCAGAGATTTTACTTTAAACGCACAGATTTACTCTATGCTCCTAACTTTTTTCGACCTGACTAAATTCCAATTCGACCGGCGTCGAACGTCCAAAAATAAGAACTGAGACTCGCAAACGATTTTTTTCGTAATTGACGTCTTCAACCACGCCATTGAAATCGGCGAACGGGCCTTCAATTACACGAACGACTTCGCCAGGCTCAAAAAGCACTTTCGGTTTGGGTTTGGCCTCCCCTTCTTCAACCCGTCGTAAAATTTGTGCTGCATCTTTATCAGTAATGCCCCCAATAAAACGTACTACTTGGGGTATGTTTCGTACTAGGTCCGAGGTTTTATCATTCATAATCATTTGCACTAAAACATAACCTGGAAAAAATTTGCGTTGGCTTTTTCTTTTTCGCCCACTTCGCATTTCCACCACTTCTTCTGTTGGAACAATAACTTTACCAAAGAATTCATTGAGTTCTTTTAGATGGATATGTTCTTTAAGAACTTTAACGACGTAATTTTCGTCACCCGAATAAGTGTGTATTACATACCAACGTTTTTTTTCTTCGGTCATCTTTTAATAAACTCCTCAAAACCCCAGCGCGATCAACAAGAACAATAATTCTTCGGACGCGAAATTTATTATCCTCTTTGTCCAGCCATCCATCCGATAGCCCACATAAATAAACTATCAAGGCCCCATAAAATGAGGGCCGTAATTACAACCATCACAATAACAACCAACGTTGTTTGAAGCGTCTCTTGACGAGTCGGCCAAACTACTCTGCGCAATTCCGTCCGCGCACCTTTAATAAAACCCAAAGCCCTTCGTCCTTTGTTAGTTTGTGAAGCGATCGCCAATAATATCACAAGAACAACAATCCCAACGGCTGCACGAATAGCCACCACTACTTGGCTATAGTAAAATTCAGCTACAATCACCGCGACTAAAAGAACAACAATTAGCAGCCACTTTAAGCCATCGAACCGTGATTTTTTTTCTAGCGTTACACTTTGTTGGGCCATAAATTTTCTCTTATCTACTGCTTCAGAGAGACAGCTCTCGTTGGCAGGCCAGGAGGGAATCGAACCCCCAACCTGCGGTTTTGGAGACCGCTGCTCTGCCAATTGAGCTACTGGCCTAAACAGAAGACAGTGAATGGTACCGGCTCTTCGCCGCCACTAATTTCAATTGTTGTATCAACAACAAAACGTTTCTCTCTATTATCTTCGCAGTCTTCTGCAACCTCCGATTATTCAATAATCTTCGTTACCACTCCTGCTCCTACCGTGCGGCCGCCTTCCCGTACCGCAAATCGTAACCCTTCGTCCATCGCTACCGGCGCAATCAATTCAACCGTCACTTTCACATTATCTCCTGGCATCACCATCTCTACCCCTGCCGGTAAACTCAATAACTGGCCCGTCACGTCCGTCGTGCGAAAATAAAATTGCGGCCGATAGCCTTGTAAAAAGGGCGTGTGGCGACCGCCTTCTTCCTTCGATAACACATAAATCTCTGCCTCAAATTTCTTGTGCGGCGTGATCGATCCTGGTTTCGCCAATACTTGACCTCGCTCCACTTCTTCGCGTTTCGTCCCTCTCAATAAAATCCCTACGTTGTCACCCGCTTGACCTTCATCTAGTAATTTGCGAAACATTTCAACGCCCGTGCACGTCGTCTTCGTCGTTTCCTTGATCCCCACTATCTCTATTTCGTCTCCCACTTTGATGACCCCTCGCTCTACGCGTCCTGTCACCACCGTCCCTCGGCCCGAGATCGAAAACACATCTTCTATCGGCATTAAAAATGGTTTGTCTATCGCTCGCTCCGGCTGCTGGAAATACGTGTCCATCGTTTCCACTAATTTGATTATCGAGGACTCGCCAACCTCACTCTTATTATCACCTTCTAACGCCTTTAACGCTGAGCCCACTATAATCGGCGTATCATCGCCCGGGAAATCATAACTGTTCAATAAATCCCTCACTTCCATTTCCACTAATTCCAACAACTCTTTGTCATCCACCATGTCCGCTTTGTTCAAGTAAACTACTATGTTCGGAACACCCACTTGCTTGGCCAATACAATGTGTTCCCGCGTTTGCGGCATCGGGCCGTCTGCTGCGCTCACCACCAATATAGCTCCGTCCATCTGCGCCGCTCCCGTGATCATGTTCTTCACATAATCCGCGTGGCCTGGGCAGTCTACGTGCGCGTAGTGGCGTTTGTCACTTTGGTATTCCACGTGCGACGTCGCTATCGTGATCCCACGTGCACGCTCTTCCGGCGCGTTGTCAATCTGGTCAAAGGCTTTCTTTTCACCACCGTATTTCTCCGACAACACCTTCGTCAACGCCGCCGTTAACGTCGTCTTCCCATGATCCACGTGCCCAATCGTCCCAACGTTCACATGCGGCTTCTCTCTTACAAATTTTTCCTTCGACATGAAGATGACCTCCGAAAAAACGATTAATAAAATAATAATTCTTAAGGCATTACAGTAAGTCTCGCTACCAGTCTGGAGCCCACAACCGGACTCGAACCGGTGACCTCTTCCTTACCAAGGAAGTGCTCTACCGCCTGAGCTATGTGGGCAGAGCGGGTGATGGGAGTCGAACCCACGCTATCAGCTTGGAAGGCTGAAGTTCTACCGTTGAACTACACCCGCTTTTCAGAAGACAGAAGACAGTGAAGGTGATGCGGTTTCATCGCAATATATTTTTTATGTCGCGAAGCGACACAGCGATCTGTCTTCTGTCATCAGTCCTCTGTCTTCTGATGTGGAGGGGGTAGGATTCGAACCTACGAAGGCTGAGCCGTCAGATTTACAGTCTGATCCCTTTAGCCACTCGGGAACCCCTCCAAATACACTTACCTACTCAAATCAAAAGATTAAAGAACCCTCTCGGGCTTTTTCACCGATGCCATGCACAAATCACCTCAAAAATCAAGCGTGATATTGTGCGTAACAATACAGTGGATGTCAACCTGAATATGGAAAAAGAAAAGCTTGGTCAGCCTAGGGCCCAATCAAAATAATGGATGCTTTTGATTGGGGCTTGGACAGCGAGAGCCGCCATGTAGCCTTTTGCGCTGCGAAGAGGAGAAAGCGACCATTGAGCTGGTGCTTCCGGCTCGCCTTGGACCCATAAGAGGGCATCCTTTTCCGCTTTTGCATCCGTTGTGAATTTCTGCAAATGGAAAGATAATCCCTGACCAATCGCTTTTATGTAAGCCTCTTTCAATGTCCAAATTCGATAAAATCCTTCAAGCCGTGCTTCAGCGGGTAATTCTTTCAACGTTTGGCTTTCTTCAGGCGAGAAAAACCGCTCAGCGATTTGCTCGGCGTGAACACCCGGTTTCATAAATTCGATATCAATACCAACCTCCCGATTCCGCGTTATCGCGCACAAAGCGAAAGCACGTGAATCTGAAAGGTTAAATTGTAGTGAGGGGCTGTCCTTAAGATAGGCTTTTCCATGATGGTTATAACAAAATCGGACTCGTCCTTTTAATTCCGGTAAATAGCTCACTAAGATAGAATGCAACGCTGCATGCGAGGTTACAAAACGACGCCGATGTTCGGATTGCATAAAACGATCAGCCCGCGCTTGCTCTCCCGGCGATAAAATTTTCCATTTCTTTTCGATTCCTTGAGTGGGACGGTCTAAAAAGACACACCACACATGTACATCGCCTTCAATAAGCGAAGGCTTTTCCTCAATAATTTTCCAAGTATTACTCATCTACGTGATTTTATCGCTTTGCCACCCGATACATTTGTCCATTCGCAACGTTAAATAAAATCTAAATCCCATAGCGAGCAATAAAACAAACCTGTATAATAAAATATACTCCCTCAAAATAGTAATGTTTATCCGCTTCCAAATCTTTTTCGATAATGGTTTTTATCTGGATGATAACATATGGTACACATAAAGTTTATAACTCAAAATAATAATAAATAGAATGATCCCGACATAAAGCATTACGTTTAATTCGTATTGACTAGAAGTGACATTTCATATAATCAAACTTTGGTCTGCCGCTGTTGAGGATGGCATAGTATGGGATACAGTGAACCCCATAGTGCCAAATAAGTCCCATGATCGCTAATGCGCTTGACCAAAAACAAAAAGTGTACCACCTAACTAAAAAAATTACTTAACAAAGTTAATATTATCCCTAGATAAGCAAAAATAGATCCGAAATATTCTCGGGGTGGTGATTATAGCCAGTTAACCACACACCCACGGCACGGATAACTAGATTATTAAGCGGATAAATCGTGGCGTCTTTAGAGTAAGTAATGTTGTATAGCCTTTAATGCGATAAAGCACCAAAAGAGCAGCGAATGAAAAAGCAATCGTCAAAAATACAGTGGCAATGTAATAGATTTTTCGACCTAATTCACGCAGATCTCCTTCGGTTCTTCCCTAGATATAAGCTGAACCGTGCATGAGTACCATTAGAAACAGAAGCTGTCCACGATCAAATTCCAAAACTATTAATAACTCAAACCAACTTCCCGTATAATAATCTTGAAATAGGGAATCAAAATGAAAAGGAAATTCTAGCAAGCAGTTGGCAAAAGCCAACACAAAGAAAAATACTGGCACGATGGAACTAATTGAGTAAAGGGACATCCCGTAAGCGCCACCAAATAGGGCTCGGCAATTTTCCTGGATAATCATAGCCTGGCGGGCGCAAAAAAGAGGCGCATGATAAATAATAAAATAAAATATACCTGAAAACGCTATGCTATAAACCACCGGCAAATGACGAAAAACCGCCACCCACAAATAAAATCCAAGTGAGATTATCACCCCAGATGGGTGCACTCGTATTAAGAAAAATTCGTCACTGCGTTTCATTGCGAAAAAAAAGCATAATCATAGTGGCACCAAAATCAAAGCCAGCGGTGTTTGCATAGACAACTAAATTGAACCAATGATCATCCATCAAACTACTTTCAAAGTCGTTTTTTTAGCTTTCAAAATAATAACGCCCGCTCTCTAAACTGCTGCGTTCGCGACGGACGTACTTAAACATTAAAAATAATTTAATAACAAATAATGACGAATAAAAAGCAATATAGCCTAATAAATTCATCATTACAGTCGATACGGATATTTTCGCTCACTCATAAAAGTCGACAATATTTCATGTACACTTCACGTGTTGACGACCACTTTCTGTCAGAATCCATCCGAATTCAGCACCTAAAAAAGGCAATAGAATGGCGTAAAGTTCACAGCGTAAAAATAAGCGGTCCTGCGTGAGTGTATTGCAATAACAATAAAAAACCAAAAATTAATAATAAAAGCATCAGTCCAAAAAGCCTAAACATAAATCGGAAGGAGCAAAAAGCAATAGCCATGTTAGGAAATAGTATCGCAACGCGTTTCCGCTTCAATTTCCGCCATGGTCGATTCACAACACGAAGATTATAGCGATCTAATAAAAACCAAAATCCTTGCTCTGAGCGGGAGCTGGCCAAAAAACCTTTTAGTCAAACACCCAAACCGCCATGTCAAAGACCTTCTTTAATATCACATTATCACATTATAAATATGGAATCGCTTGCTTTGAAAGCCATG
>NZ_VFIV01000070.1 GCF_019425495.1 Coxiella endosymbiont of Ornithodoros amblus
CATATTCAGCAACTACTGAACAATCGTTCAAAAACAAAAATAATTTAAAATGGATGCTCGTTACTTTGAGCACTCACCAGTTGGCCATTTCCCTCTTGATCAACAGAAGCTAATGATCGATCTTTTTTGCAGACCCTTTTTGACCTAAGTTTCTTGAGGTCGGGGGGTCAATCAACCTATGATTGAGCTGATAACCTGTGTACCATGCGAATCGCTCAGTTTCGGATGTGGATGTAAAAAGTAGTCAGTAAATTGCAATTTGTCGTTACTTGATAAGATTTCCTAATATCCAAAAAGAGTGTCTGCATACAAGCTACTAGTATTTATAGGATAATGTTTGTTTATCGAACTAAAATTCTGTTCCACATCATTTTGTAGTGCTTACGAAGCCTAGTTTAATCTCTGAATCCCTGTATACCTAGCTAGTGAGGTAGCATTACCCAGAGATTTACTTTCAAGTGAAAGTATTTTCACATTGTCTTGATGCTTTTTTTAAAGCGGGGTTAATTTGGAATAGATTATACTTGGAATTTTAAAAGTGGCTAATCTTTTAAATTAAGTCGATTTCGTATTAGCGATAATTATTTACAATTTTATTTGAAATACATATTACATAATAAAGATAAAATCACCTGAAATGTTTTCAGTAATGTTTCGGTGAGCTTATTATCATAATTGGAAATAATGATGAAGTTATAGTTTTAAAACCTAGTGCTAAATAACCGGAAAAATATTGAAGAACTTTTAAATATTAAAACGGAAGACATCATTTACGATAATCCTTTTTTAACATAAAACGGTACGTTAATCTGGATGTCAGATCAATTATCTCGCTCAAACTCAACACGACATATTATATGTTTGTGAAATAAAATTTACACCAAAGCCTTTAAATATAGAAGTTATCAACGATGTAAAATACAATATAGAATGATTAAAAGTTTCACGTTATCTTTTCAGACATTCTGTATTAATTCACGGTAATAGGTTTTCAAATGATATTCTTGAACATCAATATTTTTCTCATATTTAAGATTTTTCTTGAATACAAATGATGAATAAAAATACTGAAGTACTATGTGAAAAAGCTATTTAAATACAAAAGTGATCGAATAATTTTTTTCTCATTAGTAATAGAATCAGGTTTCTTTTTAATTATAATCTAATTTAGTGATACTCCATTATGCATTCACCTATTAATTATTTTTTTCTATTCTATGTTGTTATTGACGAGTCGTAATAATCGTATTTCTGTATCTTTATCGTAGTATTACTTCTTCTGTTTGAGAAATTAATATTTTTTGAATAAGATTCACTCTTAAGTTAATCTGTCTTCTATATAATAAAAAAATCATTTTCAATGGACATATTTTTAAGTAAATTTAAGTCCACACATAAATTCTAACCAGGTATCTTTCAGATTTCAATTTGATAGAGAACGATTCTGTGTTTATTATTTCTGTATTCAGTAACCAGTTTTATTCTCTGTTTATTTTTATTAAAATCATAAAAAAATCTATTAAGATAGAGTAAATTTTTAGAATTTATATCTTCATACTAAGAGATTTCATAAAGAATTTTGCTAATGGATATATCGATTGATTCAAGATATCCTAATTCATTAATCATATAAAATGGAAAATGCTTATTAGCATATATAGGTTTATCTTCATTAAGTTTATAAATGTACTTCCTACTATATTTTTAGAACAACTTTTTAAATAATTAAAAATTTTTATTTTAATAACATGTATTTATCATAAATTTTCCGATTAGATGTATAGGATTGTCGTGTATTATAACACACATTTTTTTACCAAAATTTTCTAAATAATTCTACAGTAAGGAAATGTTTTGACCTACAATTAAGCTATGAATTTTTACGTTGATAACCGTATTAAAAAATAAAAAATAAAAAGTATTAAATAAGGTCATAATTTCTGTAAAGAAAATGTATTTTTCTAGTATAATTTTATTTATTAAATTAATATTATCCTGATTTTTTGATATAAAAACTCTTCAGATAAATTTTTAGCGTTTCTAATAATTGTTTATAACTATTTTCTGTATAATAATCTGGAATATCGCTGGTAATAAAAATTATATCATTTTGACCAGAAAAATTTATTAATGTATAGTAGTTTTCTGAAGTTAAGCATAAATCATTGATTTGGAAAATTTTAATACAGTTATCGTCAATACAAGTTCGCTCCATCATTTTTTAGCAAATAAAAATATGGTTGTAGCAGTCTATAATTAGTGCTTATGTCTTAAATATTCGTTAAATCAACTTTCAAACTTTTTTTAAGCTGAGTCGAATCAGCCATACAGTAAAATAAAAAAGACGATTTCAAATATCTAGGTGTCTAAACAAATATATAAAACAGTTTTAACATCTAGTACCAAGAAAAAGTTTATAGGATATGATATAAAACCAGAAAGTCTTTTGAAATTGAATTTGTTAATAAAAAACGAAGCACCTGTTTTATTTCCTTTAAGTATACTCTATTTTATGAATAAAATAAAAATTCTATGGAAACTTCAATATTACTACTGATTAATATTCTCCATACCTTGGAAAATAGAGAATAACATTTGTGTTAGAGAGGGATATTTGGTAGAGAAAGGAGGCTTGCGGTTATTGATAATAAAATTAACAACATATTTTTTTATAAGATAATGATTAAAATCGCTATTTGAGTTTTACGGTAGCCAAAAATCTCAGTTATAGCATTGAGTGGTATAAAAGAAAAAGTAAATAATAGGCGGCTCATTGCTGTATGAAATCCAAAAATTGACACAACTTTTAAAACAGTGATATCACAAAGATTCATAATTGTTACGAAGATAGGAATGTAAAATTTTAATAACTATCTGTTATTGATGAATTTTATAATTTTCAACAGATTTTTTTAATAATTTCATTAACAAAATCTATTACTTTATAGTATTAAAAATTTTGTAGTAATGAGTCCAATCTGAAAGTAGAAAAAAAGCGTTTCATATGAGATAGAAAATATTTTTTTAAAACAGAACACACAAATTTTAGTTTTCATGACAACAATATCACTATCTGAATATTTCATTTTTGTTGAAAAAATAAGTATATCTCCTTTTTCATAGAATGGAACATTGAATTATTATCAATTTCTATGGCAAAAAATCTTTGCTGATTTCACTTTTATTAGGCTGATGTATGTAACCTTTAATGCTCGATTCAGATATTTTTTAGAACCATTAATATTAAATATAGGTATATATTTTGTTGAGATAAATGCGGAGTTTTATTTTGATCATATATTAGATTCTTTAAGTTCGTTTGGAAATAATTGGCTGATGTTATTAACGTTTTTCTTGGAAAGTAAAAGAGCTATATACCTACTTAGATGAGTTTTCCAGATGACTGGCACATTCAGGTTCGTGATTTAGTGAAATGGAGGAAGGAATGACAAGATGCAGTTTTATGCTATTGTCCAGGAGGTCCAACAATTATTTCATTTCACATTTCACCAAGAGCGCTATCCGGATAGTCCTTTCAGCTCAAATAATTATATGATTGACGAAGTACCATTAAATTCAGACGCTAGGACTTTAGAAACTAACTCTATTTCTTTCCCTGACAAAATTCAACAAAATACCTGCCTATTTTATATTCCTAAAACTGCTTCTGAAGATGACAGGAGCGATAAGTGGTAAAAGAAAATGTTGTTACCTAGGCTATCTCTTCCAGAAAATCTGCTATCGATGAAGCTGACTTTAACTCGTCCCTTAAGCCACTAATAAAATACCTAACGGATTGTTTTTTAGATTCAAAAGTTTCACTGACGTGGGATATGATTTTTTCAAGAAACCAAATATGATTAAAAAATGTTTTCGCGAGTGGAAAGTTGTTTTACCCTAAACACGTAATAGACGTATTTTTCAGCGAGAAGCCATAACGGGACTCGAAGAAACTCGTATTCGACGTTAGGAATAATTACTGGTAGATCATGCGCATCGATCTTAATTGCTTGAAATTGAAAAAATGCAAGGCAATCCAGAAGTCCGCGTGAAGCACTTTGCGGATTAATTTTATTACTATGACCGTATGAAGGCACTTTTATAAAAGAGTCAACGAGTAATGGCTATTTTGGCGAACGATTACGGAAAAGGATGATGAGCGATAAGGAAGGGATAGGAAGAGAAGTAGATAAAAGAAGTGAAGAAAAGAACTTACTTTATTACTCGGAAAAGCCTTAGTTAATAAGCATAGTAAAGAAATTTTTAGAAGAACGACTAAGTATCCAGCAACTATTGAAAATGTCCGTCATTTTTTGGGTACATATCATTGTTTTTGAGTGCGAAATCGAGAGGTGAGAACGAAGAAAGAGGAAGTAGTTTTAACTGAAAAATAAATTAAAAAAGATTTTTTTTGTTTTAAATATTTGAGATTTATTTCTGTTTTTTAGTAATCAGACTCTTATTGAACTCTGGAAAGAGAGTTTGAAAAAAATTAATTTAATATTTAATGCGTGAAAATTGGAAAACATTAGATGGAAGAGATTATAATTATTATTATCTTAATATTTATGATTTTGATATCATTTCAGTAGTTTTTCTGAAAGTAGACGTACTGTTAATTCTATTTTTATTAATACGGTAATAGTATTTACATTATTCATTTTATTAACTTAATTCGTATGCGGTCCTCAATAAAATTGATAAAAGCAGTAACAATAAAATGAAAAAAATTATTTCATATTCATTATTGTTTTCCTTTTGAGAGTTTCAGGTCTTATTTTTTCTGATTGTAAAATTACGTTAAATAATGATTTTTTGAAAAATCTTTATTTACTATGCAACGAATGAGTCCATTTGGCGTTTTTACTTATGTTTACAAATAAACTTTAAGGAGTTAACAATGAAAGCTAAATTGCGATATTAAAAAATAAAATCTTTTCATTTTTTATTATTGGTAGTATGATTTTTGTATGCAATACCGCTTGACGGGACGAAACAGACTCGCTCGCGCAGACTGTAAAGACCTAGGTACAAGTAACTTTCAGCCCTACCTGTACGATTGCCTTTATTATTTATCTTTCTGAAATATTTACTAGTGCTGTCATTTACATCCGCAATAGAAATCCCCTCGTTTTGATTGGCACACCAATTGTGGTGACTTTTACCACACTTTCTTTTGCTTATATCTCTTTGAGTTAGGCGATGAGTAATAAGAGGAGACTTTATTTATTGTCAAAATCATTAGATGCAAAAACTAGAATTCTAGGGTTCACCTTGAATGAATTTATACTGGCTATCTCTTTAGCCCTATTTTTCGTTTTATTAGGAAAACTCATTTTAGCGATGTTTCTTTTTGTAATGACGGTGGTTCTGATTAAGCTAATTATTGCGTAAAACACCGCAATCACAGAATCGCGAGTACTTGACTTAAGAAAAAAAAGACATGGAATAAAAACAATCCCGACCTGTTATTGCAAGACTTTCTTATTAGGTCAAATTACTCGTTTTATGCGTTATCGCGTTTCTAATCTGTAATGCGGTATTAGAGTGATGTTTATGACATCAACCAGGACGGAAAGAGATTGTATTAATTCCAACGGAACTTTATCAAAAATCGACACTAATGGACAGCAGTGTTAGTGCATCGTATTTAGGAGCAATGTCGATGGTGTTGGTGTCTCAATATCACACCCGAGACGGTACTGAGCAGCAATCAGGCTCAATTGTGCTTTGTTGATTCGCAATTTTATGCGAATTTTAAAAAGCAATTGAGCTTTGATGCCAACGTCATTAAAGACGGAAAAATAACCTCAACATTTTATGTCAAAGACGTTCATAGCTATCCAATAAACCTGACAGTCAGGATTGAGGGCGAATTAAAACGTTGGGCCAGCAAACGTTTAATTGGGTCGGAATTGAAACGGTATCGGCTTTTGATTAAACTTTTCCAACAGGTATTGGTTTTTTCCTTATTTTTCTTTCTTCTTTCCCTTCTCTTACTTCTTTCACGATAACCTCGTCAAAGCTGATGCCATCCATATCCATAAAGATCAGTAGGGATTTCCTGCCCTAGTAAGCGCATTAATTTTTCGCGGATAATTTCAGAAGCCATAAACTGATCGCTGCGATCCGTCACTTGTTCTGGCGGGAAATAAAACGGTGATTCCGGCATTAATTGGTGA
>NZ_VFIV01000013.1 GCF_019425495.1 Coxiella endosymbiont of Ornithodoros amblus
ACTAACCCACTGATGTCTTTCATCAAGAACCCCTTATCCTTCAATAACATCAGGAATTCTACTGAATACTCAGCAGCTTTTCTGACCATTTCATCAACTTAACTGCTTTTGTTATGTATAGAGGAAAAATTCCCTTACAATTTCAGTAATTTCAAAAAGGCTTCTTCATCGATAAGCGAAATTCCCAATGCTTTTGCCTTTTTGTATTTGCTGCCCGGATTTTCACCCACGATCACATAATTCGTATTCTTCGATACACTGCTGCTCGACTTCCCCCCTGATCGCTCAATTTCTTCTTCTACTTCCTCGCGGGTTAATGATTTCAAAGCACCAGTAAGTACGAATGTCTTACCAGCAATCTCCGATTTCACAACCGCTTTCTCTTGTGGCCAATGCACACCTAACTGAATTAATTTATTAATTAATTCCATGTTATGCTTTTGATGGAAAAAAGCATAGATATTTTCTGCCGCTACGGGACCAATATCACGAATTTCCTCTAAGGTTTCAATCGACGCTTTCATTAAAGGGTCAAGTTCATGAAAATGACGCGCTAGCGTTCGAGCGGTAGTATCACCAACACCCCGAATTCCCAGTGCATACAAAAAACGCGGCAAGGTTGTTTTTTTACTTTTCTCAATTGCTGTTAATAAATGTTCTGCCGATTTTTCCCCCATACGCGGCAAAGCTGCAATCGCTGATTTTTTAAGTTGATAAATTCCCGTAATGTCTTTAATTAATCTTTCCTGAATGAAAAGCTCTACCAATTTATCTCCTAATCCTTCGATATCCAACGCCCGACGGGAAGCAAAATGTTCTATGCTCTCACGCAATTGAGCCCAGCAATATAACCCCCCCACGCAGCGCGCTACCGCTTCACCCTCCGGTTTAATGACTTCCGCATGGCAAACAGGACAGCGGGACGGTATTTTTATTGGCTTTGACTTTTGGGGACGCTTTGCTAAAATCGGCCCTACAACCTCCGGAATTACATCACCCGCTCGACGCACAATAACCGTGTCCCCAACGCGGACGTCTTTACGATAAAGTTCGTCGAAGTTGTGCAAAGTCGCATTACTGACCATCACTCCACTTATCGACACCGGCTCTAAACGAGCCACTGGGGTGACAGCAGCCGTGCGTCCTATTTGAAACTCAATGGCTTTCACTACCGTCATTTTTTCCTGGGCTGGAAATTTATAGGCGATAGCCCATCGCGGCGCCCGCGAAACGAATCCCAATTCAGCCTGAATTTGCAAAGAATTTACTTTTATAACGATTCCATCGATATCAAAAGGCATTTTTTCACGAGTTTTTACTAAATGTTCGTAATACTCAAAACAACCCCCTATGCCATCCACAACTTTTATTTCAGAAATAACTGGAATTCCCCAATCCTTAAACTGCTTCAATATGTCACAGTGATTTTTCGGAAAGTCTTTTCCTTTAACTAAACCGATTAAATAACCATAAAAAATAAGGGGGCGTTTGGCCGTAATACGCGGGTCCAGTTGACGCAGACTCCCAGATGCTGCGTTACGCGGATTAAGGAAGGTTTTGTCGCCGCGTTTTTCAGCCTCCTGATTAAATTTTGCAAAACTCCCCCGCGGCATTAACACTTCACCGCGTATTTCCACTAATTCAGGATAATCACTTCCACGCAATTGCAAGGGAACCGATGCAATCGTTCGCGTATTTTGAGTCACGTTTTCCCCGGTATATCCGTCTCCCCGCGTGGCGGCCTGAATTAATTTACCATTTTCGTAAAGTAAACTGAGAGCGACACCATCCATCTTTGGTTCACACACATATCCGAGGGGTTTATCGAGTTTCAATCGCTGCCGAATGCGTTTATCAAAAGCCCGCAAACCCTTTTCATCAAACACATTATCCAGCGATAACATCGGGATCTCGTGATGCACGGGTTCGAACATTTTTAATGGCTCAGCGCCTATGCGCTGCGTTGGAGAAGAAGGTGTGATTGTTTCAGGGTATTTTTCCTCTAACTGCTTTAATTCATGGAAAAGTTCATCATAAACGGAGTCAGAAATAGTGGGCTGTGATAATACGTAATAACGATAATTATGTTCATTAATTTCCTGGCGCAATCGCTGAATCTGCTTTTGAATTTTTGCAGGAACTTCCACACCATTTACCTAGGATTCAAAAAATCTAGTACACGCTGTGATTCTTCATAATGCCGAATTCGGGCACGCAGTTGAGCAACTTTATCCATGTTTAAGAGCTGCCATTGCTCATCCAAAACCTCCCCGCCCAGGTCCTCGGTAAGTTGGCGTGCAGTTTCAAGCAACGTGTCAAAAGCTATTAATGGGTCCGGTGCATGTTTTAACACCATAAATAATACTAACCCCGGACAAGAAAAATTCCCCATTTTAGATAATTCAAATGTCCCCGGTTTATTCACAGAAGCTAAACTAAATAAAACTCGACCGCAACCAGTTTTTATTTCATGACGATGAAAAATATTCCGTTCGCCATAACGCAAGCCGTTAGCTAATAAGGCTTGTAATAATTCATAGCCATTGTAAGGGTATTCTTTCGGTGCCATGACATACAAAGCAAATATATCTTGAATTTCTTCAGCTTCTGCAGATTTGTTACTAACAACTTCGTTTCTTTCTTGAGGGTCCTGCGAGAGGCCAAATGCCCCATCGGTATCAATTTCCGCCTCTTTTTCTTTTTCAACGGACTGTTGAATCGAAGGCTCACAACGATGGCGACGACGAGTAGCCTGCTGAGATTGTTGTCGCACTCGAAAGATAATGGCCCCGGCTACTACCAGAAGGAATAATAACAGTAAGAGCATTATCATTTTGTTATTCTCCACTCGAGCCGAAACATTTATTTTCCTTTGTCCCCGTCCACTTTCGTGAAGAAGGATTTTATGCTTCCACCAACCCGATGGCTTCTTGCATATTGACTGAGACAACACGTGAAACACCTGGCTCTTGCATTGTAACACCCATTAGATAATCAGCCATTTCAATAGTCACCTTGTTATGGCTAATTATTAGAAATTGAATCTCTTTAGACATTTCTTTAACAAGTTGGCAGAAACGACCGACGTTAATATCATCGAGGGAGGCATCCACTTCGTCCAAAATACAAAAAGGTGCTGGATTTAATTGGAATAAGGAAAAAACCAACGCAACGGCTGTCAGCGCTTTCTCACCACCTGATAGCATATGGATAGTGACGTTTCGTTTTCCGGGCGGTTTGGCGCGCACGATTACGCCGGCCGTCAATAAATCAGTATCTGTCATTTCGAGGGTTGCTAGACCACCACCAAAAATCCGAGGAAATAAAGATTGAAATTGTTGATTGACCTTGTCATAGGTTTCTTCAAATTTAGCGCGTGTTTCACGATCGATTTTATGGATCGCATTTTTTAAAATTTCCAGCGCTTTGGTTAAGTCCGCATATTGTTTATCTAAATAATTTTTTCGTTCATTTACGGTTTCGTATTCTTCAATAGCTGCCAAATTGATTGGTCCTATCCGTTGAATACGTTCGACAAGTTGATCCAGTTTTTCTTGCCAATTTTCGATCGTAGCTTCTTCTGGCAATTCAATCATAACTTGCTCAAGATCAAAATCATTTTCGTTGAGCTGCTCTTTAATAGTTGTTTGTCTTACGCTAACGGTTTGACGCTGCATGCGCAATTCTTCTAATTGTGCTTGCGCTTCATTAAGCGCTTTCTGCGTCAAAGTGCGTTTTTCTTCAAGGTCGCGTAATAATTGATTGGCCTCTTGGAATTCTTTTTCAACTTCTCGCAATTCCGCTTCCAGAGTGAGTCTTTGTTCCAATTGTATTTCTAATTTCTCGTCTAATTCTTCTAAAGGCTTATCACCTTCCAATAAATATTGAGACAACATTTCGCGCCGTTCAGTAAGCTGTTTTAATTGCCGTCGATCTCGCACAATTGTTTGCCTTAAGAAGGTTAGCTGATCTTCGTTGCTGGCCAATCGAATTTCAAACTCATCGGATTCTTTACGTTTTTGATGTGCTTTTTCACGCAATTCGATTAATTGGTTGCGATAATGATCTCGTTCCCGGATCATTTCTTCACGCTGCGTGGCTAATAAGCGTTGTGAATCGTCTAACGAAGAAGCTTTATTTTTTATAAGCGTTAATCGTCGTTGGCATTGCTCGAGCTGCTGTTCACATTCGTTAAGACCTATTTTTAACCGATTTTGTTGTTGTTGCGCATTATACAATTGCGCTTGTCTAGTGCTTAATGCGCTTTGAATAGTCGTTGATTCTGCATTTAATTTCTGGTAAGTTCGGAGCAAAATATCGCGGTCAGTTTCAAGCTGGTTCAGTTGATGTTCACCCGATTTTAATTGCGTTTCCTGTTCGTCGCATTTCTTTTGCTGCCCAAGAATATTTTCTTTTAATTGTTTTAGTTGCTGCTCCCGGAATAAAAAGCCGCTTTGCGGTGCGTCTTGTAGTTTCAAAATTCGTGCCCAATGGGGGCCAAGCCAAAGTCCTTCTTTGGTAATCACGGACTCATTCTCTTGCAATGAACTTTGCAATTGCTTTGCTTCATCCAGTGAATCAGCGATGTAAATCCCTGCCAACCATTGTTGAAAAGGCCACTCACTATCGACTTGACTGGCTAACGTAGGTGCTTTGTCAAAAGCGGTCGCAGCGATAGATTTTTTTTCTATAAGTGTGACTCTGCCTTCCGACACCGTCGTCAAATTATTTAAAAATGGCAGAACTGCATCCACACAAATCGCATCAAAATAGCCGCTCAATACTGTTTCAACCGCTATCTCCCAGCCAGGGTTGACAACCAGTTTTTGCCCCAAGCGCGGATTTTCTTTTAACTGCTGACGAGAAAACCATTCACTAATTTTTCCATCGCTCTCCCCTAAAGCTGCTTTTTGCATCGCTTCTAGTGAAACTGCGCGGGCTTCCAAAGCCTGCAGTTCGCGTCGTTTGGTTTGTAATTCATTACGCCTGGTTTGATTCGTTTCACGACGTGAAGTGATGGCTTCAGCCAATAATTGCAATTTCAACTGGCTATTGCTGAGTTCAACGTTTAATAATTTGGACTGTGAAAATAAGGGCGCGATTTCATTTAAAAGTTCATCGAGTTGTAATTGATTTAAATTTTGTTGCAATTGCTGTTTACGTTTTTCTAAATCCGTTAATTGACGTTTGGCATGCTCTCTTTTAGTTTGTATGACTTCCAGTTGACTCATGGTTTGCGAGGCCTTTGCTTGAAAAGCTTCCCAAGCTTCTTGCCATCGAGTCATGTTCGATTCCGCTTGCGCTAATTCTTGTGAAGCCGCAGCGGCAATTGAATGAATATCAGAAGACCGATGTTTTAAATACTCTATTTCGGTTTCTAATTCCGTTATTTGCGCTTCACATTCAGCGGTATTGTTTTGCAGCTCCTCCCACACATTTTCATTTTCTTCTAATTCGGATTGCCATTGGTGTATTTTTTCTTTGGTGTCTTTAATCTGCTGTTCTAAAAGGGAAATTTCAGCGCCTAAACCATAATAATGTTTTTGCACAGCATTATGTTTTTCATTAATATCGGTTAATTGCTCCCGCATTTTTTCTATTTCGGTTTCAACACGATGCTGCTCACTTTGTTTTTCTTCTCGGCGGATATTTTTCTGACTAATACCTTGATCGTATTCCAATAATTTCTGGTCCAGCACTTTCCACTGCAAAACCTTGACTTGAGCGCTGAGCGAGCGTTCTTCTTGCTTATAAGCTTTATAACGCTCAACCACGTTGGTCTGGCGTTTTAAATGCCGTAGTTGTTTAGCCAATTCTTCAGCAATATCGTTGACTCGATCTAAGTTCTCTTGCGTGTGGCGCATTCGGTTTTCAGTTTCACGGCGGCGTCCTTTGTATTTTGAAATACCGGCAGTTTCTTCGATGTAAACTCGCAATTCTTCTGGCTTTGCTTCGATGAGATTAGAAATCATCCCTTGTTCCACAATGGCATAACTACGCAGCCCAAGCCCTGTACCCCAAAAAACATCCACGACATCACGCCGGCGTACATGCGCACCGTTGATAAAATAATTCGATTGCCCATCGCGCTCGACTTCGCGACGAATAGCAATCTCGCCGTATTTGGCGTACTCGCCGCCAATTCGGCCTTCACTATTATTAAAATGAAGTTCAACGGAGGCTTTACCAACGGGCTTACGGGAGGTAGTGCCGTTGAATATCACATCGCTCATCGACTGCCCGCGCAACTGTTTTGCTGACGTTTCTCCAATTACCCAGCGCACTGCATCAACCACATTTGATTTACCGCAACCATTAGGGCCAACGATGGCATTCATCGAACCGTGAATAGGGATAAGCGTGGAATCAACAAATGATTTGAATCCAGCAAGTTTGATGGTCTTTAAATACATGAGCAGCTGCTATTCATCCTGACTACTAATAGTAGTGTTTGTAGTCTACCCAAATCAGGCGAGAGAAGAAAGTCAGTCGAGAAAATGGGTGTGTTAAAAAAGATCTTGGTCACGACTTTCCCCTCTCCCGCTTGTGGGAGAGGAGATATCACTGATATAAAAAAGCTGGCCTCTTATCGCTAGCTAACTTAAGCCCACTAATTGATCATCGCTCAGCAACTCAGCGACGTCCTGCTTCTCAATAAGCTGTTGTCATTGGCTGCTAGTTTTTTAATAAAGGTACCTCAACATAAACACAACCAGCGATATCGCTACAATAACCAGGCCGATTTTCATGAATAAATACTCAAATAGGTAGCGACATGAGAACATCTTTCGAATTATTCTTATGCTTGCAATGGAGGTACAGAAAAACCAGAGGTCCATTGTGAACCCCATAAATCGCTGAGGCACTATTAACGAGCCGCAAACGACAATCCCAGCGCACTAACCAGCAATTAGCCGGTACTTTTCAACCAGTAAGAAAAAGCACCGGCCAAATCCCCAAAATTACACCATGATGATTGAATAAAGCCCAAAAGAAAACGATCCCGCCAAGAATGTTCCCAACGAAAATTTCGCCGGTAGGGATAGTAATAAATAGCTGAGAGCCAACACAACTGCCCCCCAATAAAAATAGTGCGCTTTGTTCCGAGAACTTTATTCCCAACATACTTTTCCCCAGGTAAGAAAACTAAAGCGCTAAAAGCGGCAAAAAGGAAATCGGCATAGCTATCTTAAATAGCCCAGGGGCGTTCTACCATGTATAAACACGAGTCACGCTTAAACCCCGTAATAACCAAAATGCTCCCAGATTTCGATAAAGAAAATAAGATAAAAAGACTTAGGTTGGCCGGTCAGTGATCGGATAAACATAAATGCTTTCCCCTTCTCAATATTCCAAAAAAAATATTAGATGGAGAGTGGGTAGGCTTAGATCTCCTAAAACTACCTTCCTTAGCTGAATTTCCCGCTTAACCACGCTCACAGACTTAAACCCAGAGGCGAAGCTTTTGAAGGGGCTGAGGGGGGGGGAAGTGCTGGATAGCCGCTTTTCCCTCGTCTTTGGTCTTAATTATAGGCACCATACAAGGAGATACCACTGATGGCCGCTGTACGAGGAATGGAAATAATGAGTTTGACCTTCCAGGTGATGGCGTTTCCACGAAATCCTTAATAGCTTTTAAATCAACGCTAGCTATCAACTGCACTGTATAGCTCGCTTTCGAATTAAGTAAGACTTTTTCTCCTGCCCTCAAGCCGCCGGTGTTCATCGCCGTAACAGCTTACAGGAGCTGGGACTTGAGCACCCTTACACTGACAAAAAGGGTCACTACCGTGGAATCTTTCTTCTGCAGGATTTCAGAATTTTTCTTAAGCACATCATGGACGGGATTTGAATGGCGAGAGGTATTTTTTCGATAAGCCGGCAAGTGGTGGCGTAAAAGTTCCAATGGCGCTCGAGTATTAACACGGTGGATCGAGGTGGATCGACCTTTTTATAACGAAGAGCGCTTGTTGGAGACGCTAAATGACTAGTCAGGTTTAGAGAAAAGGGCCTTGAACAGCACCCATGGTAGGATATTCGTGTTCATGAATCATATGAGAGGCCCCAATCGCCCAAGGGCTGACCTTGGGCGCGCGGCCGCGCGCCGTATCCACAGATTAGCGGCTTCTGCATCCCGAACCGTGGCTTATACCATAAAAATACATTATATCCCAAAGCATATTGAGTGTCAGGATCGCCACGCTCCGCAGCAACATCGATTTTGCTAAGAGAAAAATTGTATTTTCGTAGGAATGCGTTTTTCGAACAGGGAGCCGTTCCAGCAAAGGATCGAACTGGCATAGGTCCCTTTTAAGGGTAGTGGAACACCCAGCCGCCATAACTATAAAAAAATCCGATTAGCCCCCACCAAAAAGCCGAGAAAAATGTTCAGCCAGCTTCATAGTCATTCTTCCTTATGCTGCATAATCCAATCGTGACATTTTGCACGAAAAAGGCTTGGGAATACAACTATCCTGATGGCAAAATTGCCCAACCGATTTTTCCTTAAGAACAACAAGCTATATTGTCTCCATTAGCAGTTAGATAAAGTAAGATAGCACAACTGAAAGGCTTAAGGAGGAGCTTTCGAGTCCTCTTCATCTTCCAGAGAAGAAAAAAGAGGGTGAAAATAAACATCCTAATGTCGGTTGCTCTTTGAGTGAATGACTCTTCCCATTTTTAGAATTTTATTTAAAAATTATGGAGGACGTTAAGAAGAACGATTTCGTATCTTCTCCAGATGAAGAAATTAAAAAAACTATTAAAATCCCAGAACGAAGAAAACCCATCAATAAATGCAGATGGCGAAAATATCTTGACGTTAGTCGTGCGAATGGGATTTTTTAGTCGATCTTTATCTTTATTTAAATAAATAAAAACGGCTATAATGTTTTGATACTAGTAATGAATTTGAACCTAATAAAAGAGATTATCTTAGACCAAGTAAGCCAATTTAGCTTTGAACACAACAGAAAATATTCCTGCAATTTAATCACAATGGCTATAGTCCTTTATTTTTGTTCGCAAGCCAACATAATCTCTCTCAATATCCACCCTTCTGTGGACTTTTTCCTAAAAAAATTAGCACAATCGCTATTTAGCCAATTGGCCCATTTGTCTAACAGGCTAAATAAGAGAAAGTGACAATGGGATCGCTGACGTAGATTTTATTAAAAATGTTATAGAAAATAATTTATCTCTGTTACTGAAACATATGGAATGCTTTTCCAAAGCTGACTTTAGAGACAACCTCCAAAATTTACTCCTAACCATCGAAAAATTACTTCAGGAATATAAAAAGACTATTGAAAATAAAAACATGTGTTGGAAGAAAGTTGTTGGTTTTTTTAAATGTCATCATTCTGTTCAACAAATAAGTCGGCCACTAGCGAACTCGAAGAAATTCTCAATCAGCAGGAAACCTTAGATAATGAAAGAATGGATGACCTGGTCAATACTTTCCCTGCCTTAAAGCAAGAGTCGCTTCGTAGATTACTTGAAATTTTGTGTACCGTCGCAGAGGACAGGCTTCAAGCCGCTCTTCTGAAAAACCCGCAACCACATTAAGGATTGGCAGTTCTACGACACAATAATTATAGAGTAGGCTCATGATAACCCGGTCTTTTTACACGAAATCGTTTGCCGTTTTGATGAACGCACCGGCATTACAGGGGGTTTTTAGTCACAAGACTTCACCCTTCGGGGTTAGCGATAATATCAATTTCGTTCTCCATGATCGGTTTGCGTGTCAACTCAACGATATAAATATAGCAAAACAACGCCCCGACCCATAAAATGAATTGCCAACCATCAGAGACAGTAAAATAATTTAACGCTAATCCAAAAATGCCTAAAAGCAAGGATAACGCACACAATAATAAGGTAGACAAGGATGTATTTAAACCAGCGACATGTAATACATGGTGAAAATGATCACGACTCGCTACAATGATCGATTTTTTTTGTCGCACTCGCAATACAATTACATTGATGAGATCGAATAAAGGAAATGCCATAATCCATAATATCGTCATGGGTTTGATCAACGCCAAATTCTGTTGGGATAAATCAATCGCAAACCACACCAACAGAAAAGCAATGAAAGTACTCCCCGAATCGCCCATAAAAATACTGGCCTCTTTACGCCACGGTAATCGCATATTAAATCCTAAAAAGGTAATTAATAAAATAATAATAACAAAAAGCAAATTAAAATCAGATACTTGATGCAGCTTGACACTCACCAATAACAATAATAGCGTCTCTCCTAACGCCACACCCCCAGCCAGACCATCTTGACCGTCAATCATATTCATTGCATTGATGTTAGCCAAAACCACAATTACCGTCATTGGAATAGCCCAGAAACCAATTTTAAGATCGCCCAAAAAGAATAAATTACCAAGATTAGACAGAATCACATTTCCCCAAATGATCATCAACAAGGCTGCAAATAATTGTCCAAACAATCGCAGCTTTGAACTTAGATCACTAAAATCGTCTACGACTCCCATTAAAACAAGGATGCTGCTTCCCGCTAACATCCCTCGATAAGGTAACAATGAAGTCGAGAGCGTTAATAACGCGAAGCAAAAAGAAAAGAACATCACGATTCCGCCAATCAATGGAACTTCTCTTTCATGCCATTTTCGGTCATTAGGACGGTCAACAAAACCAATCCTTATTGCCAAAGGGCGCAATAACCAAATGCAGAATAAAGAGGCTACAAACGTAATAAGGCCACTTTTAATAAGTTCCATAAAAAGTCACATCCTGCAGTTCTCAATTTGATTAATGTCATGAACGGAAAAATGATAACAGGCAGGAGAAAGATTATTCAAGAGTGAAGTAGAATTCAAAAGAAAGAAATCCCTGGCGCTGGCGCCAAAGACAAGAGCGATGGAGTCTCCAAAAATTTTCTTCTCCGCTCTCCTGCTTGTGGGAGAGGTTTATCCTTCACTCTACGAATTAACCAGTAAGCAATGAGGATTGTTTCTTATGAAACAAGCAACGGTTTTTTGGCCGATGCCGGGTACCGACGAAAATACCTCTATTGATTTAAAATTCTCTTCTTTTTCCCATGGACGATGATGGCTTTAACTTTTTTAACGCCAATGCCTTTAAACGTAGTTAATTATAGTGGCATCGGCCGTGTTAGTATCAACAGGTCCTGTTTTGCGTACTAACTGCTGCATGCCTATGCAGTTTACTTTTAATCACTTCAGAAGCAGGTTTGGCCTGTGCTGAAAAAGCAAGACTACTATCAACACCGCTGAAATTAATTGAATTATTTTTTTATAAAAATCTCCTTGCACAGTTCAAACATTAACAATGTATGTTAATGTGAGAAGAGCACAATACCGGGATAATTTTTATTGACATTAGAAATTTTCAATAGGTCTTATCTTAATATCTTTATCAATAGCCTCTAATGTCTTTAAAGGATCTGCGGATTGCGTGATGGGCCTGCCAATTACTAAATAATCACTGCCAGCTTGGATAGCCGCTCGTGGAGTCATTATACGTTTTTGATCACATTTTTTATCGGTTTCTAAACGAATGCCAGGAGTAACTAACAAAAAATTTCTATCGATTTGTTTACGCAACAGTACCGCCTCTTGAGCTGAACAAACCACCCCATCTAACTCAGAGCTTTTGGCAAGGCTTGCCATACGGCAAACGATATCAGGAATCTTCTCTTGTATCCCTAATGTTTTTAAATCACTACCGTCTAGGCTTGTTAAAATAGTGACCCCAATTAATAAAGGTTTTTCCTTTAAAGTAATTGATTGCAACACATTCGCAACCGTCTCCATCATCGTACGTCCACCGGATATGTGAATATTCATCATCCACACGCCAAGCTCTGCGACCGCTCGGCAAGCGCCTGCCACCGTTTGTGGAGTATCATAAAACTTCAAATCGAGAAAAATGCGATAGCCTTTCTGCATTAATTCCTCGACAAATGCCGGTCCGTAACGTGTAAATAGAATACTACCGATTTTAAGGTGACATAATTCGGGAGTCAATGGGTTTATTTGTGCTCGCGCTTGCTCCACCGTATCAGTATCGATGGCCACAATAACTGTTGGGTCTGGTTTTTCCATCATTCAATTACCTTCTAAACCTTGAATGGGCCTCACGGTATTCCAATGTTGACAACTGGGACAGAGCCAGTACAACATCTTTCCCGAAAATCCGCAATGAGAACAACGATAGATAGGTTTATTTTCCAATAATCTTTTCATGAAATTTTGCAAAATTAATAATTTATCTTGCGTATCGCTGCTGGAATTAAGTAAATATAATCCTACTAAATGCGTTAAACCGCGCAAGGATGGCTGGCACTGAATTTGTTTCGCGATAAATTCTATAGCCGCTTTTTCTCCGTGTCGATGCTCTAAATGATCCGAAATGGCCAACACCAATGAAATTCTTGGGTAACCCATGAGACAGTCTTCAAGATAACCCACTAATTTATTTTCTTCTCCAAGCCGCTGATAAAAATTGACTAATAGGGTTATAGCTTCCGAAATATAATCGGGATCTTGCTCAACGACTCGTTTACAACAACGAATAGCCTCTTGATAATGTGCATTTTCGCTTTCTAGGCGCGCGCTTGAATAAGAAGGCTTGCACGTACACAATTCGAATCGATGGGCTTGGGCCCGTTTTAAACATTGCACCGCTTGGGAAGTCCGCCCTATATCAATCATTTGCTCGGCCAGCTCACAATGGTATTTGCAATAATAGCGTTAGCTAGTTCGCCAAATGCAAGTAATTTTTTGGCCGTTTCAATGGCCTTTTGGCAGTCTTTTTCTTGCTGATAGATGTGCAACAAAAAGCGCAAGCTGCCTTGATTTTCTTCACCCATCTCTACTAACTCGAGAAACAACCATTCAGCGTGGTCAAGAACACACCGGCGCGCAAATAATCCTGACCCAATTCCGATAAAGCGTGAAAACGATGTTCTTTGGCTAATTGCGGCCGAGCTATCAAGTTTTGGTGTACACGAATAGCACGCTCTACTTCGCCCCGCCGACGAAAGAAACTATCCATTGCTAAATGCGTTTCTACTATGTCTGTGTCGACTTCAAGCAATTTAATAAAAACATCAACGGCTTTGTCAGGCTGTTCGTTAATTAAATAATTCAAACCTTTAAAATAATCTTGGCGTAAGGTGGACAACAATTTAGTATCGTTTTTAAATGATACGCGTCGCGCTGCAAGCCATCCACCGGCGGCTGCCATCGGCAGAAGCAAAAATAACGCTTGCACTATCATCAATGAACATCCTTGATTGGGATCATTGGTAAATTTCGCGATTCGGCTTCGATTTTTTTACTTTGGATTTAAGATGACGGGTGATGTGCTTACTCTTAATTAAGGCCGGTAGTACCGCTAAAATACCTAAAATTGCCCCGATCAATAATGTTACTAAAATTAGCAAGGGCAATTGGACTGTTTTTATATCTAAATAATAATTGAGTGCTACTTTTTGAGGATTCAACGCGGCAAAGGTGATCCCCAAGAGAATAATAAAAATCCAGAAGAGATATAAAATATATCGCATGGCCGTCCCTTATTAGTGGTTATGAGTAATAGTTTAGTTTGCATTAAGGAAAATATCATAAATCTTCAGCGCCACCCTTCCGCTATGGCCCTCCCCCTTTGCAGGAGAGGATAGGAGATGGAAAAATACCCGCTAGGCGGGGATTTTTTACTATTCGTCTTTACCCTGAATTTTCTCCTTGAGTAAGTCGCCTAACGTGGTTTTCGTTGGCACGTCGGATACAGTGCGGGTGCCCTTTTCCAAGCGATCTTCTACAGCTTTATGCGAGATATTGATAAGTCGATTCTTACGATCAACGTTAACAATTTTAACAGCCACTTCATCACCCACGTTCAACTCTTGTGTTAAATCTTTTACGCGGTCATAAGTGTAATCTGCTAACCGCATTTGACCCAATATTTGACCCGAAAGCTCTAAGACGGCCTGTTTGCTTTCCACTTCCTTAACTTTAGCCTGAATCACAGCGTCTTTGTCGTAACTTTCTACGAATTCCATGAAAGGATCATCTTCCAGTTGTTTGATCCCCAAAGAAATTCGTTCACGTTCTGGGTCAATTGCCAGAATAACGGCTTGCACTTCATCGCCTTTCTTATAGTTACGAATAGCTTCTTCACCACTTTCTGTCCACGAGATATCGGACAAGTGAACAAGTCCATCGATATCGCCTTCTAATCCAATGAACATTCCAAAGTCGGTGATTGATCGAACTTTGCACGTAATTTTCTCACCTTTTTCGTGTTTTTCTGCAAATTCTTGCCATGGGTTCTGCTTGCATTGTTTGATTCCTAAAGATATACGACGGCGTTCCTCGTCAATTTCAAGGACCATCACCTCAACCTCTTCGCCTGACTGGACTACCTTACTGGGGTGGATATTTTTGTTTGTCCAATCCAATTCAGAAGTGTGGACCAATCCTTCAATGCCTTCTTCCAATTTAACGAAGCAGCCATAATCCGTAATATTGGTCACTTTTCCAAATACTCGAGAATTGACGGGGTAACGACGCTCAATCTTTGCCCACGGATCGTCAGCCAATTGTTTCATTCCTAAAGAAACACGCTTTTTATCACGGTCAAATTTGAGGACCTTAACGTGTACTTCGTCCCCGACATTGATAAGATCGCTCGGGTGTTTGACACGCCCCCAAGCCATATCAGTAATGTGCAATAGACCGTCTACTCCACCTAAATCAACGAAAGCCCCGTAATCCGTGATGTTTTTGATCACCCCTTTAATTTCTTGGCCTTCTTGCAATTCTTCAAGACGTGCTTGACGTTCTGCGCTGGTTTCCGCTTCCATTACGGCACGGCGCGAAACCACTACGTTATTTCGGCGTTGATCCATCTTGATGATTTTAAAATCGATTTTTTTATCTTCTAAATAGCCCGGATCGCGAACAGGTTTTACATCCACCAACGACCCCGGCAAAAAAGCGCGAACAGAGTTCAAATCCACAGTAAAACCACCTTTTACACGCTCAATAATGACCCCTTTAACCATCCCACCCGCTTTGTAAGCCTTTTCGAGCTCGCTCCACGCTTTAGCGCGTCGCGCTTTTTCACGCGAGAGACGGGTTTCACCAAAACCATTATCGGAAGCCTCGATGACAACAAAAAATTCATCACCTACTTGGGGTTCTTCATTACGAAATTCGGAAACGGGAATAATCCCCTCGGATTTAAGTCCGGCATTAACAATGACACGGTCTGAACGGACTTCAACAACAGTAGCTTTGACCAAGGCTCCAGGACGTAAGTCGGTTTCCGTTAAGCTTTTTTCAAATAATTCAGCAAAGGTTTCACTCATGTAGTTAAACACATTAGGTTATAAACCATACCAGTAAAGATACGGGTTAAGGTCTGTTTACAATTCGCTAGTCTGGCCAGAATTTATCGATTTCCGATGCTTGGCTGCTCACCAGTACTTCTATGTACGCTGCGCTGCTCATAAATCGATAAATTCTGGCCAGACTAGCGAATTGTAAACAGACCTCGGTTTGTACTTCCTTATCTGCTATCGCAAATAAGACCTATTTTTCATTGGTTACGTTAGCCAATCCGCGCTGTCGGACATGCTTCATGACCGTCGCGAAAACTGCTTCGATACTTAAATGAGTTGTATCGATAATTACAGCATCTTCTGCAGGCTTCGTTGGAGAAATAGAGCGAGTAACATCACGACGATCGCGCCCCTCCAAATCTTCCTGGATATCAGGAAGCCTAACATTAATCCCCCGGTCTTGCAACTCCTTAAAACGCCTATAGGCCCGTTGCTGTGAGTCTGCATCAAAATAAAATTTTAAGACAGCATCAGGAAAAACTACCGTTCCCATATCCCGACCATCAGCTACCAAGCCAGGACGCTGACGAAAATCACGTTGGTACTGGAGAACCACCTCGCGCACGATGGATAAAGCAGAAGTCCTAGAAGCTAATACGCCACACTCCTCAGAGCGGATTGCTAAAGTAATATCATGACCATCGCAACTTATTTTGGCCTTTTTATCCAATATCCGATTTTCAATGCTAATCTGAACCCGTTTTAAAAGGCGCGCCAACCCAGCGGAATCCTCCAGCGAAATTTTGTAATGCGCCATTGCCCACGCGACGGCACGATAGATAATTCCACTATCCAAGAGATACCAGTTCAACGTTTGGGCGACTCGCAAAGCAATCGTCCCTTTCCCAGAACCTGAGGGTCCATCAATGGTAATAACAGGTGCTGGTTTTTGTCGGGCGTTCATTTAAAAACCACCTCTCTTCCTTACGCCTTTAACATTCATTCTTATCTCGTTTGCTAACTCAACAAAATCGGGAAACGATATCTTTACGTTATCACAATTGCGGATTTTAACAGGGCCTTTCGCCAAAGTCCCTGCAACCGCAAATGCCATCGCAATACAGCGGTCATTAACTGTTAACCTTCCCACCTTCCAGCGTTCCTCCTCTGATAATTACACCATCTGGTAAAGACTCTGCTGCTATACCCAATTTTTGTAACCCATCTACCATCGCCACGACACGGTCGATTTCTTTGACTCGTAACTCAGCGTCGCCACGTAAGACCGTTCTCCCATGAGCGACCGCCGCAGCAATAAGCAAAACAGGAAATTCATCGATGGTTAATGGCACTTGATCTAGCGGGATACCAATACCTTTTACCTTGCGTGTCGCACCATTATATCCCCTATTGGTTCCTCGTTTTTTTGGTATAACTAAGTAACTTCAATATCTGCACCCATCATTTTAATAAATAAATCACACCTAATCGCGTTGGGTTAACGCTCACCCGGCATAAGCGAATAGTAGAGCCTGGTGTGATCATGGCCACCACTATAAAAAAGCGGCGGATGAAATATTACCTAGTATCAAGATATCGTTAGCCTTTAACTTTCCACTGCCACTAACACAAATACTCTGCTTGTCTTTTTGCAGAGTGTAATGAAAATGTTTCAGTAATCGTTCCGTGTGATCGCGCAAAGGGGCGGGTTCTGTAATGTATGTTTTTCCTTCTGCATACAATCCCGCTAATAATAAGCAGGATTTCACCTGTGCACTTGCCATAGGAAGCTGATAGTGAATTTCAGTTAACCGTGGATTTCCATAAATTTTCAGTGGGAGATGTTACCTGTTGAGTCGATTTTTGCGCCCATTAAAGTCAAAGGATCAATGATGCGTTTCATCGGGCGGCGCTTGGAGACCTGTCATGCCAACCCCTTCAATCACTAAAGTATTTTCATCTTCAATAAGATGAATAGAAGCGCCCATTTGTTGAAGAGCACTCACCATTATTTGCCTTTCCGAAATAGCCGTCAATAGCACAGCTTGGTGTGAAATGGATTTATCGCCGGGCATACAAACCTGACCGCTTAAGCCTTGTGAAGGAAGAGTTTGATAATCCATCTATTTAACCATGCCGCTTTTCGAATTGACCCATAAAATTAATCAATGCGTCAACGCCTTCTTCTGGTATGGCATTGTAAATGCTAGCGCGCATGCCGCCTAAAAGACGATGACCTTTTAAATTAGCCAATCCATTTTCCGTTGCTTCTTTTAAAAAGAGCGAATTCAATCTTTCATCAGCTAATCTAAAAATAACGTTCATTCGTGAACGGTAAGTGGGATTAATAGGATTGTCAAAAAAAATACTCTTATCAATAAATTCATAGAGCTTAGAGGCTTTTCGTTGATTGCGCTCCGCTAGCACTGCTACACCGCCTTGGTTTTTTATCCATTTAAAAATAAGGCCGGCTAGATACCAGGCAAATGTCGGCGGTGTATTTGTGAAAGAACGTTCTTTCGCATGTAAAGCATATTGTAAATAGCTTGGTGTTATCGGCAGAGGAGATCGTTTTAATAAGTCGTCATGAACGATAACAATGGTTAACCCTGCTAGGCCCATGTTTTTTTGGGCGCAAGCGAAAATCAAACCGTAACGAGAAACATCAAACGGTCGAGATAACAAATTGGATGACATGTCGCACACCAACGTTAAATCGGTGTCAGGAATAAAAGGAAATTCAATGCCATTTACCGTTTCATTATCGACATAATAAAAATAAGCAGCTTCATTAGGCATATACCATGTCGCTTGATCAGGTATACCTGTGTAATTGAGTTCTTTCGCAGTCGTCGCCAAGTGGGGGTCGCAATAATTTTTTGCTTCTCGGGTTGCGAGATTCGACCAAACACCCGAATCAATATAAACCGCTTTTTTATGATTAGCCAGCAAGTTCATCGGCACCATAGCGAATTGCAATCGGGAGCCCCCTTGTAAAAAAAGGATGTGATAGGATGCAGGAATAGCCAGCAATTCCCGCAAATCGCGCTCAGCTTTCTCAGCGACTCCAATAAACTCTTCACCACGATGGGAAACTTCCGCAATAGACATGCCAATGCCATGCCAATCCAATAATTCATCACGCACAGTAAATAAAACTTCTTCGGGAATAGCTGCTGGACCAGCTGAAAAATTGTATACGCGAGACATAAAAATCCTTCTGGTAAAAATTTAAGCCCCTCCCAAGGCCACTCCTCTGCAAGCGGAGAGGGTTAGAGAAAGGGTTCTTTAATCAATTCTGCCGAAATCGCTTCCATACGCACTAATAACTCATCTTTTGAAAGTTGAATCAATCGCACGCCCTGGGTATTGCGCCCCATTTGCGAAATTTCGTTCACACGGGTTCGCACTAACGTTCCTTTATCGCTAATGAGCAATACATCGTCGTCATCAAACACCTGCGCAGCGGAAACCACCTTTCCATTACGTAAGTTAATCCGTATCACCATCACGCCTTGCCCGCCTCGACCGGTAGAGCGATAATCATCCAATGCAGTACGCTGCCCATAACCGTGCACGGTGGCCGTCAATATGTTCCCTTTTGGTTTTACAACAATTAACGCAATAACATTTTGTTTAGCTTTTAGTCTAATTCCACGAACACCTCGTGCTGAACGACCCATTTCGCGGACTTCCTTTTCGTAAAAACGAATGGCTTTTCCGGCGTCGGTCACTAACATAATTTCTTTTTTTCCATCGGTAATGTCAACACCCACTAAACGATCGCCTTCATTTAGGGCTAAAGCAATTTTACCTTTCGTACGCGGTTGTGAAAATTCAGCTAGAGATACTTTTTTAACGGCCCCTTGCGCGGTGGCCATAAAAACGAAATGCGATCCGTCATATTCGCGTATTGGCAAAATAGCAGAGATTTGTTCGTCTTTAACGAGAGGCAATAAATTAACGATCGGTCGCCCGCGCGCTACACGGCTGCCTTGCGGCACTTGATAAATCTTAAGCCAATAAACTTTCCCCTGAGTTGAAAAGCATAAAATCGTATCGTGGCTACTGGCCACTAGAATATTTTTTACAAAATCCTGTTCTTTTACAGCAGCAGCCAATTTACCGCGACCACCACGATGTTGCGCTTGATAACTGCTCAATGATTGCGATTTGATATAGCCTTCATGAGATAAGGTTACAACCATGTGTTCTTCAGGGATTAAATCTTCATGTGTTAAGTCAGAATGATGATCAATAATTACAGTGCGCCGCTCATCACCGAATTGTTCTTTTACAGCGATCAATTCCTCTCGAATTACCTCATGTAACTTATCAGACTCAGAAACGATTGCAATTAATTCTTCGATTTTGTCGATAATCACTATGTATTCCTCTCGGATTTTATCGGTTTCAAGGCCAGTCAAACGATGTAATCGCAAATCCAAAATCGCTTGCGCTTGTGCGGGAGATATGTAATAACCATCTTTTCGCAGTCCAAATTCTGCTGCTAAATCATCAGGTCGGGTTCGATCTCTGCCGGCTTTTTTCAAAAAATCAGCAACGACTCCCGGCTCCCAAGCTTGCGCTAATAAATTTTCTTTAGCAATGGCTGGAGTTTTCGCCTTTTTAATGAGCGCAATCACTTCGTCAATGTTGGCTAACGCAACACCTAATCCTTCTAAAATATGCGCTCTTTCTCGTGCTTTTCGCAATTCAAAAAGGGTCCTTCGAATCACTACTTCGCGGCGGTGCTGCAAAAAAGCGCTTAATAATTGTTTTAAATTTAAAACACGCGGTTGACCGTTATCCAGCGCCACCATATTAATTCCAAACACGGTTTGCAGTTGCGTTTGCGCATATAAATTGTTGAGCACAATTTCGGCATTATCTCCCCGGCCAACCTCGATTACCATACGCATACCGGATTTATCGGATTCATCCCGTAACCCAGAAATACCTTCAATGCGTTTTTCACGAACTAACTCACCGATTTTTTCTAATAAACGCGCTTTATTAACTTGATAAGGTAACTCATGCACAATAATCAGCGATCGTCCGCTTTTTCTGGTTTCAATTTCGGTTTTCGCACGCACACAAATTCGACCGCGCCCAGTTTTATAGGCTTGGAGAATACCGTTACGGCCATTGATGATGCCTGCCGTTGGAAAATCCGGACCAGGAACATGGTGCATTAATTCTTCGACATTTAAGTCAGGATTTTCAATTAATGCCAAAGTCGCATTGATAATTTCATTTAAATTATGAGGAGGAATATTAGTAGCCATTCCTACTGCAATACCGGAAGCCCCGTTAATGAGCAGATTTGGAACTCGCGTCGGGAGGACCGCGGGGGCCATTTCTGTTTCATCGTAATTGGGGGAAAAATCGACCGTTTCCTTATCAAGGTCGGCCATCAAAGCATGTGCAAAGCGGGATAATCGAATCTCGGTGTAACGCATGGCTGCCGGCGCATCACCATCTACAGAACCAAAGTTTCCTTGACCATCGATCAGCAAATACCGCAAGCTAAAAGGCTGGGCCATCCGAACAATCGTGTCATAAACAGCAACATCACCATGCGGATGGTATTTACCAATTACATCCCCGACAATCCGGGCGGATTTTTTATTCGGCTTATTCCAATCATTGCCTAATTCACTCATGGCGTATAGCACACGCCGGTGCACTGGTTTTAGCCCGTCACGCACATCGGGCAGCGCGCGCCCTACAATAACACTCATCGCATAATCGAGATACGATTGCTTGAGTTCTTCTTCAATGCTAATTGGAATAATTTCGTGCGCCGCCCCCGCCATGACCAACTTCCTCTATATCTTATATTTAATTATTAAAACAATGGATTACTGATTTAATTGAGATCGAACATTATATCATAATTGAAGACAAGGATGGGAGCTCCCGTCTTGCCAAATGCAAGAGAAGGCTGACCGGCTATTGGATTCTACCGAAAGGTGAGGCTGAAACTGAGTTAAGGTTTGGCTCTTAGGGGCGGTCGTTCATTATCTAAGCAATGGTGTCTGTCAGTAAAAATGAATGGCAAAGACTTATCGAGCGCAGAAAAGATTAAATCATTTTCTTAAGCTTCTAAAAACTTAGATTGGGGGTTTTAAAATCTGATCGTTATGATTGGATTACTGATGTGCTAAAACACACAGGTTATGTGTTGCTCAAACGGAAAGTCAAGAGAGTAGTATTTAGTTATATGAAGTGAAGCGGAATACAGGAGTCGCACACTATTCTCCTGTATTTCGCTTCACTTCATACGGGCTACTTACTATTCATTACTTCTATTATTTAAAAAATCTTACCAACCAAAACAAGGAACATTAAAAAGCACCCCTTACTTAAGCTTTGCCTGCTTGCCATGCCTACCGCTAGACTCCAAGCTAGGCTTTCCGTTAATATGCCTGCTTATCTGGAACAGAGGGTTTTTATGGAAAATGTTAATCTGCTTATTAATGCGCGCTGGCTTCTTCCCATCGCTCCAGCTAATCAAATTCTAGAAAATTTCGTATTAGCTGTGCACGATGAATACATTATTGATCTTCTTCCGCAGACTGAAGCTAACAAAAAATACACAGCCGATCAGCGTCTCGAACTTAACGATCATGTTGTCCTACCGGGATTGGTTAATGCTCATACCCACACTCCGATGAACCTCTTTCGGGGTTTGGCTGATGATTTGCAATTGCTGGATTGGTTGCAAAACCACATCTGGCCGGCCGAAAAAGCCCTCATTAATGCTGAATCCGTTCAGGTTGGGGCGCGGCTTGCTATTGCTGAAATGTTACGCGGCGGTACAACTTGTTTCAACGATCATTATTTTTTCCACGATACGATCGCCAAAGCCGCCAGTGAAGCTGGTATGCGGGCGCTTATCGGAGTCGTAATAATGAGCGTTCCCACGGAATGGGCCAGTTACGAAAAAGCTTATTTAGCGCGCGCCAAAGAAACATTGGAAAAAGCAGAAAATCATTCGCTGATCACCTGGGCGCTTGCCCCTCATGCCCCTTATACGGTCAGTGACGCCGCCTTTAAGGAAATTAAAAAATTAGCTGAATACTACGACCTACCCATTCATATACACCTTCATGAAACAAAACTAGAGATTGAACAAGGCCTAAAAACCTATGGAAAAAGACCGCTCGCCCATTTACACGATTTAGGGTTACTGTCACAACGGCTTATAGCTGTGCATATGACGCAGTTAACTTCGGAAGAAATTAAGTTAGTTGCAGATACTCAAACGAATATCGTTCACTGCCCCGAATCTAATTTAAAATTGAGTAGCGGCATTGCCCCTATTGCAAAATTGGTAAATGCCGGCGTTAACGTAGCGATTGGCACTGACGGTGCGGCGAGCAATAACGACCTTGATTTATTCGGTGAAATGCGAACGGCTTCTTTCGTGGCAAAAATTTCCGGCCTCGACCCCACGCACTTACCCGCCCCTGAAATATTGAAAATGGCGACGCTCAATGGCGCTAAAGCGCTGGGGCTAGAAGATAAAATCGGTTCACTCGAACCGAGAAAATTTGCCGATATCATTGCGGTGGATTTAAGTTCTTTTCTCACCCAACCTGTTTCTAATCCGGTTTCTCATTTGGTATACGCCATTAACCGTCTGCAAGTAAGCGATGTGTGGGTCGCTGGCAAACAATTGCTCAAGAGGGGGGTGTTTACCCAACTTGATACTGAAGAAATTGTCAAAGACAGTTTAAAATGGGCAAAAAAAGCGTTTCCTTTCAAAGCAGAAAACAGACTTGCAGAAACAAATGCCATTACCTAAGAAAGTCACTCTCGTCGAGGTGGGTCCTCGCGATGGGCTTCAAAATGAGCCTCAGAATGTGCCCACACATTTAAAGATTGAATTCATCAATCAGCTTTCCCAATCCGGCTTATCCGTTATTGAAGCCACCAGTTTTGTATCGCCAAAATGGGTTCCGCAAATGGCTGACCATCAAAAAGTCATGGAAGGCATTACACGCAATCCTTCCGTTCGATATACTGCTTTAGTCCCTAACGAACAGGGGTTCGACGATGCGCTTGACGCTCATATTTCTGAAGTATCGGTGTTTACGGCCGCTTCAGAAATCTTTTCTCAAAAAAACACGAACTGTTCGATTGAAGAGAGCCTGAACCGAATTGCACGAGTGATTGAACGTGCAAAAAAAAATAATTTGGCCGTTCGCGGTTATGTATCTTGCGTGTTAGGTTGTCCTTATGAAGGTGAAATTGCGCCCCACCAAGTCCTGACGGTTGCTGAAAGGTTGATTAACCTTGGTTGTTATCAGATTTCATTGGGCGATACGATTGGGATTGGCACACCACTCAAAGCCCAGCAATTGATCAACGTTATTTCAAGCAAAATTCCGATTGAAAAAATTGCGGTACATTTTCATGATACTTACGCTCAGGCACTAACCAATATTTACGTTAGTCTAGAAAAGGGCGTTTCAACGATTGACAGCGCCGTCGCTGGCTTGGGAGGTTGTCCTTATGCCCCTGGAGCCGGGGGTAACGTGACAACGGAGGATGTTGTTTATTTATTGAATGGCATGAAGATTGAATGCGGCGTTGATTTAAAACGGCTAACGAGAGCGGGTCGATTGATTTGCGATTATTTAGGGCGTCCCTCTCGCTCAAAAGTGGCGATTGCGTTAGCAAGTCGAGATCAAAACTTCTCAACAAAGAGACAATCGGATTAGGGTGACGCTGGATTAAAAAACCAATTTTTTACTGCATGCTAAATTCCAGGCAGTAGAGACAATGGAATAATGGACAATACGATCGACAAAATATACTCACCCACATCTGGAATCGAATAGCCAAAAAAATAACCAAAAATAAAAGCACAAACGACATTGAAAATGATATAATGATAACATTCCATCCACGTTATACCAGCGATAACCGGGAGAAAGGTACGAACCAGTGGAATCAAACGGCCAAGGATTAATGATTTTCTGCCGTGCTTATCATAGAACTTTTTCGCCTAAATAAGATCACTCTTCTTAAACCAAATCGAATCAGGACGCCTCGCGGCAACCACCCGCCGAAAATAACAAGCTATCAGCGGGCAAAAAAGAAAACAAAAATCCCAGTTTTTAAAAAACAATGAATAAAATTGCAAAATAACCGATAGCCGTAACTAGATGAATCAAATCAATGTTGAGCATCTTAATTCCTTAACGTCGAAAAACTGTTCCTCCCCCACTTTCGCGGGAATAGCGAAATACTCGTTCTTTAACTTCCAAAACCCCCTTTCGTATATGCTGGATTTTATCGCGAACGGCAGCCGCCTCTTCAAATTCCAAGTTTCTTGTGTGATGATACATCCGCTCTTCCAATTTATGCAACTCTTTTGCCAATTGTTTCGGCGTCATGGCAATATATTTCTTTTCTTCTTCGGCTATCAATTGCCCTTGATTAACGAAACGGCCTCTTTCGGTATAAGTACGAGCGCTTTCGATAATTTCGGTGACGGCTTTTTGGATACTTTTCGGCATAATATGGTTCTTTTCATTATATGCGCTTTGCGCTATTCGTCTTCTTTCAGCTTCTCCCGTCGCTCGTTTCATGGAATCCGTAATCCGGTCCGCATATAAAATAGCTTTACCGTGCACATTTCGGGCTGCTCGCCCCATCGTTTGAATCAGCGAGCGCTCGGAGCGTAAAAACCCTTCTTTGTCAGCATCTAAAATAGCCACTAAAGAAACTTCCGGAATATCCAACCCTTCACGTAATAAATTAATTCCGACAAGCACATCAAAAACGCCCAAGCGTAAATCACGAATAATTTCTACCCGTTCCACGGTATCAATATCCGAATGCAAGTAACGAACACGAACGTTATGCTCCGTAAAATATTCAGTAAGGTCTTCCGCCATTCGTTTGGTCAATGTCGTTACTAGAACCCGTTCATTCTCCGCCGCTCGTTTTTTAATTTCCGAGAGCAAATCATCAACCTGAGTGGCAACGGGTCGGACTTCTATTTCAGGATCAACTAGGCCCGTGGGTCTTACTAACAATTCCACAACTTGATCGCTTTGCTCTTCCTCATAAGGTCCCGGCGTTGCTGAAATAAAAATAGTTTGCGGCGCTAGCTTTTCAAACTCATCAAAACGAAGCGGCCGATTGTCCAATGCAGAAGGGAGGCGAAACCCATATTCTACTAAGATTTCTTTACGCGCTCGGTCACCACGATACATACCGCCGAGCTGCGGAATTGTCACGTGCGACTCATCAATAATCAATAAAGCATCTTTAGGCAAATAATCTATTAAAGTGGGCGGTGGTTCCCCTTCGTTTCGACCGGACAAATAACGAGAATAATTTTCAATGCCGCTGCAATAACCCAACTCTAAAATCATTTCCATATCAAATTTAGTTCGTTGTTCTAAACGCTGACGCTCCACTAATTTATTGGCTTTTTCTAATTGGGATAATCGTTCTTTTAATTCTATTTTAATTTGGTCAAGCATAGATAAAAGTTTTTCTCGTGGCGTGACGTAATGGGTTTTTGGATAAACCGTTATTCGCGGGACATATCTTAGCATTTCCCCTGTCAGCGGGTCAAAATAACTGAGATTTTCCACTTCGTCGTCAAACAATTCCACGCGCACAGCTTCACGTTCGGAATCTGCAGGATAAATGTCAATAATATCGCCGTTCACGCGGTAGGTGGCACGTCGTAATTCAAGGTCGTTTCGGGTGTATTGCAACTCAGCCAAACGCTGCAAAATTTTCCGTTGATTAATTTGGTCACCGCGAGTTAAATGCAATAACATTTTCAAATACGAATCCGGATCGCCTAAACCGTAAATGGCTGAAACAGTGGCGATAATAATTGTATCATGGCGTTCCGTTATTGCTTTCGTTGCCGATAAACGCATTTGCTCAATGTACTCATTAATGGAAGCGTCTTTTTCGATATAAGTGTCTGAACTCGGAACATAGGCTTCGGGTTGATAATAATCATAATAAGAAACAAAATATTCCACCGCATTTTCAGGAAAAAACTCACGCATTTCAGCGTAAAATTGTGCAGCTAAAGTTTTATTCGGCTCCAAAATTAACATAGGCCGTTGAACTTTTTCGATGGCATTCGCAATCGTAAAAGTTTTCCCTGATCCCGTAACCCCCAAAAGCGTTTGATAAGCCAAGCCATCTTCCAACCCGGCGACCAATTTTTCTATTGCTTGCGGCTGATCCCCACTGGGCTTGAATTTGGATATTAATTTAAACGCTTTTGACATTTCAGAAACCCTGCTTTCCCGATTGTTTACCAGTATATTTTCCGCTACTCTACCACACCAATCATAAGGAGCTTAGAAAAATGAATGATGTCTTATCCGTCCGAGCGCAACAACTTGAACCTTCAGTAACATTGGCTGTCTCCGATCTCGCACGCGAGCTTTTAAACAATGGCCATGACGTGATCAGTCTCAGCGCAGGTGAACCGGATTTTGACACTCCGGACTTTATCAAACAGTCCGCTATTAAAGCAATTCAAAAAGGCTTTACAAAATACACCAATGTAGACGGAACTCCCGCCCTAAAAGCGGCGATTGTCCATAAATTAAAGCGCGATAATCACTTAAACTACGAGCCTTCTGAAATACTGGTCAGCGGCGGAGCCAAACAATCGATCTATAACGCTATGATGGGAACGCTAAATGCGGGAGACGAAGCCATCATTGCTGCCCCTTATTGGGTGAGTTATCCACCGATGGTAGAACTGGCGGAAGCAAAACCGATTATTATCTCAGCGACCATTGACCAAAATTTTAAACTCACCCCCGATCAGCTCTCCAAAGCGATTACTCCCCAATCGCGACTACTGATTTTAAATAGCCCCAACAATCCTTCCGGGGTTGCTTATTCTGAAAGTGAATTAAAAGCGTTAGCAGGCGTTTTGATAGAAAATCCCCAAATTTTAATTCTTTCCGATAACATTTATGAATATATTCTGTGGGGACAAAACCGTTTTGTAAATATCCTTAATGTTTGCCCGGAATTGCGCGATCGCACTATCATTATCAACGGCGTCTCCAAGGCTTATGCCATGACTGGATGGCGAATTGGTTATGCGGCTGCTCCTAAATCGATTATTCAAGCAATGAAAAAAATTCAATCTCAGAGTACTTCTTCTCCCAATTCGATTGCCCAAGTCGCTGCCACGACAGCGCTCGGCGCTCGGCGCAGTGATTTTTCTTACATGTATGAGACTTATAAAACACGCCATGATTTGATGCTGAAAGCCCTTAATCAAATGAAAGGCGCTCACTGCATTCCGGCTGACGGCGCCTTTTACCTCTTCCCAGATGTTTCGGCTGCCATCCAACAGCTCGGATTAAAGGATGATATCAAGCTCGGAACGTACTTATTGGACAAAACGAAGGTTGCCGTCGTCCCCGGAAGCGCCTTTGGCTCACCCGGACACGTTCGCCTCTCTTGTGCAACCAGCACCGAAAAATTGCAAGAAGCCTTGGAGAAATTAGCGTCGGTACTGGATTATTAGTCGGTTGATTCTCTTCGGATTTCCCGGTAACATACGATTTCATTTCTACCTCGCTCCTCGGTAGCTCAGTCGGTAGAGCGGGTGACTGTTAATCACTTGGTCGGGGGTTCAAGTCCCTCCCGAGGAGCCATAAGTTTTGGCAGAATCCAATTTTTCCTCTTTACGAGGTGGCAACTCAAATGTTTGGAATTTGACATAATATACTCACTTCATTACCCAATGTATTGCCAGGTACAATGCAATTTTACATCTAATGCCTTTTCGGCAGCCTTCCTGATTTCGCTTTTGTTGCTTTAGGATGACGCCTCCAATTTATACTAGAGACAAACCTAAACTGTAGAAAAACCACCATCAGCTGAAATACTTTCCCCATTAATAATTTGATTTGATAATAGTATTTCACTAGCTCGGCAATATCGTTTAGCTCTCCTGTTCGCTTTAATGGCGTTCTTGTTTTGAATTTGTTGACAGCTTCATCAAAATTTTCGGTACGGGATGTCTTAATGAAACCCGGCGCAATCGCATTCGTTCTAACTTTAAGGCCACAGTGCTTCGCTAAAAATTTAGTTAAATGATTAATGGTAACCTTCGCAACAGACGAGGGAAATAATTTGCCCGCCAGATGATCGCAAGCTCCATGATCTTCAGGGACTGGTAAGCCATTGGATAGCTGGTAAAGATCATCACTTCTTGGCATCTTGTTACTCATTCCTTATTGTTTTGAAACCAAGTTCCGCCATCCGCACTGTTTTTGGAGCAAACGTCAGACATGCTTTTATTAAATCGAGCCTGGGATACATTTAAATGCTAATAACGCGTTAACCTAACATTATTACTTATTCAATTGATACAGCGTAACTACATTCTCTTCAGAGTTAATAATCATCGCCATTCGAGAGATGAGAGAAGAAAAGATGTCTACCTTAAAATTCACACTCTTTAATTTGAGCTGAGAAACGAGATTATCTAAGTCATCAACCTCAAAAGTAATACTTCCACCTGAACTAGTGCTTGGGCTTATGCCCTTAACCAAAGTTGTTATCGCAAAACAATCGCCATCCGGTAAATCATATTCTACCCACTGCTCTTCTGAATATGTCCCCCTCTTTTTTAGGCCAAGTATTTCTTCGTAAAATTTTCTAGTCCAGCTAATGTCTTCTACAGGATACAAGTAAATGCTACTTTTCTTCAGCAGAAAAATCTCCTTACTTATTTGAGTGTGATTAAAAAGTGTAGGTTTTCAACAAGTACCCCCTATGAGCGCAGTGAAATAAGGGGGCGATAGACGAGATCATTATTTTCCCGTATTCTGCTTTGCTCCATACGTATAGGCCCTGGGTTGTTGTGTCAACAATCAGTTTTGACGAAAAGAACGTATATGTGGGTTCACAGAGCCACCGCATGAATCAGCATCATCAACCTCAGTTTACCTTACTCTCATCAGCCCTCATTGTTTCAAACTCAGTTGGCGTGTCTTCCTTTCGTTAATTATTTTTTTACACAATGATCCGCGCATTTTTATTCACTAACACCACACAAGCGCGATTCATTCCTTGGCGCCCAATTAGTGCTTTTAACCACAGACTCTTTTTATCCATTTTATTTTTTACATGACGCAATTAGCGGACGGGCAGCATGAATCAATAAGGTCCTTAACATCAAAATTGAATATCGATAAGGCACTAAACTTTTCTTAATTTCCGCGCTTCCAACGTATGAGGATAATTTATTTGTAGTAAGTGATTGCTCGCATCAGCCATTTTTAGCAAGCCGAGTGCTTTATAGGCATGCACCATGATCGCTAAAGCTTTCGCAACTTGAGGAGAATCTTGAAAATGCTGAACCACATAACTCCCTCGATTGGCTGCAGCCACATAAGCACGCCTTTTCATGTAAAATTCTGCAATCATAATTTCACGTTGAGCCATTAAATTGCGAATGTAACGCATACGAGTAAGTGCGTCGGGGATGTAGCGGCTATGAGGAAAAACCTCAGCAAGAGTGGCAAATGAAGTGAATGATTGTTGCAAAGTACTAACGTCACGAGATATCGGGCTCACCCCTGCTAACTTCTGCAACCACGACAAACCTAAATCAAAACCGATCACTCCGCGCATATAATAGGCATAATCTACACTTCGACACCATGGGTAAAGCCGGATATAGCGATCGGCTGCCGCAATGGCTGAAGAAGTGTCGTTATTTTTGTAATAAGCGTAAATAACATCAAGCTGCGCCTGTTCAGCATGGGGACCAAAGGGATAAATCGCATCTAGCGCTTCAAAATTTTTGACAGCCTCAGAATAATCTTTTTTTGCCAGCGCCATTTCGCTGCTTGTAAATAACTCAGCTGACGTTTTCCCACGGTAGGTCTCATAAGGATCAACATCTTTTCTAACACATCCCGACAATATTAATAGTAGCGTGGCAAGAAATAATATTTTTTTCATGAGTCCTTCTTCTCGGTTGAAAGCCAAATAAATGCGGCCATTATAAAACAAGTCACTTTAGAACTAAAGAATTGCCAGGTGGTATATCAGGACTGTGACAACCTGTTAAAATGTAACACCCCTATGTGTGCTTCTCGCATCAAATTAAAAAAACCTATTCCCCCTGAGCTCGCCGGTGCTCGATTGGATCAAGTATTGGTAAAATTATTTCCAGATTATTCTCGTTCACAACTGCAAAATTGGATTCGGGGTGGTCATGTCAAAGTAGATGGAATACAAAAAATGAAAGCCAGGGAAAAAGTGAAGGGAAACCAACTCATTGAAGTAGAAGCCCATTTAGAGCCTAATGAGCACTGGGTTCCACAACCGATCCCGTTAGATGTCATTTATGAAGACGAAGCTTTGCTGGTGATCAATAAGCCCATCGGCCTTATCGTTCACCCCTGTGCTAATGTTCGAGATCAAACATTAATTAATGCTTTATTGCATTATGATCCGAGCTTAAGCATGGTACCCAGGGCCGGCATTATTCACCGCCTAGACAAAGATACCTCAGGCCTCCTTTTAATCGCTCGCACCTTAGCCTCGCATCATGCTTTAATAAAAGCCATGAAAGCCCGCCAAATCGTCCGAGAATATGTGGCGATTATAAAGGGCGTTTTGATTTCTGGACGAACGATCGAAGCTCCCGTTGGCCGCCACCCCATTCATCGCGCGCGTATGGCGGTAGTCGAATCCGGTCGCCCGGCCATTACTCATTTTCGGATTATTAAACGCTATCGCGCACACACATATATCCGAGTGCAACTCGAAACGGGACGGACTCATCAAATTAGAGTGCATATGGCACACATTCACCACCCTTTAGCGAGCGATCCCGTCTATGGCAATCAGATCGGGATTCCCGTGTATTTGTCCGACCTACTCCAAACTGCCTTGAAAACACTAAAGGGACAGGCACTTCACGCAGCAACTTTACAATTCTCTCATCCCGCCGACCAGCGTCCGATGACATGCCACGCACCTCTACCCCCAGATATAGCCCACCTGTTAGAATGCCTAGAAGATGATTATTCCCGATTGGCCCGCTCCTAAGCGCATTAAAGCAGTTACCACGACGCGTTCTGATGGCAATTTAGCCTTACACGTCGGTGACAACGCCGCTCAAGTCCAACAAAATCGTCTTTGTTTAACTGAGAATCTGCAACTACCGTCTCCACTCATCTGGCTTAATCAAGTGCATGGTTCCACTGTCATTTCGCTACCTCTGTATTATAGCGCTCCCCCAACCGCCGATGCCGCTTATTGCCGCCAAACTAATCGCGTTTGCGCCATCCTCACTGCTGATTGCTTACCTGTCTTAATCACCGATAAAAATGGTCAAGAAATCGCCGCCATCCATGCCGGTTGGCGCGGCTTAGCCACTGGCATGCTTGACCAAGCCCTCACCTTCTTTCAGAGCGATCCTCAAGACTTATTAATGTGGCTCGGACCTGCCATCGGTCCAAAAGCCTTTGAAGTTGGCAACGAAGTTCGTCAGGCCTTTCTCGACCGACATCGAGATTATGAGGCCGCCTTTGTTGCCCACAATGGCCGTTGGCTCGCCAACCTCTATCAACTCGCTACCATTAATCTCAATCAGTTAGGCGTTTCCCACATTTATGGCGGAAAATTCTGTACCTATCAGGATAAAATACATTTTTATTCTTATCGCCGAGAAAAGGGTCATACCGGTCGAATGGCAACTTTGATATGGATCGAAGCTGAAACCTGATAATCATCTAGCTCCCTCCTAAAGAGTGTATAAAATAGCTTTTGTAAAAAAACAACATTCAAAAGGAGAAAGCGATGAAACTATATGGCGAAAATGATTTGCCTTCAACCAATAACTACAC
>NZ_VFIV01000033.1 GCF_019425495.1 Coxiella endosymbiont of Ornithodoros amblus
TTCTTTTCGTCAAAACTGATTGTTGACACAACAACCCAGGGCCTATACGTATGGAGCAAAGCAGAATACGGGAAAATAATGATCTCGTCTATCGCCCCCGTATTTCGCTGCGCTCATAGGGGGTACGCTTAGTTAAAAGTGGGCTATTTGTTTAAGCCTAACTTTTTGTATAATATACTCCTTTAATTTCCAAAATTAAGCAAAAATGAGTACAATTCAATTACGCGGTGTCCGAACTCATAATCTGAAGAATATTGATCTCAACTTACCCCGCAATCAACTGGTCATCATTACTGGACTCTCAGGTTCGGGAAAATCTTCGCTTGCATTTGATACGTTGTATGCTGAAGGGCAACGCCGTTATGTAGAATCGCTGTCGGCGTATGCGCGGCAATTCTTATCGATGATGGAAAAACCGGAAGTGGATATGATCGAAGGGTTATCCCCGGCGATTGCCATCGAACAAAAATCGGCGTCCCACAATCCTCGTTCGACTGTGGGCACCATCACTGAGATTTATGACTATTTACGCCTGCTCTATGCCCGTATCGGTCAACCTTGCTGTCCTGTGCATCATCACGCCCTACAAGCGCAAACCATCAGCCAGATGGTCGATAGTGTGCTAGCGCTCCCGGAAGGAACAGCCGTTATGCTATTAGCACCTGTCATTCGGGAGCGCAAAGGGGAGCATCTCCAACTGTTGGAACAACTCAAATCCCAAGGCTTTATTCGTGCCCGAATCGATGGCAAGTTGGTCGAATTAGACGAAGCACCTAAGCTCAGTTTGCGAAAGAAACATACAATTGAGGTAGTTGTCGATCGTGTTAAAGTCCGTCCAGATGTGCAACAGCGTCTAGCGGAATCTTTTGAAACGACCGTGCGTTTAGCGGATGGCTTAGCCACAGTGGCCTCTTTCGAGGAAAACAAAATTGAAGAGCGCACCTTTTCAGAACGTTACGCGTGTCCCGACTGTGGTTACAGTTTGGAAGAATTAGAGCCCCGATTATTTTCTTTTAATAACCCGATGGGCGCGTGCCCTTCATGTGATGGATTGGGCGTTCAACAATATTTTGATCCCGAAAAAATTATCCACAATGAAAAAGCGAGCTTAGCTAATGGTGCGATTCGTGGATGGGACCGACACAATTTATATTATTATCAATTATTATCCTCCCTGGCCAAACATTTCGGTTTTGATATGGAAATTCCTTATTCTCGATTGCCAAAATCAATCCGACAAATGTTGCTTTATGGGAGCGAGAAAGAAGCCGTGACATTTTACCTTGTTTCGTATAATGGTAAAAAAACGAAACGTACGCATCCTTTTGAAGGCATTATTTCTATTATGGAACGACGTTATCGCGAAACCGAATCACAAGCGGTTCGTGAAGAATTAGCGAAATATTTAACGATGAGCGAATGCGAAACTTGTCAAGGTTCGCGTCTGCGAAAAGAAGCGCGGCATGTATTTTTAGAATCAAAAAACTTGCCTGAAATTACCGCCATGTCGATTGGGAATGCTTTACAGTTTTTTCAATCCCTAGAATTAAAAGGCAAGCGCGGAAAAATCGCTGAAAAAATTCTAAAAGAGGTGAATACACGATTGGGTTTTTTAGTGAATGTGGGTTTGAATTATTTAAATTTAGCACGCAGTGCTGAAACTTTATCTGGCGGCGAAGCGCAACGCATTCGTTTAGCCAGTCAAATTGGTTCGGGTTTAGTCGGAGTCATGTATATTTTAGACGAGCCGTCTATTGGATTACACCAACGCGATAACGGACGCCTATTGAAAACATTAAAACGGCTGCGTGATTTGGGCAACACGGTTATTGTCGTAGAGCACGATGAAGACGCCATTCGTACAGCCGACTACGTTGTCGATATCGGGCCCGGTGCCGGCGTACATGGCGGAGAGATTGTAGCAGAAGGTTCACCTTCTGAAATCATGAAAAATCCACGCTCGCTAACTGGACAATATTTATTGGGTAAAAAAACCATCCCAGTACCTAAAAAACGCCAGCTAAACTCCCGTTACTCTCTTTCATTAAAAGGAGCTCGTTGTAATAATTTAAAAAATGTGGACGTGGATATTCCGATCGGCTCAATGACTTGTATTACTGGCGTTTCTGGCTCTGGAAAATCAAGCCTCATCAGCGACACTCTTTATCCTATTGTTGCTTCTCGTTTAAATGGTGCAACGCAACGGCGCACCGGACCTTATCAATCCATTAGCGGGTTGGAATATTTAGATAAAGTGGTTGAAATTGATCAGAGTCCAATTGGCCGAACGCCACGTTCCAATCCCGCCACTTATACGGGTGTTTTTATGTCGGTTCGCGAATTATTTGCTGGGACGCCAGAATCGCGCTCGCGGGGTTATCTCCCTGGCCGTTTTAGTTTTAATGTTAAAGGTGGACGTTGTGAAGCTTGCGAAGGCGATGGAGTCATTAAAGTAGAAATGCATTTTTTATCAGATATTTATGTCGTTTGCGATGTCTGCAAAGGTAAACGTTACAATCGCGAAACACTAGAAGTTCACTACAAAGGAAAAAATATTTATGATGTATTGCAGATGACAGTAGAAGATGCGCGAGAATTTTTTGACGCTATTCCCATCGTCGCCCGAAAATTACAAACGCTGATTGACGTGGGATTGTCTTATATTACGCTCGGACAAAGCGCCACGACTTTGTCAGGTGGCGAAGCCCAACGCATTAAATTATCCCGTGAATTATCCAAACGGGAGACAGGCCGTACTTTATATTTACTCGACGAACCTACAACGGGTTTGCATTTCCACGATATTTTACAATTATTAACTGTGCTCCATCGTTTGCGCGACGGCGGTAATACAATTGTTGTTATTGAACATAATTTAGATGTGATTAAAGTAGCGGATTGGATTATCGACATGGGTCCTGAAGGCGGCGCTGCTGGAGGTCACGTGGTTGTTGCTGGGACACCAGAAGCAGTCGCTAAATGCAAAGACTCACACACGGGAAGTTTTCTAAAACCCATATTGAAAGCTTCCTTTTCACTAAAACCTTTGCCTGAAAAAACGATCAAGTAGTCCGTATGGAGCGAAACGGAATACGGGATTTTCACTGCTATAATCAACGAAAGATAAGGTGATTATGTTTAAAACACTGTATTGCGCAATCTTAGCATTGTGCGTGTCATTTAGTACAGTTTCAATGGCTGCTGAATCCCTAAACATGCAGATTTTTCTATAAATTTTACAGATAAAATGGCTACAGTTAAGAACGCGGTTTCCTCTAAGGGGTATCTTTCTAGTCCTGAGGATCCGATGGGGAAGAGTTCGGAATATGAAATAAGGGAAGGAACCACAGTAAAGTTCTCAATTTCTCATAGTTTATCGATTCCGCGGGGTGATGGGTGACGTCAAGTTTGATGTTGTATGAAACAACAAAACTTGCCTTGTACATGCTCATTACAGGAATTGGAAAGAAGGCATGTTGTATTATACGTTAGATTTCGACAAGGGTTACGATTTTTGTGGTTGAAGAGAGACCATTTTTATGGGATTCTCAGATATTTCTCGGTTAGAATTGCTGCTCTTGAATGAAATAATGAGTTCGACCCAGCGGAGCCTGTGTGGTTTTTACTATTGAAGAGGAAAGTGGAATTTGTAAAGACTGTAAATTGCGGAAATTCATTGTTATGGGTATAGTATCGCTATAGAAATCCTTATCTTCGGTAGAAGAGAAACCATTGGCCAAACAGTTTCAGTTGAATTAAAGAAATAGCATACCGTTGTGATTGAGGCTTATCGGCAAGGTGAGATTCGAGTGGATGTCGCCGACCTTGACTCAACGAGCTTATCCATTAATCGGTTGATAATATAGATGGCATCGTTGCAACGACAGGGAAGGTAAAATTTGCCGATTTTTCCGAGATGACCCTAGAAGACTATTCTACAGGCATACAAAATAAATTAATGAGATAAGTTGCTTTAGTGCTTATTTGGTAAAAAATATCTTAAAGAAAACCGCTCTTTTACGCTCACGAGCGGCATATTAAACCACGATCTTATTCATTACCTGCATCTCAGCTGTCATGGTAAATGGCGCATTGGACGGCTTTGTTAAAAGCTCCGCCATTGGAATGCCAAAAGGCCTACGCATATCAACGCCGTTAGCCCCACCGTGATTACAAGCTCTGCCGGTTTACGAGGTGTTACTTCCGCGGCTTCAATCCCGTCCCGGCCGCCGAAGCAGCACTCGCCTACAGTAAAAAAGCGTTGAAAGATTGCAGACGGGCTAAATTTATCGAGTGGATTATTAGCGATCATCCGCGAAGCGCGAATCCAACCATAGCCCGTATGGAGCGAAGTGGAGTACGGAAACGATGCGCTACTGAACCAGCGTTGGCATGGTAAGTCCTAGCGTTTGGTATTTTTGGTACAATAGATACGTTAACCAGAAGTTTAAGAAAAAGCATATGAGAGTAAAGTTAGTCGCTTCCGTTTTGATGTTAAGTTTGATTTTACCTCTTGCAAGCATCGGAGTGAATGGGGTAGCAGACTGCAACATATCTCCTGAAAATGCTTGTTTTCTTTTATCCAAAAATACTTATACGTGTTCTACTCCAAAGGATCTACTGTTATCCTTAATGTGTCGCGTACCAATTACTTTAAGGAGCAATCAAGTGATTGTGGATAAAACTATTTATAACTAATTGTTTGGTTATGATAGAAGACTTATGGGGGGAAGATGGAAAAAATAGCGAGCGTTGTGCCTGTGCACAATGAAATGGGCCATATAGGTCGTTAGTTCACTTGGATTGATGGGTTGCTCTAAGAAAGCTCCGGATTTAATCACATCCTTAGCTCTTTGAGAATTATGGTGTAGCCTGTATGGAGAGCGTCAGCGGAATATGGGAACCGATGCACAGCACCCATTTTCACTTTGTTGCTCTATAATGGCTACCTCGATCCCCAGCCAGAAAACTGCTCTGGGAGGCGAATTCGCGTACAATAGAGGCATGTTGAGGCTAAAAATGATCTTTTATCCGCACGTTATTGCGCCAGCCGGTGGATCGCACGCCAGTGTAGATTATGCGGCAAGCCGGCCGCTATTTACCGGAATATTGTTAATTGCGCGAAAAAATGCCAAATTTATAGCGTCTTTAAAACACCCGCACTGGCCTGTGAAGCGACGTTGCAGCGGTTAAGACGCTTTCCGCTAGATGCTGCCATTATTTTTGGCGATATACTTACCATCCCCGATGCGATGGGGGTTGATTTACATATTGCGCCGACAGTTGAGCCAGTCATTCGAAACCACGTGCGTTGTGAGCAAGATGTAAATCGGTTCCAAATGCCGGCAGTGGAAGAAGCGCTTTCTTACGTATTTGACGCTTACGTATTTGACTCCATTCGTCTAACTGTAAAAGCGCTCGATCACCTAGTTCCTTTGATTGGATTGGGTTTGCGGGAAGCCCTTGGACCTTAGCGTGTTATATGATTGAAGGTCAGAGCAGCAAAACGTTTCTAACCGCCAGGGCCATGCTTTACCAGCAGCCTGACGTATTTCACAGGTTATTACAAAAATTAACCGCCCTTACGATTGCTTATTTGAATACTCAAATTAAAACCGGTGCGGACGTCGTTATGCTATTTGATACGTGGGGCGGTTTATTAACTCCCTCATTGTATCGACAATTTTCATTGGATTACTTATCACAAATCGCCTCTGAAGTGGTCCGTCAAAAAAACAGCCGAAAGATTCCCCTCATTTTCTTCACTAAAAATGGGGACAATGGTTAGAAAGCATTGCAAACAGTGGTTGTGATGCAGTAGGATTAAGCTTGGACGATGGGCATTGGCGAGGCACGTCGACGTGTAGGGGACCGAGTTGCCTTGCAAGGTAATTTAGATCCAGCGATTTTACTATAAAATCCCGAAAGCATATCGACAGTGATCATTGGTATTTTAAAAATCCTAAGCACAAGGCTTTGGACATATATTTAATTTAGGTCATGACATCGATCCCAGCACGCCAATCGAAAACGTCACCGCCCTCGTTGAAGCTGTGCAAAACTTTTCTATTAAAAATGAAGAACCAGTCAATAGTTATTATCGGTAGTGGATTAGCAGGTTATCTCTTTGCTAAAGAACTTCGTAAATTGGACACGACAACCCCGTTGGAAATAATCACGGCTAACGAAGGCGTTTTTTATTCTAAACCATTACTATCTACCGCTTTGACAAACAAAAAATCAGCTGATGAACTAGCAGTCTGTACTGTGGACGAAATGGCTTCGCAATTGCAAGCAATCATTCACACCCATTCGATGGTCGAGGCGATTGATCCTATTTCTCAAACGGTAACGACATCGCACAAAAAAATTGCTTATAAAAAACTGATCCTGGCCTGTGGTTCTTACCCGATCCCGCCCTCTTTGCAGGGCAACGCCGTTTCGGATGTTTATTCCGTCAATGATTTGACTGCTTATGGTAGATTCCGCCGATCGATAAACAATAAAAACCGTATCGCAGTGATAGGCGCTGGGCTGGTGGGGTGCGAATTTACCAATGATTTAGTGAGTGGCGGTTATCAAGTGGAGGTTATCACTAAAGAACCTTATCCACTTGCGAAATTTGTGCCTGAATCCATTGGTCGTGCTTTGCAACAGGCGTTAGCAAACAAAGGCGTGCAATGGCATTTACAACAGGTCGTAAGCACAGTGAATCGCCACCAAAAAGATTATGAAATTAGTATGACGAAGGGGAAAACAGTAGCCGCTGATGGCATTTTTTCTGCCATTGGCATCCGCGCCAGATGTGATTTAGCTGAATCCATAAAACTTGATCGAAAGACTGGTATTATTGTCGACCGTTATTTAAAAACAAGTATAGAAAACATCTATGCACTCGGTGATTGTGCAGAAGTGGCTGGCGAGATACGTCAATACATAGCGCCTCTATTACAATGTGCGCGAGCACTGGCCAATCATTTCGCCGGCGATAAAAAGCTAGTGCATTACCCCCCCATGCCTATCGTGGTTAAAACCTCGGCTTGCGCCATCGTGACTTATCCACCCCCAAAAACAGTTAAAGGCGAATGGCAATGCAACGGGGATGGAAACAACCAGCGTGCCTTGTTTTATGACCATCAAGAAAAACTACAGGGTTTTTCCTTATCAGGTAAGTGTGTTAAAGAAAGGATTTCATTAACCCAACAATTGCCCTCCGTTTTTGAGTAGTTTAAGCTCTAGAAAGCGGGGAGAACTTTTGGAATTTTCAACCCTTCCAACTTTAATTCCATGGCCCAAAAAAGTGAATAAAAATCACGGCACTTGGTTGGAGCGACCGGGCTCTTCAAGTGTAATCGACTTAGTTATAAGAAAAAATAGATGTTTCTAACACCGAGGTTTTAAATGACACTTTACACCATTGCGATTACACTAATTTTAGTGATGGATCCACTGGGAAATATCCCCGTTTTCCTCGCCATCCTAAAAGAATACGACGCTCGCACCCAAATCCGCATTATCTTAAGAGAATCCATTATTGCTTTTTTTATTTTATCTTTATTTGTTTTCTTCGGCCGTTACATTTTGCGCGGGTTACACATCACAACGCCGGCCTTAAGCATTGCCGGTGGCGTGATTCTTTTTATTATCGCCATCCGAATGATTTTCCCACCCGACCAAAAGCCTGCTAAAGAAGATTTTGAAGAACCCTTGATTGTTCCCTTAGCCATACCGTTGACCGCGGGGCCTTCCGCAATGGCAATGGTATTATTATTCGTTACCCGAGAGTCTCATCATTTATGGTTAATATTTTTGGGGGTATTTATTGCGTCACTAATTTTTACCTTGATTATGCTATTGGCGCCTTATTTAATAAAAATTTTAGGAAAGCGTGGATTAACGGCTATTGAGCGCTTAATGGGAATGATTTTAACGACGATTGCCGTCCAAATGTTTTTAGCCGGGATTGCAGAATATTTAAATCTGTCGCTCAAATAAACGCTTATCGCTATATTTAAGGCTTAAACTTCCAATACTATACACTTCTTTTCGCCGCCCGCTTTTCAAAATTCGGAAATAGAGCGGATGATGACCTCGTGTCCCAGTTGATTTAATTGCGTCTGTAATGGATCGGTTGTATACGTCATAAAAATAACGGCTTTCTTCGTGGGATTTTATCTGTTTTTATAACAAGCGAATTACAAGAAAAATGCAGTGTATCTTCATCACTCAGCACCAGTTTTTTTATCCTCATCAATATTTTTTTCAATAAGCTGAACAGAATAGGCATCAAATGCCCCTGGATAATACATCACGGCACTGTCGAACAAAGAGCAAAAACAAGTATCCAGATGGTAAAATTTCTCATTGATTAATTTAAGCAGCATAACAGGCATTGAAAGATATGTTTCAAGGTATTCTTAGGCTTTTAATTCAGAACGGATATTATTCAGATAATCCATGTTGAAGTAATCCGGTTTACACATAAGCAATGTTGAAGGCATAGTAAGAGTGTATTGGATTATGGTATAAATAAAAATTATCCTAAGGAAGCTAACTAGGTTTTTTTTACAGCTCTTTTTGTACTCTATGGTAAAAAGAGGCTTAAAGTACCTAAAAAAAGATTGAGAAAATCATTCATGTTAAAATAGAGTACTTTTATGTGGCGATTGAAATACGCGACAATCCTTAGGCGCGCGAAAAAACTGGTTACTGTAGGAGACCTGCTCATTCACGGGGCGTCATTTGTATGGCTAACTATATCGCTAGGGAATATGGTGTCCAATCGGCTATCTCTTCTTCCATATGTTAATAAAGTTTTTTCCCCTCGCTGATAATCTTGACAGTCAATATGGAAAAATACCGTTGCCATAATTCGTTGAAAATAGGAGATTGGGGGCTCTGTTGCTCGAAAATTTCCCTTATTGGGAAAAGCTTTTTCATTTTGATCGCGAAGGCATTCCTGAGAGTGTAGTCCATACCAGAAGTTTTGGCGTTCACGGTTACTTTGAAACCGATGACTCACTCTCTGATACTTTGAAACCGATGACTCACTCTCTGAAATCACGATGACTCATTTATTTCAGAAAAAAGGCAAGAAAACCCCTGTTTTCGTGCGATTTTCGACAGTCATTGGAAGCCAGGGGCTCCCGATTTAGTTAGCGACGTGCGAGGCTTTTCCGTTAAATTTTATACGAAAAAAGGTAATTGGGGCCTCGTGTGGAACAATATTCCTGTTTTTTTATTCAAGACCCTTTAAGTCTCCGATCTTATTCGCTTCGCCAAGGCAGAATCGGATTCTGAGTTTGTACAATCGAAAACGGCGCACGATAATTTCTGAGATTTTATTTCCTTCACGCTGGAAAGTTTTCATATGATTATGTGGGCGATATCAGACCAAGCGATTTCTTGTTCTTTTCGTTTTATGGAAGGATTTGGTGTGCATACGTTGGAAACCAAAGAAAGGGTTGCAGTTAATTAGTTGGCCGGAATGGGAATTAGTATTACAATTATTACAATTATTACAATTATTACAATTATTTGATGAAAAATTTGTGGAAAAATTTCCATTTAACGTTCTGGAATCCGCTAAACTGATTCCTGAAGAATATTTTCCAATCAAAATTATAATATGATTAGTTCTCAATCGATGTATTGATAATTTTTTTTCAGAGACAGAACAAGTCACTGATCGATTCGTCAACGCCTCCGGAAAATCCATGGTTATTAAATTTCATTATCGATTTCAAGAATGACCCACTGTTGCAAGGCCGAAACTTTTCTTACTTGAATACACAACTTAAACGGTTTGGCAGTCTTAATTTCATTCATTTTCTTATCAAGGCGCCAAAATTTCCCATTCATTTTTTTCAGAAAAATCCATATGGCTATGCATAATTCAAAAGGCTAGGTCAATTATAATCATAATTTATGTCAAGAAAATGAGGAAGAAAAAGAAAAATTAATGGAAGCTTTTGATTCTTTTATCTCAAAAGGGGCTGGAATTAAATAACGCCTAATAACAGAAGAATATTGCACAAACATTAATATTTGAATTAAGAAAAGTAGAAAATCTCACTATCTATGAACTGGTGGTTTCTCATTTATTAAATGTGGATGAAGCATTAGCTCACCACGTCGCAAAAGGATCGCGATTAATGGAGATATCATCGTCTGCTCAATCAGTAACTCCTATTCAGAAAAATTTGAGAAAATCCTCAGAATTAAGCATCATCCGTGAAAAAATATTTTTAAAAATAAGATGCCATAATCGCCATACATCGTATTAAATTCACCGATGAAACCTGGATAGATATTCAAAGAAAAACTGATGCTAGCCCTTCGGCTCTTTTGCGTTGTTAATCTCAAAAAAACGAAAGTAAAAAATTAGCTAATTTAGCGGATTTTCATGATTTCCTTGTGGTTGGTGTTTAGCTGGAACTTTCATAAAGTAATTTCTTGCCTGTTTAACACCTGTAACAAGGGTATATCCAATGATATTATATCGTCTCAACAAGTTTAACTACCACCAAAAATTTCGAGTATGGCATTTTAGTTGTAAAAGATTAACGGACAGCTTTCCTTTTTATTGAAAACCAACGATAGTATTGGCATACTTTAATGACCTTTTTAAGGAGAGAGAGTATCTCCCTGTTCTGAGCGCTGATTCTGTTCAAGCCACAACCGATTTTTGTGTTTCCATACGTTCTATGACCATTTCTTGGGAAAGATGTGCTTTTTGTCTTTCTATTTTTAACTGGGCTACCAATTCTAGTTGTAATTTAAATACCTCATATTCAGCTTTTGCCTCCCGATCAGAAAGCACAGTTTACTTATATGCCAAGTGGCTGATCGTCTATCCATTGTTTTTTACCTCTTTCATACGTTTTTTACTATCTCGATCTCTTTGAATAGGTACTTTTTGTGTTTTCTTATAAAAGCATGTAGTATTATTACAATTTCTTTCTTTACCTGAGTACAATAAAATAAGCAACCCCTTCCCTATTGCATAGTTATATGGCATCCCCAAATCAGGGCCTTTCTCACTTCCATTTAATAGTGTTATGAAATATGGTAACTATTTTACCAACTAGAGTTGTTTGCAATGAATCATGAGAAAAATAGAGTAAAAATTTTCAGCTGCGGCGGTCAAATTGTTTCTAATAATATCGGGATGTGTGATCAGCTTATTAAAAAATGAGGAACTGAGTGTTGTGTTTTTAATGACTGTTGATGATTGCAAGGATCTGGATGACTACCTATTTTGAGATTTTACAAACCACTTATTATTGCTTTCTCCTTTTAGATTGTGAGGAGAAATCCTTCACGTTGATATGATCACTGTTTTAAGTTTTTTCGCTGTGATCTTTACTATCCGATTCTAATCTCATTCATTTTTGTATTTTGGTTTCTTAAATTTTTTTGATCATTAAATAATAAACATATCATTTGATCAAATGACTTTAGAAATTGAAACAATTTTTTTCTTATTTTTTAGAAAAGCACTTTCGATTTTATTTTTACTTCTAACATCTTCAAGTTGGTATCTTTTCAAACGTGAATAATTTCTCCATTTTCAGATAACCTAATTTCAGAAATAGCACTAAAATGACTAATCACATTTTCATCTTTTAAAAGATATTAAATTGAATTATTCAATGTAGTTAACGATATTTTCAGAAAAGAGATAGACTTCTCCAATTGAAGAATACCAATCAATTCCTCCGTAATAAAATGTAATTTATAACGGGGTATGACTCCAACCCACAAGCTTTAAATTGATTGATTATTACACTTCTTTTAATATTGAATTTCTAATTTAAAGATGTTGGTAGTGGATTGATTTGAATAAATAGGGAATGATTGTTTTCCGGAGAAACTATAAAAATATGTGCTTTGTCAGCACTATTTTCTCATCTTAAAAATTATTGCAGAGTTTCCTGATTGGCGTGATCGATATAGCACGTTTCTATTTCTATAGATTGAAAATTTATTTCTTTAACAAAATTTTCCATTATCCTTCGTTTTTCGAAATAATATTTCCACATCTTTAATAGAAATGATGAGAAATAGACTTTAATAATTTTTAGTAGATGACAAAATGAACCTATGTTCCAGATAAGTAAGTATAATTTACTAAAATTCTTACTCGAAGACAAATTAAGTTTGGCCTGTCTATTTTTTTTAAATTTTTATTTCTTTTTTTAAAGTAATTTATTCTTAATTATAGAAAAATTTCTTCTCATTTAAAGCTACAGGACATAGGGTGAGAGAACTAGTTTTTTTAAAATTAAATTCCCTATGACATGTCTTGTGGTTTTCTAATCGAAAATCGCTTCATATGCTGAGAATTAAAATTTTAAAACTGAGAAAAAAAGACGCATAAACTAAAAATAATTTTTTTCCAGTCTAAATTTATTTTAATTAACTTTAATTAAACGAGAAAAAGTTATTTTAGCAGCGAAATTGACCTTCTCTGGCTAAGTGACAGTTTGAACTATAGAGCCAAAAGTTACTTTGCTAATCTTGGTGCTATTATGGATCCTGAAATAGAGAAAACAGTAATCGGTAAATACACGATTACGTTTTTAAACACTCAAAACATTCAAGGTATACAACCGACTGTTATATATAAAGGCAAACAAGGTATTTTGGATGGGTAATCAAAAGATTGGAGTTTAAGTATGAAGCGTAGAATAGCGCTTATCTATAGAAAGGTATTCTAGATATTGCCATCAGTAAGAGCAGCGGTACCGCCGTCGATCCAAAAAAGTAATGATTGCTATTCACACTCAAAATCAATCTATTGGAGCTGATATCAGCATTGGAACTATAAGAGAAAAAGTGAAAGTAGATCCTGAATAGGCTTAAGTTTTAGTAAAGATAGGATTTTGAAAATTTGTCCCGCTTTCTTTAGATCAGAACAAAAATGGTGGAGTCGTTAAAAATAAAAATTTATTTAATCATAAATATAAATAACGTAGTCAGAAATGAGAATAACGCGACATTCCATTGGTCTCAAGGAATGGCAGGAAAAAATTTAAAAATTTATTTTCGATATCTGACTTTCTGTGAACATTTTTCTTATGGAGACTTGTACTCAGCGAAGTTTATACCGCTTAGTATTCTTAGGAATTCAATTTTCGTTTACTAAATTTTCACATTTTTTCACACTCGACTCTCATCCATTAAAGGGAACCAACGGTTGATGTTTTAATTTTTTGATTTTTTACAACTTAGGTAAAGAAGTTTTTTTCAAAATAGCTAATGCTACTTCTTCATCACTCATAAAGATTTCACCCATCATTTGACTTATTCAAAGAACCTCAGTAAAGATATCCAGGCAGATGCTAGTATGTGCAAATTAGATCGCAATGCAAGTCTATCTAAAAATTTTTATTTTCCTTTTCATGCTCATTAAATCGAATTGAGAACAATTCTAGTGTTGATTGGTTTTTATAGAAAAATACTTAAAGTCATTCTAGAGATTTGTATATTTTGTAATTGAATGAAATTAAATTATTTTTATTATATAAAAGTTAATATTTTGCAATTAATAAAAATTTTTGAATTTATTAACTAAACAATTTCACAAATTAACTTTATTGAGAGAGATTTTATAACCAATTTACATGAATAGCTAGGAATTAGTAAATCATTAGGAAATAAATTAAAAGATTTAGAATTTATTTCCGTATTTAATATAATAAATTTAATAGAGATATTTTCGATTTTCAGTATAATGAGCAGCTTGAAAAAATATGATCATATTTATGATGATGCTTTATTTTATGCTAACTGTAAAGTACACCATTAACAAAGTTGAGAAAAGTTGAACTTAAGTATTTTTAATTTGTCCATATTATTAAAAAATGAGAATTCAAAAAATATTATCGACTATAATAAATTATTTAACAAAAATCAGATAATTACCTGCAAGCTCGATTTTATTAATTCTTAAAAATCTCTATTGATTTATTTGGTAAACCTCTACAGATTTGTAAAAACGATTTCCGCTGATACAAATTTTTTGAATGCTGCCCAGACCCAGAGGCTATCGTTTTAAGTGAAAGAAGCGATAATCAATAACATAGAAGTAGTCAATAAAATTTTAAACAATTTAATTGGAGTTAATAACAGTAATATTCAATACTTTGATTATGAATTAACTCATATTTATCTTGCGAGCACACTATCTTTTAACTTTACTTATGAGTTAATCGATGAAATTTTAGGGGAGAGGGGGTTATGACTTTACATGACTCATTTTCTTCAAGTTCATCAGAAAAACTTTGGTCATGTAAAGACCTGATAATCATCTAGCTCCCTCCTAAAGAGTGTATAAAATAGCTTTTGTAAAAAAACAACATTCAAAAGGAGAAA
>NZ_VFIV01000071.1 GCF_019425495.1 Coxiella endosymbiont of Ornithodoros amblus
AGGTGCGCAGGCGGGGATGCAGTGCACACATTAGCGGCGGCGCGCCTTTGGCGCCGCCTGCTTCCCCGCCTGAGCGAGAATGACGAAGGCTAAAATTGAAATGGTTGTGACTGACTTGTGAGGTAATTAAATGGGGTTTTTATCACTAAAAATGAGGCAGAGAAACGATGAGGCACGAAAATTCTCAAAAGTATAAATTCGCCGATAACTGTTTCATCTGATCATTCATTTACTTTTAATTTTTCCAATCAGCCGTCATTAGAATTTTCATCAAGCTTATAATTTGCAAAGCGGAAATATAGAACCTGCGTCTCCGCGTTTCTCTAGAGATCCTTTCTTTTTTTGAAGATAAAAACCCATCAGAAGAGATCTTGCCGTGGCAGGAGCCTAGCTATGACAATTTAACTGCAATTGATGAAAAGGAAATTGATGGCCGGACGAGAGTATTTCAATAAGTGGCGTGCATTATGCAAAATTATGCTAAACTTTTTTGCCTATGAAAGTGAGTCAATTTTTTTTAGCAACTATTAAAGAAACGCCTGCAGATACGGTGTTGGTGAGTCATCAGTTAATGATTCGTGCGGGTATGTTGCGAAAGTTAGCAAGTGGTCTTTATACATGGCTGCCGTTAGGTTTACGTGTTTTGCAGAAAGTGGTGAATGTCGTCCGGGAGGAAATGAACCGCGCTGGCGCTTTGGAATTATTAATGCCTATCGTTCAGCCAGCCAGTTTGTGGCAAGAGTCGGGTCGGTGGGAGGCCTACGGCGCTGAGTTATTAAGGATTATGGATCGACATGATAATAGGTTTTGTTTTGGTCCTACGCATGAAGAAGTGATTACCGATATTGCGCGTCAGGAACTGAAAAGTTATAAGCAGCTTCCACTTAATTTTTACCAAATTCAAACGAAGTTTCGTGATGAAATTCGCCCGCGATTTGGGGTCATGCGTTCACGTGAATTTTTGATGAAAGATGCGTACTCTTTCGATCTCGATGAAAAAGGCATGCAAGCGGCTTATGGAAAAATGTTTGATGCTTATAGGCGAATTTTTACCCGGTTGGGATTAAATTTTCGCGCCGTATTAGCGGATACGGGAGCCGTTGGGGGCGATTATTCGCACGAATTTCAAGTGATTGCCGACGTTGGTGAAGACACGGTAGTCTATAGCGACGAAAGCGATTACGCTGCTAACATTGAAAAAGCTGCTGCACAAGCGCCCCAGGGCGAGCGAGCGAAGCCTAGCGCTGAAATGAAAAAGATAGCAACGCCCGGCGTTCGAACTATTAAACAGCTTGCAGAAAAAGCGAATATTCTGCCTAAAAAATGGGTTAAAACTTTAGTTGTTAAAGGCGATGAATCTTCGTTGATCGCACTCATCTTACGCGGGGACCATGAGTTAAACGATGTAAAGGCGCAGCGTTTGCCAGGTGTTGCTTTTCCATTTCAGTTCGCCGATGAAAAAGAAATTAGAGAAGCCATTGGCTGTGGCTCCGGTTCCTTGGGGCCTGTTAATTTGCCGATTCCTTTTATTGTTGATCGAGACGCTGCCCACTTAGCCGATTTTAGTTGTGGGGCTAACGAAGACAATTTCCATTGGATAAACGTAAATTGGGAACGGGATGTGCACTTGGGTTTCGTAGCCGATATTCGCAAAGCAGTGGAAGGCGATATTAGTCCCGATGGCAAAGGGCGGTTACGGTTTACGCATGGCATTGAGGTGGGACAAGTTTTTCAGCTTGGCGATAAATACAGTCAAAAAATGAATGCCATGGTAGTGGATGAGTTCGGAAAAAGTCGTTACTTTCAAATGGGTTGTTACGGCATTGGCATTTCTCGTACCGTCGCCGCCGCGATTGAACAAAATCATGATGAGTGGGGCATCATCTGGCCAATGCTAATGGCCCCATTTTTCATTGCACTCGTACCCGTTAATATGCACAAGTCTTATCGCGTGCGAGAAGCTTGTGAAAAGCTTTACAACGAATTAATCGATGCGGGTTATGAAGTGTTATGGGATGATCGTAAAGAGCGGCCAGGCGTTATGTTTGCTGATATGGACCTAATCGGCATTCCTCACCGATTGGTGATTAGGGAGTCGGGTTTAGATCGTGGTATCGTTGAATATAAAGCACGTAAAAGTAGACAAGCCGAGGATGTATCCCTTGAAAATGTCCTTTCTGTGTTTAGGTGAAGAAATATTGGACATCAACAACGGCCGAGATTTCTTTCATACTGAGGCATTGAATCGTATTAATACGTACTCGAATTATCACTGCCCGATTGCCTATCGTTTCGTTACATATTATCTTTTTTCTGATCGTCGGGATGGGGCGTGGTAACAACAAACACCTTTTGTCTATCAGGCGTACTACGATCTTGTTGTTGGCAAGCAGCTAAACCACCTACAAAGAACAGCGTCATTATGATTGTAAATAATTTTTTCATAGTGGTCCCTCCGAATTCTTGTTCATATTTTTCTCTTGGTAGGGGACTAAGTTAAATTTAGCATAAATTTAAATGCCCAACTAGCTCGCCTCTTTAATATTTTCTTAAGGTTATTGGATTATTCTTGCCCATTATGGCGAATCAAGCTGCAAGCAGACGGCAACTCTACCGTTAGAGCAGGTGGTTTTTCGTTGCGAATACTTTTCTTTATTTTCTTATTGGGCTCAATTATCTTCTTTATTTACCTAATTTAATAATATCCGTCTGACGACCTGAACCGGCGTTATTTTAGGGTGGGTGTTTATGCTAACAGGTTTATTGGGGCAATTGGCTCTAGTCGCTTTTTTGTGTTATCCCTGTCCTCCTTCTCATTTCATGCATTCCTCGCCGGGCCACGCCTTTTGGGTAGGTGTATTAATGGCTTCCGCCGCCGCACTTTTTTAATTGCTGATGCGATTATCCACCATCTTTATCATTACCACCTTGCCGGCGTCGTTTGGCAGATCATTCGTGCAGGAGTGTTTACGTAGGTTCTCGAATTATCTTGGATGGAATGGGCAAGCATCGCTTTCCTTGCGTTAATAATAGTTTTAGGAGGACTCATTGCGTTTATCGTTTGGCGTAAAGTTTGTCATAAGGCCCAAGTTGAATGGCGGGATGATGGGCGTGGTTTTGCGGCCTGTTTATTTTTGTCTTATACATTAATCTTAAACAGCAGCATGGCGGTTACGGAAGACGCGAGTTCTTCGAAAAGCAATGATCACGTTTTGGTAATGGAGTCACAGGTCATTCCCTATTACAACACCGTTCTTGGTTTTTTTTACCGGGCAAAAATTCCGAATTAAAATTGCAAACGCGAGATGATGGTTATTTCGTACAAAATTCGCAAGTGGTCAAATCACTAAATTATCCGTTACATCCATTGCAATGTCGATTTCCGCAGAAGCTATATTAATATATTGTGTTATTTGCCTTGGACGCTTGGCGGTTAGATATGTTAAATCCCGAGGTCACTCTGAATATTTATAATTTTTCTAAAAAAGCATGGGTGTTTAAAAATAATTTTAGTGGGGGTAATTGCACTCGGGCGGGAATATTTTCGCTATTTTATAGCATTCCTGCTAATTATTGGTCAGCGGTATTAGCGCAGAATCGTTCGCCCGTGTTTATTCATCAATTGTTGCAGGATCATTACCAAATGGGAATTTTTCGCAGCGCTTCCTTACATTATCCGGCCTTTGATCAAACAGTGTTTCGTGAAGTTAAAAATTTACAGATTAATACGCCAGGCGCTGAATCTTTTGATCGCGACCGACGCATCACGCATGAGTTTAAAAATTTCATTAATCACCGAGATCCGGATCGTCCTTTTTTAGCTTCGTTTTTATATGATGAAACCCATAATTATTGGGAATCGTCAGTGAATTACCCGCAGCCCTTTCAACCGGCTGTCAAAGTGTGTAACCGGTTATTATTAAAAATAATAATACCAACCCACTCCCTTTTTAAGTCGCTATCGAAATGCCGGCCATTTTGACGATGCATTGACAGGTCAAGTATTGCAAACATTAAAAACGCATCACGTATTAAAAAATACAATTGTCATCATCACGGCTGATCATGCTGAAGAATTTAATAAAAGTCACCAAAATTATTGGGGACACACGAGCGACTATATACATGGCAAATTCATACGCCGATGATAATTTACTGGCCCGGAAGAAAGCCGCAAGTCTTCAATTATCGAACGAGCCATTACGATATTGTACCAACTCTAATGCAGAATGCGTTGGGTTACAAAAATCCAACGACTGATTACAGCGTTGGCACACCGATACTCAAGAAAGACCATCGGCCCTTTCTGATTACGAATAGTTACATCGATTATGTCATTTTTCTTTTTTACGATGCGGTGCATAATTATTGCGAACAGCTTAATGATGAGCGTATAGGTTATTGTGTCCATGCCAGTGCTTATACCACTTATTAACTAAACCTCCCTCTGTTAGTTTGCTGGCCGGGGAAAACACCACAAATTTATTCCTATTTTACAATGCATTATGCTATTGTGCCTACTTTAATGAGAGAAATCTTTGGTTGTCAAAATTCCCTGGCAGATTACACGCTTGGACGTTCATTATTCTCTAATGAAACTCGACCTCGTTTAATTGCGGGAAGTTACGGCGATTATCCTGTCGTGACGAAAACTCAAGTGACGTGCATTTATCCTGATGGTGATTATGTGATAAATTACCTTAACGGACATCCTAAATATGGTGCGCAGTTAGATGGGAATTTATTACAACAAGTACTTGAGAATTTGAAAAAGTATTTCCAGTATTAGGACTTTAGAAAAAGAATTTGGATTGCACTAAAGAGTTGTAAAAACCTCAGCGTCTCTCTTCCACTATTCCTCTCCCGCTTGCGGGAGAGGAATAGTGGAAGAGAGAAAAAAGAACTACAGCAATAATACGAGTATTAAATGTTTTCAGAAAATTACTAGGAAAAAATCCATGATAAAAATACCAACGCCTTATCGTGTTGCCATTGGTATTTCTATTTTTTTGCACGTCGTATTATTACTAGCGCTTATTTCTAATTTATCCTCCTCAGAAACTTATAGAACAAGTAATTTTAATCGGTCCATCAAAATCATTCGAGCGATAGCTGTGAGCCAAACTGCCATTTATAATCAAACTAAGCAAATAAAACAAGAAAAAAAGCGAGCGGCTTTGGAAGCCTATCGTCAAGAACAGAAACGAAAGTTAGCTTTAAAAAAACAGCAAATAATAGCACAAAAACACTTAGCCGCTTTAAAAGCTCGGCAATTGCAATTAAAACGCGAAGCCGAAAAGAAAGCACTGGAGAAAAAAAATATTCTCGCATTAAAAAAACAACGAGAAGCCAAGCAAAATCAGTTAGTCGCCAAACAGCAGGAATTACAAGAAAAATTATTGCAACAAGAGGTACAGAAGGAAAAAATGCAAATTGTCAAAACACGCGCTGCTCAAATGCAAGTCATCCTGAATCAATATAAAGCGCAAATTATCCGAGCGATTCAACAACAATGGATTGTGCCTGAAAGCGCAAATAAAAATTTGTCTTGCATTTTGTTGATTCGATTGGCTCCTAGCGGAGCTGTTTTTGGCGTAGAAACCGTGCGAAGCAGCGGCGACTCAGTCCTGGACCGTTCCGCTCGCGTAGCCGTTTTTAAAGCGTCACCGCTGCCAGTGCCAGAAGATAGTGCTACATTTTCAGAATTTCGCGAACTGCGCCTAACGGTGCGACCGTTACAAATTCAATCTTTTTAATCAACGTCATGCCCATTGCGCTCAGATAACCCAGGGCACTATAGTCTAACTATTTAGGCGCCTAATGTGAAAGGCTGCAAACGTCCAATTTTAACCGAGGTGTGATAAAAGTATAGGTTTTACACCACCTTGCGGGCCCAGATGCGGTTTGTGCGGGGTAAGACGGTGGAACAACAAAACGTTCCGCTGTTAAAAAGATGCGCCGAATGCGCGTGTCACCAAGCGGGTTTATGAAGAAGCTAGCGTTGATTTTAGAGAG
>NZ_VFIV01000095.1 GCF_019425495.1 Coxiella endosymbiont of Ornithodoros amblus
ACTTCGGCTGTGTGTGTGAAGCCTCCATTCTTTATCTATCGGTAGGCGGCCTACGCACGAAGATGACGGGCTTTTTTCAACTACTTGATTCCCTATTTTTACCTCAATCCCTTAAGTTGACACCGTAGGCGCGAAGGCAGGATAACGAGGGAGCTGGATGCTCTCACCTTATCTTTGAAGGATAAAAGCGAGACCAAAAAAGGGGGGCCATTCGCCCCCTTTTTCGATTGACTTAGCTTAGCTTACATTAAGAATTTGTAACCAAGGCCTATGGTGAACAGATGAGTAACTGGCGCTACAAAACGCTTGGACGAAGCATTTCGATAGCCCGGTACGAACGTATATTGAGCATTCACAGACCAGTTAGGTGTGAAACAGTACTGAACACCAGCGGCAAACAACGGGTTCCAAAATCTGGAACGTGAACTAAAAGTTGTGGGAATTTTATTAGTCGGCAGACCGGTGTTAGCTCGATTGTAGGTGTAAGCAACGCCTAATTTCCCGAAAACATAGGTATTTTCATAAATAGGCGCCATCCCTTTCAATGCAGCATAAACCATCCCGCTTTTAACTCTGTAAGTTTTCCTCACGGATACATCATCTACAACGTGAGCGGTTGTAAGTTTCACTTTAGGCAGATAGAACCAACCTCCTTCAACGCTGAAGTACTGGTTAAATTGATAACCGAGATCCGCACCGAAAGTAAAGCCACCGTTGCCTCGAGAAGAACTTCCTAAAAGTTCAGCTTGTTTCAATACACCTACAACAGTGGTTGAATCCTTCCGCCATGGACGGTATGCATAACCCAAGTTACCTTCAAGATAAACGCCCGCGTAGCTGGAAGCAGGTACATAATCAGGACCACCCGCCAATGCAGCGGAAGTGACACCAACGCTAGCCATACTGAGAGTAGCAAGTGTTACTAGTTTTTTTACCGACATTAAATTTCCCCTGTTAATGATTGAAAAATTTCTGCAAAGAGCGGACATATTTTAATAGCAATTTCTCCCTCAATGCAACTTAAATTTATGTTATTTTTATTTAAGATTGCAAATTTTAAACTATTTGATTTTATCAAATTTAAAATTAAGAATCTAGTTTTTTTAATTTATAAATTTTAAGTTCAAAACTCACTATTTTTTAAATACTTTTTTAAAGTTCAAGGATTTTTTAATCAAGAAAATGATTTTTAATAAAAAAACCTCTATACATAACAAAAGCAGTTAAGTTGATGAAATGGTCAGAAAAGCTGCTGAGTATTCAGTAGAATTCCTGATGTTATTGAAGGATAAGGGGTTCTTGATGAAAGACATCAGTGGGTTAG
>NZ_VFIV01000072.1 GCF_019425495.1 Coxiella endosymbiont of Ornithodoros amblus
GGTAATGATAGAGGCCCCTTGTATCAAGGAGCTTTGAAAGGAACAAGGCGAAAGAGAAGCATCAACTTTACAGTCATTAGGGGTTTATGCTTAAGTTGATGGCTAGGTGCGCAGGCGGGGATGATAAGGGGTTCGACAATGATGAATTTTAGTTTTTCAGTCTTTATCTTTACCAGTTATGCTAATAAATAGTAGGGGATTTTAACCCTGTTTTCTGACTGTTATTTTTTGTAAAATATACATCCATGCATACTCACGAACATCACCATCATAGGCAACATACTTCTCATCGAGTCTTAGGATGGGCAATTATATTGACTTTGAGTTTTGCTCTGATCGAAGCTTTGGGTGGCTATTTTGCGCATTCTCTAGCGCTTTTAGGCGATGCCGGCCACATGGCTTCGGATGCCGTAGCATTGGGAATTGCCGCCTTTTCTTCGTGGATTGCACTCCGTCCCCCATCTCATAAACACAGCTACGGATTCGGGCGCGCTGAAGTCATCACAGCTTGGGCATCAAGCTTGTTAATGGTTATCATCGCTCTAGCAGTCATTGTAGAAGCGATCAGGCGTATCCAACAGCCTTCTTCGTCTGTCCACAGCGCCCCGGTGATGCTTATTGCTATCTTTGGCATTTTATTAAATATACTTCTCGCAGGCCTGATTTCAAGCAGCGAAAAAACCTTAAATATCCGCACCGTATTTTTGCATGTGGTGAGCGATATTGTTGGTACATGCGCGGTTTTACTTTCCGGCATCATCATTTTCTTCAGCCATTGCACCCTGATTGATCCTTTGTTCTCCGTTCTTATCGGTATCCTCATTATAATTTCGAGTGTTCGGCTATGGCGAGAATCCATGACTGTTCTGATGGAAGGCGTTCCCGCCCACTTAAATATTAAACAAGTCTGTCAAACGATGGTCCGCTTTCAAGGTGTAAAAGCGGTGCACGATGTTCATATCTGGACGCTCTCATCTGGTGTGACTGCCCTTTCAGCCCATGTCAATATTAAAAATATAACTTCCTGGGACGACGTTTTACTAAGGTTGAAATCGACCTTGAAACAACAATATGATATTGATCATATTACGCTTCAACCTGAAGCGGATATCGAAGAATGTACGTCTTGTTATAAGTTTTAATAACAAAGAGGCCCTACCAGCTCAATTTATGTTTTTAAAACTATTATGATTAAATCTATTGACTGGCAAATACTTTTAAAGTTAACCAATAATAATCCGAGCTTTCTGAAGAATTGGTTGCTCTATTTGCATCTGAATTGCCGACCCTCCGCGATGGCATCAATGCAACCTCTTCGATAAGGGTGATTGGAAAGAAATGAAAAATCAAGTTCATAAACTCCACAGTTCTTGTTGCTATGCGGGTACGCCTCATTTGAGACATTTATCGCAAGCATTAGAAGAAGCTTTGAAACTTGGCAACCATGAGGCTGTTCCTCTCTTTTTAGAGCGCTTAAACTCGGAAATTCAGCGAGTGCTCAATGCTATTCAACAAGCAAACTACATCCATGACCCCGTCTGAACAGAATATCGATAAGGAGGAATTGGCTAGATTTTCTGATCTCGCTGAGGATTGGTGGAACCCATCCGGCAAGATGAAACCCCTGCATCTCATTAATCCCGTCCGACTAAAATACATCGAACAGCAAATTCCCATAAAAGGCAAACACATTTTGGATGTGGGCTGTGGGGGTGGTTTATTAAGCGAAGCCTTGGCAAAGCACGGTGCTGTTGTCACCGGCGTTGACATGAGCGAATCATTAATCACTGTTGCAAAAAATCATGTAGAACAACAACTAAATATAAATTATCAATGTCAGGATATTGAAATTTTAACAACAGACGCTCAACCTTTTGATATCATCACTTGCATGGAATTACTGGAACACGTTCCCGATCCACAACGGATGATAAAAAACTGCGCGGCATTAATAAAACCTGGCGGCAAACTTTTTTTCTCCACTATTAACCGCAATTTTAAAGCTTATTTGTACACAATCATTGGCGCCGAATACTTACTTAATTTATTGCCCAAAGGCACACACGATTATGCACAATTTATTCGTCCTTCGGAATTAGTGGGATGGGCTGAAAGTAGTGATTTGCGATTATTGGATATTACGGGCATCCATTACCATCCTTTAAAGAATGAATTTGATCTAAGTCGTGACGTTTCCATCAATTACCTCGCGTGTTTTACTCATGAGTAACCTCATTCATCGGGTGACCGCCGTTTTTTTTGACCTTGATGGCACACTATTAGATACAGCACCTGATTTAGCCGATGCTTTAAATCAACTGCTCAATAGATACGGGCGCGATCCTATCCCTTTAAACGTTATTCGTCCCACCGTCGCTCAAGGCGCGCGGGGAATTTTAGCGAACGGGTTTTCTATTAATCAAACTGATCCTCGTTTTAAACCACTTCGAGATGAATTCTTATCGATTTATCAATCTTGCCTCACTAATAAAACAACCTATTTCGATGGAGTGGTAGAAGTATTGGAATATTTAGATGCTCATGCTATTCCCTGGGGCGTTGTTACCAATAAACCGGGGTGGTTGGCTCGACCGCTATTAACTCACTTTAAGCTAACTCGCCGATATTGTTGTTTAATTTCAGGCGATCAATTAGCTAATCGTAAACCTCATCCAGAACCCCTTCTTTTTGCTTGCAAAACAATTAACGTTCAACCTCATACCGCTTTATATGTAGGTGATACCGAAGGTGATATTCAAGCAGCTAAAGCCGCTGGAATGTTAGCCGTGGCAGTGACTTACAGTTATTTATCTGCCAACAGCACACTCCAAGACTGGAAGGCCGATGCTTTGATTAAATCACCGTTGGAGTTGATTGATTGGTTGAAAAGAAAAGAAAAAATAACCATTGTGAAGAAAGTCTAAGATGGCTATGCTACAATCAGGAGCAATCAATTCAACCGATCAATACGTCCTTCCCGCGAAAAAAGCCATATTTTTATTGGGTCATCGCCTTCGTCGCTGCTTTTGCTTGCTGGAATTCTTTTTGGGTACGATACTGGAGTCATTTCAGGCGCCATTTTTTATTAGCCAGGAGTTTCACCTCTTCCCGCAAATGAATGGATTTATAGTTAGTACCTACTCATCGGCGCTTTTTGTGAAGCCCTTTTTAACGGCCATTTGGCTGATTACATTAGACGAAAACGTTTACTCATTATCTATGCTTTAATTTTTATTATTGGCACAGCTATTTCCAGCATAACAGTCTCCATTAGCTAGTTGGTAATTGGGCGCATCATTGTCGGCATTGCTATTGGGGATCGCTTCTTACAGTGCGCCACTTTATACTCCTGAAATCCCCCCTCATCGCCGCAGCGCTTTAGTTTCGCTTAATCAGCTGGGGCCCCCGTTACGATCAGAATTTTTTTTCGCACGTCTAGACTATTATTTTGCTCGCCACAACGCTTGGCGGTCAATGTTTGCCACTGCTGTCTCCGCGGTCACGAAGAAAAAGTTTTGTGGATTTTGCGAAAATTGCGTGGCCACGCTCCGCATGCGGAACAAGAATTAGAGTATATCCGCGTTAATTTACAGCAGAAAAAAAGCGACTGGAAAACATTATTTTCAAAAGTCATCCGCCCTACACTTCTTATCGCTATCGGTTTAGCGGTGATTTCAACAAGTAACGGGAATTAACATAATACTCTACTACGCGGCCTCTACCACCTTAAAAATGACCGGTTTTCAGGCTTCAGAAACCGCTGTTTTGGCGACGATGGGTATCGGGTGCGGTGTTGGTGATTATCACCATTATAGCCTTCCATTAATCGATTCGCTTGGACGGTGTCCGCTGTTATTCATCGTCATTAGTGCTATGATGATTAGTTTGCTCGTCTTAAGTTGGTCGTTTAAAGTGCACGGGCATATGGATTATCCGATAGATTGCCTTTGGAAGCTTATTAGTATTTATTCCGGGATTTTCAATTAGTTTAGGCCCGATCATGTCGCTGATGTTTTCTGAAATTCTACCGCTGAGAGTTCGTGGGTTAAGAGCTAGCACATTGCATTGGAGCTTGCACCAACTGGGCATCGAACTGGTCAGTTACTATAAAAACTAACGTTTTTAACATTGATCGAATATCTTGGTCCTATAGCGGTACTTTTTTATTCTGTTATATTAGATTAGCGTGATTGCTTTTTATTTTCATTTATATACTTCCGTACTAGAAACCAAAGGGGTAACCTTGGAGCAAATTGAAGAGAATCTCTATGCAGGAAAAGACATGCATTATTTAGGAAAATAATTGGATGTATCTGCTGGCCATTACCCTTGGCACTTCTGGTGTCAAAGTTATTTTGGTGGACGATTAACAAACGATAATCACCACTACATCGCTCGTTTAGCTATTTCTCGCCCTCAATATTTATGGTCTGAAAAAACCACAATGATTGGTGGGGAGCCACCCAAAACGCTATCCAAAAAATTAAATACCTACTCTAATGAACTAAAAAAGTACGAGCGCTGGCTTTTTCCAGTCAAATGCATGGAGCAACATTGCTCGATAAATAATGATAAACTTTGCATCCCGCTATTTATGGAACGACGGGCGTTCCATGGCTCAGTATCACACCTTGTTACAACGAGAACCCAAGGTATTAGAAATTACGGGAAATTTAATACATGCCGAGATTTACAGCTCCTAAAGTGTTGTTGGTGCGAGAAAACGAACCGGCTCTCTCAAAAAATCAAAAAAATTTTTTTGCCAAAAGATTATTTACGATTACTTATCATCAGCGGCAATTACGCCACGGTTTTTCAGATGCTTCCAGCACTTCATGGTTAGAGGTCGGAAAAATAATGCTCTAACGCCTTGTTAACCGCTACAGGATTAACCTCTGAGTTTATGCCAGCCTTATACGTAAGGCTCAGCCATTACCGGCACCATTTTACCAGCTGCCGCCGAAAGTTTTGGCATTGGAAAAACACTGCCGTTGTCACTGTCTCCCTAATTTATGACATCAAATGACTGTTCTTCTCAGCGCGGCAAGTTGTTTAGGGTGGTTAAGGCGTTTGCTCAACCTCGATGTTGACAGATTAAATGCACTGATTCGGCAAGTAAAACGAGACAAAACTGATCCTAACACCCCCCTACCTGCCCTATTTATCCGGCGAACGAACCCCTCATAATAATCCTTATGTCCGCGGGGTGTTTTTTGGAATGACATATGAAACCAAGATCCCATTTGCTACAAGCGGTTCTCGAGGGCGTTACTTTCGCTTTTCCCGAAGTGCACACCACAATGTGCGCAACAAACGTTAAAATTGAAGACATTTCCCTTATTGGCAGTGACGCTTATAACGCAGCACGGTTAACCTAGTTTAGTATAAATGGAGGTGACCCGCGTACGGCATTACCGCCCGTTGGCTATCAAAAAAACCATTGAACCTGATCAAAATTGCGTTGAACGATATGCTGAAAAACAAGTATTATATATTGAATTGTAGCAACAGCTTAAAAAGAACATTTGCAATCGCTTATGGCGGAAAATCCAACTCTCAGTAATGCCTTAGGTGAACCACGTAGAGAATTTCTTTTTGAATCCGATACCGAAAAATATACCCCCCTGCTCCAAATCGAACATTAAAATCCCGATAAGCTGACAACTCCTCTACGGCCTTTCCTAACAAAGGATATCTTTCAAGACGTTTTTCTGCTGCAATTATTTTTTCGGCGGCTTTAACTACAGCTTTAGCTAAACAACCCAATGAAAAGTGCGCTCTTTAAAGGGGGCGTTATAATGCGCCAACACAGAATTTCTATTTTAAATAAAGAGCAGGTGATGAAAGATATTAAAATACTTGGTGTTGATATTTATT
>NZ_VFIV01000034.1 GCF_019425495.1 Coxiella endosymbiont of Ornithodoros amblus
TGCAATAAATATCAACACCAAGTATTTTAATATCTTTCATCACCTGCTCTTTATTTAAAATAGAAATTCTGTGTTGGCGCATTATAACGCCCCCTTTAAAGAGCGCACTTTTCATTGGGTTGTTTTTGCAGAAGGGAGTAAATAACTTGTTTGCCGAAGTGTTAAGCGTTACATTTTGTGTCTTACAGGAGGAAGGGGCACCATGACACATTTCGTTCAATTAAAAATTTTAGATAAGCGCCTAGGAAGTGAGTTTCCACTACCTGCTTACGGCCACAACGGGTTCGGCGGGTTTAGATCTGCGCGCCTGCTTGGATGAGCCGCTTAAGATAGAACCCGGTGAAACTTGCCTGATTAGCGCAGGATTGCGATTTATTTAGGCCATTCCAATGTAGCGGTGACTATATTGCCTCGTTCGGGACTGGGGCATAAGCATGGGATTGTATTGGGCAATTTAGTGGGGCTCATTGATTTGGATTATCAAGGATCGCTGATGGTTTCTTGTTGGAATCGGGGTAAAGAACTCTATATTATATATACCATCGAGCCGGGCATCGAATTTCTTAGTTAGTCGTTCTCCCTGTCTTGAAGGCGCAATTTGCGGTGGTGGAAGAATTTGAACTTACCGAACGAGGAGTGGATGGTTTTGGCAGCTCAGGACGAAATTAATCAGTTGAGTCTCCCCGATGAAGCACCGGCGGAACTTTTTAGAGCTTACGATATTCGCGGTCCTGTTACCCCAAAGGCACTGACACCAGGATTGGCTTATGCCATTGGCCTTTCGATTGGCAGCGAAGCACGCGAACATGGGCAAAAAGCGATTGTCGTGGGTCGCGATGGGCGTTTTTCAGGTCCTAAATTAACAGCTGCTTTGATTCAGGGATTGTGTGAGACCGGCCTGGTGGTGCTTAATGTTGGTTTAGTGCCAACGCCGCTGGTTTACTTTGCAACGAATCGTTTAGAAACCAATTCCGGCGTGATGGTCACAGCGAGTCATAATCCAAAGCAGCACAATGGTTTTAAAATTGTTCTGAATGGAAAAACATTGAGATTAGAGGAGATTGCGGCCATCCGAACGCGTATTCTCGAAGGACGCTTTGTTAAAGGCCATGGAGCGGTGATTGGTGTGGAGATCATCGAAGATTATGAATCTTATATTACTAAGCATGTTCAATTAGACCGCCCGTTGAAAGTGGTCGTAGACTGTGGCAATGGGGTTGGCGGCAAAGTGGCGCCGGCGTTATATCGGAAGCTAGGGTGTGAAGTGGTGGAGTTATTTTGTGAGGTGGATGGCTATTTTCCTAATCATCATCCTGATCCTACTATTCCCGCCAATTTAACGGATTTAATCCATAAAGTAAAAGAAGCGCAAGCCGACCTTGGGCTGGCTTTTGATGGCGATGCGGATCGTTTAGGTATTGTGACGGATAAAGGAGAAATTATCTGGCCCGATCGTCAAATGATGTTATTTTCAATGGACGTATTATCTCGTTTACCGGGTTCTGATATTGTTTTTGACGTCAAATGTTCGCGTTCCTTAGCCGAAATAATAAAAAAATACGGCGGCAATCCGGTCATGTGGCGAACAGGGCATTCTATTTTAAAAGCTAAGCTTTTTGAAATCGGTGCGCCGTTGGCGGGAGAAATGAGTGGACATATCTTTTTTAAAGATAAATGGTTTGGTTTTGATGATGGCATTTACGTGGGAGCCCGTTTATTACGAATTATCTCTCAGACTAATCAACGGACAAGTGAGATTTTTGCGGAGTTCCCCAATAGCGTCAACACGCCCGAATTAAAATTGCCGATGACCGAAGAAAAAAAACAACCCTTTATGCAACGGTTATTGAAAAAAGCTGATTTTGGAAACGCAAAACTTATTACAATTGATGGGTTGCGCGTTGAATTTGAAGATGGCTGGGGGTTAATTCGACCTTCGAACACTTCGCCTTATTTAATTTTACGTTTCGAGGCTGATACAGAAGAAAAACTGAAGCGTATTCAGGGAATCTTTCGAACGCAGTTGCGGATAATTGATAATGCGTTGGAGTTGCCCTTTTAATTATAGTAAAGGATTGTTGAAAGTGTTTTTGTTCCTGTTCCTCCTCTCGCCTAAGAGTGTCTTCAGATTTACTCCTTTTGAAAATAGTCTTTATTGATAGGCGACCGGGAGTGATGTTATTCATAACATTTTTTATGAAGCTTAGATTTTCTTCGCGATTTTTTTGTGCGCTCAGCCAGCTTACCAAGGCGTTGAGTTTTTTTCTCTTATTTGATCTCCCAAGTAGGCTTCGGCTATATGAAAGCGTTCTGAAAGAAGGGTATTGGTTATCTCCAAAGCTCGTCTTAATTTACTCTTAATTTTCAAGAGATGGGGATTTATAATTTGACGTTAAATAATTTTTAAGCGAATCGCAATGTTTAATTGCCAAGGGTAATAGTGTAGTATTATCTTCTAGGAGACCTTTATTGAGGATAGTGTTGTAAAAATAGTTCCAATTACTTAAGTTAAATGTTTTTGGAACCAAAGTGAATATTTCTTCGAGCTTGTTAAGTGCTTTGAATCGTTCATTTTCGATAGCTTTTTACAGTGTTCAATGGCTTTTCCATAATAGACCGTGGCGTCTAGACTTGGTTATTGACTGATCCGCTCCATAAAGCATATAAGCAATACTGGAAAATACCAGGGAGAGTAGTAAAGAAGCGGTTTCGATCCATTCAGACAGTAAGTAAAAAAGGACCCACACATCCTTAGAGTAATTCTTGTGCTCAAGGAAGAAGCAAGCAAAGCGGTAGATGATGGCGTGAAAATTATTTGTGAATAATACCGTTTCGTAACATCGCTTAGCTTTTTTGATTTTTATTTCCATACCGCAACTAAGCTCGCCAATACTTCTACTGAGCTTGCTTGCACAGCTTCGAAAAGCGGTGTTAGATTCTGACGCTGATAAAGAAACAGATTGTGTTTGGCTAACGGCATACCTTGAATAGCGGCTTTTTGGAAGAGCGTCTTAGCATTTTCTAGTTCTGTTTTTTCGAGAGAGTGATTAGCGGCAAGCCATTGTGCACGAGGATGGTTTTTTCGATCTCTTGATTAAGGTATATTTGAACCTGATCCTTTTCCCTCTCTTCTGAATAAATTTCGAAAAGCTCAACTGTGGTGTCAGGTTCTCCTGCTTTGGTCGCTTTTCTCAGAAAAAATTTAGCTCGACCGGTATTTTTTTTAACTCCTACGCCAAGAAAATAAGTCATCCCTAATAAATAAAACTTTTCTCCGGAGTGTCATCAGATAACTGAAATATAATTAAAATAATTTACACAGTTCTCATATGCTTTATCACTAAAAAACCCCCTTATTTTCCAGGGAATTAAAGCGGTTGATGAGATATTCTCTAGATTATAGGTTTCAAAAAGGCGTTTGCCAGATCAACGAGATTAGCCTCTCGAGATTTTCGAAAACATTAAATGGCAGAATCTATATCCTGTGCTTCTTCCCTCGCTTTCATGTGTCGCTTCTTGTACCTCAAGGTTGCCAGTGTTCGGGATCTTTATTCCATGCTAAGGCTTTTTGTTTTTCTATTTCATCAATGTAACCTTCATCAACTGCCATTTCGATTAAGGTATCAAAATGAGAAAGCGCATGACAGTTGATATTAGCATCCGAAAAATTTTTCTGCGCTTGTGGCAATTGATAAGAAAAAATCGCAATGCAGTCGGTTATTGTCACCCCTTTTTCTCGTAAAACCAAACTGGCCGCCAGGGCGCTTTTTCCAGTACTAATTAAATCTTCCACAATCAGCGTCCGCTGACCTTTTCGAATCCGACCTTCGATTTGATTTTGTTTACCATGAATCTTGGCCTTAGCGCGAACATAAACCATGGGGAGATTGAGCCGATCCGCAATCCAGGCAGTGTGCGGGATGCCAGCAGTCGCGGTACCTGCTATGACGTCAAACGATAAATGATTCTTTTCAATGAGTTGAAGAAAAGCTTCGATAATCACTTTTCGTTTTTCAGGGTAGGAAATAATTAAACGATTGTCACAATAAATAGGGGACAAAATGCCGGAGATATAGCGATAAGGCTCATATAAATTTAAAGTGACTGCCTTGATATTAAGTAGTAACTTTGCTATTTCTGTGGCTTGATTCACAAAGCCATTGTTGCACAATTTAAATGGTAAAAAAAGAAGATTTTTATGCGTATTATCACTTTAAACTTAAACGGCATCCGTGCGGCTGCTCGCCGAGGGTTTTTTGATTGGTTAAAACGACAGAAAGCGGATATTGTTTGTTTACAAGAAACAAAAGCTTGCCCTAAAATCAGCAATGGGGATCAATTTCACCCTAAGGGATATCATTGTTATTACCACGATGCAGAAAAAAGCGGTTACAGTGGTGTTGGTATTTATTGTCGCGAAAAACCCGATCGAGTGACCACCCGATTAGGCTGGGAACATGCCGACAAGGAGGGGCGTTATATTCAGGCTGATTTTGGCTCGTTAAGCGTTGCGTCGTTATATATGCCTTCAGGTACGACTGGCGAACATCGTCAAAAAATTAAATTTGATTTCATGGATCGTTATATGAAAAAATTAAAAAATATCGTTCATTCAAAACGATCTTTCATTATTTGCGGCGACTGGAATATCGTCCATAAAGAAATTGATATTAAAAATTTTAAAAGTAATCAAAAACATTCTGGTTGTTTGCCAGAAGAACGTGTCTGGTTAGATGAAGTCTTTACAAAAATAGAATTGGTCGATGCTTTCCGGGTGGTTAATCAAAAGAAGGATCAATACACGTGGTGGTCCAGCCGTGGTTGTGCTTTGGAGAAGAATGTCGGGTGGCGTATTGATTATCAAGTGATAACGTCAGATTTAAAAAATAGTGTAAAATCAGAAAGAATCTACAAAGACGAACGATTTTCGGATCATGCGCCGTTGATTATGGATTATGATAGAGAAATTTCCGACTAGATATTTTTGCCTTCCTCTATCTTTGAAAGGCATCAATTGATAGTTTATTTTTAACGTTAGATATTACCGCTTTTTTGATTAAACATTGTGACCCAACGTCTGAGTAAAAATAGTACTACATACTAAGACAATATAAGGCCAATAGGAAAAAATAATCCAGAATGGGAAGATTTATAAAAAGATTTTATTGTTAATCGTCATCCCAGCGGGGGCATCTGCTGTATTATTGAAGCATACAAAACCTTCACGGCGGAGTCAGGAGGAGACCTAAAAGACTAGGGGCTAAGAAAAACACCGATGGTGCTTTTCTTAGCCTTTTAGCCGGGACTCCCGTGACTTCGGCTGTGAAAGCCCTCGATTCTTTGTCTGTCAGTAGACGGCCCACGCACGGGAACGACGAGGGCAATAAAGTAATTTTAAAAAAAAATACTCTTTCATAAAAAAGATTCTAATTAAATTGTTAGGGAGTTTTGAAGAACTGTGAGTGCTGGCCATCAATCAAACGAACCTTCTTAGCATCGATCCCTCGGCCGAAGAAAATTTCGCCGACGCGAATAAACCGCTCGGGAGAGTCGGTGACGAGGAAAGATAAGGTGGGTGGATGATCGAGAGGAAAGGGGTTGGTTTTTTGTAGAATGGATTGCACTTCAGTTGCCGTTGCTTCTGCTGAATTGATGATGTTTATTTGGTCGCCCAAAATGGCGACTAATGGTTCCATAAGAACCGGAAAATGCGTGCAACCCAAAATGACAGAGTCGCATTGATGATAACCGTTAGTAATAGGCTCCAAGTATTTTTTGGCGACCATTAAAGCGATTTCGTCGTTTGTACAACCTTCTTCGGCTAATGCCACGAATAAATTACAAGTTTGAGTGGTAATTTCAATTTGAGGGCTCAATGCTCGAAGCGTGTCTTGATAAATCCCCGATTGAATTGTCGTTTCCGTTGCTAACAGCGCCACTTTGTTGTTTTTTGTTGCAACAACGGCAGCCCTCGCGCCTGGTTCCACAACGCCGATGATTGAAATGTCGGGGAATTGTTGTTGGAGCTGGGGAAGCGCCGCAGTTGAGGCGGTATTACAGGCGACAACTAATAGTTTGATATTTTGAACAACGAGAATAGATGCCATTTGAGTGGCGTAACGCGAGATAGTTTCAGGGCTTTTAGTGCCATATGGCAATCGTGCGGTATCGCCAAGGTAAATGTAGGATTCGTTGGGTAAATGATTAACGAGCTCACGCAAAACAGTTAAGCCGCCCATCCCTGAATCGAAAACGCCAATCGGCCTTCCATTTTTCATTAGCTTAACGCTTCCTGTTGTTTTTCGATAATCTGTTTGATGCCATGTCGTGCAAGATTAATCAGCGCATCCAGCTCTTTGGCATGAAAAGCATCCCCTTCGGCTGTGCCTTGGATTTCAATAAAAGCATCATTGTCTGTCATCACTATGTTCATATCCGTATGCGCGTTGGAGTCTTCTGCATAATCCAAATCAAGCACGGGGACACCCTTGTAAATACCCACAGAAACAGCAGCGACTTTATGTTTAAGCGGATCAGTTTGTAAAATTCCTTTACGTTGCAAGTGGCGCAACGCTTCGATCATGGCAATACAACTACCATTAATGGCAGCGATGCGTGTTCCTCCGTCCGCTTGGATGACATCACAGTCAATAGTAATAGTATAAGGCCCGAGTAGCTTCAAATCTAAAGCGGCTCGTAGCGACCGACCAATTAAGCGTTGAATTTCCATCGTTCGACCGCCTTGTTTACCGCGAGAGGCTTCTCGGTCCATACGGCTGTGAGTAGAACGGGGCAACATGCCGTATTCTGCTATTAACCAGCCTTGTTCACTATTTTTAAGAAACCGCGGCACGCCTTCCACGATACTTGCATTGCATATGACTTTAGTGTTTCCCAATGTGACTAATATTGACCCTTCTGCATAACGGGTAAATTGAGTAGTAAAACTCAGTGGCCGTAATTCATTCGCTGCTCGTTTGCTAGGACGCATGATCACCTCTATGGATTAATATGGAACATTCTGTGCGAGATAAGCGGCACCCAATATAAACAAAATAGACAGTGGCATCAAACCTTCTTTAACTTTCTATGTTATTATGTACAGCATCGATCGTTTAGCAATACAGGAATTTATGATTGCCAGTATGACCGCTTTCTCTCGTCAGTCTAATGAAGCAACATGGGGTTTATTGACGTGGGAGATCCGCACCGTCAATCACCGCTATCTAGAAATTACACTGCGTTTGCCGGACTTTTTGCGTGAATTTGAACAAGCTTCCCGAGAGGCCATCCAAAAGGTTTTGAGCCGAGGCAAGGTTGAAGCCGCTTTACGGTTTCAGCCTGGATGGGACGTGCCGTTTGAAATGAATGTCAATCAAGTGCTGACTGAAGGCTTGGCCAAAGCGAGTGAGACGGTCATCTCCTACTTCCCATCAGCGACAATCAATGCCATCGATGTGCTCTCCTGGCCAGGGGTATTGCAAACCAAGAAAACTCAGGTGGATGCTGTCGGAAAGGTCGTATTCACTTTATTAAATTCGGCATTAACCGATTGCATGGATATACGGCGTCGCGAAGGTGAGGTACTTAAACTATTTATTGAAGAACGTCTGAACAATCTGAAAGGGAAAATCGCCATTATCAAGAAACGACTGCCTGCTTTACATCAAGCGGCACGCGAGAAAATGATAGCCCGCTTTGAAGAATTATCCCTCGCTTTAGATAAAGAACGCTTGGAGCAAGAGATGCTCTGGTTGGCACAAAAAAGTGATGTCGCCGAAGAATTACAACGCCTAGAAGCGCACCTGCTTGAAGTGAAACGTGTTTTAGTTGAAGGAGGTACCGTCGGACGAAGACTGGATTTTTTAATGCAAGAACTAAATCGAGAGGCCAATACCTTAGGAAATAAATCACTGGACGCCAATGTTTCTCAAGCAGTGGTAGATTTAAAAGTGCAAATTGAACAAATGCGAGAACAGGTGCAAAACATTGAATAAGTCCAATTTATTTATTATTTCAGCGCCTTCAGGTGCTGGGAAAACCAGCTTGGTTCGTGCCCTTGTTAAAACATTAGCTGAGATCAAAATATCCATTTCGTATACCACGCGACCGAAACGCCCGGGCGATCAGGAAGGCGTTGATTATTTTTTTATTGATGAAGCTCGTTTCCAGGCAATGGTAAAAGAAGGCGATTTTCTTGAATATGCCACTATTTATGAACGCCACTATGGAACGGAGAAAGATTGGGTGCTGCGTCAATTAAAGGCTGGTAGGGACGTTTTGTTAGAAATCGATTGGCAGGGGGCTTGCCAAATCCGAGAATTGTTCCCTCCAGCGTTGTCTATTTTCATCTTGCCTCCTTCCATTGAAGCGTTGCGGGAACGATTGATTAAACGCCGCCAAGATGACACAGCGATCATCGAACAGCGTTTAGCGTTGTCGCGAAAGGAAATGGCGTATTACAAGGAATTTGATTACCTTGTCGTTAACGATAATTTTGATCAAGCCGTTCAGAATTTGATTCATATTATTAGCGCTGAACGCCTGCAAAGGGACGTTCAAGAAAAAAAGCTATCTCGTATGTTGGCAGAATTAGTGGAAAAGCAGTAAAATGAAGGTTTCTTTAAGCTGCAATTCTGCGGACAAGCCGCGGGACTAAGCAGATTTTAAATAATGAGGTCCTCATGGCACGCGTAACAGTTCAAGATTGTCTCGAACATGTGGAAAATCGCTTTGATTTAGTCCTGAAAGCAGCAAAGCGAGCTCATATTTTAGAATTAGGTGGGGCAGAACCGATGGTTCCCAGAGATAATGATAAACCCGCTGTCCTTGCGCTTCGTGAAATAGCAGCCGGTTACGACGTCACTCGAGAAGGGCAAGAGCAGGAAATGGAAGAAGTTGACGTTAACCGTAATGTTCTCGCTGAAACAGAAAAAATGAATAAAGCGGTAGCTTCCCAGAAAGAAAGTGAAGTATAACCTCAGAAACGCCTCAGCGAAGCGTTGTACAATTAAATTCCGAGGGTAGGCCTTTGCGCCTCTTCAAAAAATTATGTCAAAAGCTGGATTATCTCAACGGCGAGCAAGTCGAATCCATCCGCCAAGCCTATTTAATGGCCTTCAGTGCTCATCAAGCCCAAAAACGCAGTACCGGAGAACCTTACATCAACCACCCAGTGGCAGTGGCGGGTATTTTAGCGGACCTAAAAATGGATTATCAGACGATCATGGCCGCTTTACTGCACGATGTCATTGAAGATACCCCTGTCGAAAAAAAAGCGATCGTTGAGAAATTTGGTGAAGAAGTGGCGGAACTAGTGGACGGGGTCAGCAAATTGACGCAAATTGAATTTGTGAGCCGCGCTGAAGCTCAAGCTGAGAGTTTTCGGAAAATGGTGTTGGCTATGGCGCGCGATATCCGCGTTATCATCGTCAAATTGGCCGATCGGTTACATAATATGCGCACGCTCGACTCATTAAATTCACAAAAGCGGCGACGAATTGCACGAGAAACGTTAGATATTTTTGCCCCGATCGGAAAACGCTTAGGCATGCGGGAATTGTCCGTTGAATTAGAAGAACTGAGTTTTGCTGCCATTTATCCGCTGCGTCAGCGTGCTTTAAAAGATGCCGTTCGGCAAACGCGCGGTAATCGAAGGAAATTTTTGGCCTTAATTGAAAAAACGCTGAACGTGGGATTAACTCAAAGTCATTTACCTTCTTACTCCATTACGGGGCGAGAAAAGCATTTATACAGTATTTATCGCAAAATGCGAAATAAACATATCCCATTTAATGAAATTATGGATGTGTATGCCTTTCGTGTTATTGTTGAAAACATTGACTCGTGTTACCAGGCCTTGGGTATTATTCATGGATTATTTAAGCCCGTTCCTGAACGGTTCAAAGACTATATCGCCATCCCGAAAGCGAACGGCTATCAGTCATTACACACCACTTTATTCGGCCCTTACGGACTTCCTGTCGAAGTACAAATCCGTACAACGGAGATGGATCGCATCGCAACAAAAGGCATTGCCGCGCACTGGCTTTATAAAACGACGGGCGTACCCATGACCGAATCGCAAGTGCGTGCAAAAGCATGGGTGAAAAATTTGCTGGAATTACAGGAGGGCGCCGCAAATTCTCTAGAATTTATAGAAAACGTGAAAATGGATTTATTCCCTGATGAGGTTTACGTCTTCACCCCCCGGGGTGAAATTATGGAATTGCCTGCTGGCGCAACAGCAATAGACTTTGCCTATGCGGTTCACACCGATATAGGCAACAACTGTCTTGCTGTTAAAATTGACCGGCACCTGGCCCCTCTGTCAACACCGCTAGTGAATGGCCAAACGGTGGAAGTGATTACTTCTTCCAGTGGTCGTCCAAATCCTGCGTGGTTAGATTTTGTGGTAACCAGTAAGGCCAGGGGTAGCATTCGTCACTTTTTAAAATCACAGAGACGAACTGAATCCATTGCGTTAGGCAAACAATTATTGAAAAAAGCGTTGAGAAATTATTCCCTTTCTTTAAAAAAATTATCGCAATCGGTTATCAATTACATATTAAAAGAAATGCAATTAAAATCCTTAGATGATTTATTGGAAGAAATTGGTTTAGGCAATCGGATGGCTGCATTAGTAGCCCAACGCATTGCAGCAGTAGCTGAAGAAGCTGAAGCGGAAACCGACATGAGGCCGGCAGAGAAAGCGCCATTAATTATTAAAGGGACCGAAGGATTAGTAGTGAGTTTCGCAACCTGCTGCTACCCTGTTCCCGGTGATCCCATCGTAGGCATCATTGATGTCGGCAAAGGGATTATCGTTCATGTGGAGCGGTGTCCGTCTATTGCAAAACTGCGCCATCACCCGGATCGTTTTATGCCGCTTCGATGGTCCGAACAGGTTAGAGCGGAATTTCCAGCGTTGGTTCGCGTTCAAGTAGTTAATGAACGTGGGTCATGGGCTATGCTAACATTAGCCATTGCAGAAGCCGATGCCAACATTGAGGATATTAAAATAGAAGAACGCGAGGGATTGCACTATATTGTTACGTTTCTCATTGCTGTTCGCAACCGCAAACATTTATCCAAAGTGCTGCGACGTTTGCGTCAGGTGAAACAATTAGTAAGAATTATACGCCGTTTTGACTAAACCCTCGCTTAGCATCCACCGTCAGCGCTGAAGATTCTAAGAGGAGGCCGTAAACTAATTTTCTACAACACTAAACACTATTAACTGGGGAGTGGTAATGAAACAAATAATTGGTACAAATAAAGCCCCTCATGCAATCGGGGCCTACTCGCAAGCTGTAAAAGCGGGCAATACCGTTTATTTTTCGGGGCAAATCCCCCTGGAACCGGAGACGATGGAAATAATTAGCGGTAATTTTAAAGATCATGTTCATCGGGTTTTTAAAAACATTGCTGCGATTGCCGAAGCCGCTGGAGGCAGCTTAGCTCAAATTGTAAAATTAACTATTTATTTAATAGACATGGAAAATTTCCGTTTAGTTAATGAAGTGATGAAATACTATTACGAGGAGCCTTATCCTGCTCGTGCTGTCATCGCCGTTAAGCGATTACCGAAAAATGCGTTAATTGAAATAGACGCTGTAATGGTATTGGGAGAGTGAAAAAAATATTATCCCGGCCTCTCGGGGTTCAGGATAAGACTGAGCAAATGATTTCAACCTCTCCAGTCACCGCCCTTAAACAGGTTGGGTCAACCACGCGTGAATTATTGGCAAATTTAAATATTCACACCATTCAGGATCTTTTATTTCATTTACCTTCGCGTTATCAAGATCGTACTCGAGTAACAGCCATCGGTACTATACGTCACGGCGATCAAGTCGTTGTTGAAGGAAAAATTCAACTGGCAACCATTACGTATGGTGGCCCGCGGAATTTAATGTGCTCAATAAGCGATGGAACTGGGTCGTTAATTTTACGGTTTTATCATTTTAATTACCAACAACAACGACAATTAAAGATGGGTTTGCGCGTGCATTGTTTTGGCAACGTTCGACGAAATTATCAAGGACGTTTGGAAATGATTCATCCGGAATACCGAATTGTGGACGAATCGACGCCGCTTATTCCAAAAGATCGTCTCACCCCCATTTATCCGACAACAAAAGGATTACCACAAACGAAGTGGCGCCATTTAATCAATCAATCATTGAATTATTTGAAATACCCTAATTTTGTTGAAGAACTATTGCCGGAGGAAATACGAACTTTGTTTCGGTTGCCGACATTAACTGAAGCATTATTTTACGTTCATTCACCTCCACACAACGCCCCTGTAGATTTATTGCAAGTCAGCAAGCATCCATCGCAACAGCGGTTGGCTTTTGAAGAATTAGTAGCGCAACAACTCGGTTTGCAACAATGGCGTTTGTTAATAAGAACGCAGCCAGCACCTGTTTTAATTAAAAATAATTGGCAAGAAAAATTAAAACGTGCATTAACGTTTGAATTAACATCAGCTCAAAAACGGGTAATTGGGGAAATTAATCAAGATCTTTCTAAACCTAAGCCCATGTTACGTCTTTTGCAAGGCGATGTTGGTTCGGGAAAAACGATTATGGCTGCAATGGCCATCCTCAAAGCCGTAGAAAACGGCTATCAAAGTGCAATAATGGTGCCTACCGAATTATTAGTGGAACAACACTACCAAGTTTTTCAACGTTGGTTTTCTCCGTTGGGAATTAGCGTCGGTTGGTTAGCCGGGAGTTTAAAGCCTTCAGCACGAGAAAAAACGCTGCAAGAAATAGCAAGCGGCCAGTTATCAGTGATTATTGGCACTCATGCGCTTTTTCAAGTAGCTGTGACTTTTCAGCAATTGGCACTCATTGTCATTGATGAGCAACACCGTTTTGGCGTGCATCAACGATTGGCACTCAAAGAAAAAGCAACGCCTAATTATCATCCCCATCAATTAATTATGACCGCGACTCCAATTCCGCGCACATTAGCGATGACGGCTTATGCAGATCTTGATTTTTCGATCATCGACGAACAGCCGTCTGGACGAAAACCAATAACAACAGTTTTAATATCAAATTCCCGTCGAGGTAAAGTCATTGAGCGAATTAAAAAAAATTGCGAACAGGGAAAGCAAGTCTATTGGGTATGTACGTTAATTACTGATTCCGAAGTATTACAATGCGAAACGGCCGAAGCAACTTTTAAAAAACTACAACAATCATTCACTAATTTAAGTGTAGGATTGATTCATGGCCGATTAACGAAAGAGGAAAAAGATATTGTAATGGGGGCATTTAAAAAGGGCGATATTGATTTATTAGTCTCGACAACAGTGATCGAGGTCGGTGTTGATGTGCCGAATGCAAGTTTAATAGTGATTGAAAATTCCGAGCGCTTAGGCTTAACGCAAATTCATCAATTGCGTGGCCGCGTGAGGCGGGGAGAACAAAAGAGCTACTGCGTTTTACTCTATCAAGAACCGTTATCAAAAAACGCACGAGCCCGCCTGACTTTGTTGCGTGACACACAAGACGGTTTTTTGGTGGCCAAAAAAGATTTAGAACTACGCGGTCCTGGTGAATTGTTAGGAGCCCGGCAATCAGGATTATTTCGTTTTCGCATCGCTGACGTTGTTCGACACCAGCATTTACTACCCGCTGTTCGCAAGGCTGCTTTTTTGATTTTGCAGGGATACTCGGAGTTTACTCCTCATTTGTTAAACCGCTGGTTGAAAGAAGCTGATAAAGTCGTCCAAGTTTAATGTTTCCCCTATTTAACCACTGCTTTCACAGAACTTACTGAAAAATCCAATAAAATTATTAATTTTTGGAGACAAAAGCAGGGAAAAAGTAGGTTTATTAATTCAAAATTAAAAATTCACGACTCGAATATTTTCTCTCCATACACGAAGGAAAGCGATGAGTTTGTTTCCTGAGCAGGTGGAATTAATGGAAAGGCTTGTTTTAATTGAAGCAATTGATTATTGGGTTGAAAATAATTTCCCTTACATTTTCT
>NZ_VFIV01000096.1 GCF_019425495.1 Coxiella endosymbiont of Ornithodoros amblus
GCGAGCCGGCTGATTGTTTGGCATGCGTGAGCGTATCGCCGACGGGCGCACCGAAAATATCTTTAATCCCCGCAACGACAAAACCGACGGCGCCCGCGCTTAATTCTTCTAACGGCTGGCGCTTGGGTTAGTAGCTTGTGCTTTAGACTGCGATGAAAAAATCGCCGCTGGCTGGAAAAATGCGGCCTCTTATGTCGATTAAAATGGCTAGTCTACGGCTATTATTTTGAGCAATAATGTGAGATGCTATTCCGAGCAAACCAAAGGCAAGCATCAAAATGTAAAAACAGCGAATGAATATTGGCTTACGACAATACATTTAGGGACTCCTTCCCATCATGGTCTGATTTGTTTATGGCATCATTGCAAAGGGAGTACAAAGGGTATAAATTTCGCATAGAGGGTAATTATGCTGATTAGTAAGAAAAACACGAAACCCCATCTTTGGCTGACATCACTAATTGTAAGCATCGTCGCTTCTTCCTTTTACGCGTACGATTTTTTAGTCCGCGTCATGCCGATGGCTGTCGCGCATGAGTTATTAGACGCGTTCAAAATTCAAGCTGGTGAACTCAGTATTTTATTTAGCAGTTTTTTTTACGGCTATGCCTTGATGCAAATTCCATCCGGCATGTTGTGCGATAAATTTGGTGCGCGTCGTTCGCTTTCTTTAGGGCTTCTAATTTGTTCCATAGCAACGCTTATCTTTGCGTCCACTACTTATTTTCCTCTCGCTGTCATTGCTCGTTTTATTATCGGATTTACCGCCTCCATCGCTTATCTCGGCGCTTTATGGGTCGGCGCTTATTGGCTCGGTGCTAAGCGATTTGCCATGTATGCAGGGCTGGTGCAAGTCCTTGGGTGCGCTGGCGCTGTTATTGGCTCAGCGCCCGTGGCGCATTTTGCAAACCTGTATGGTTGGCAACGAACGACTTACTTTATTGCGGCATTGGGTTTTTTACTTACCATACTCAATTGGTTAGTTATTCAGGATAAACCTAAGGCCCATCTAACTAAATCGGCTGCCAAATTGCTAGAGCAAGGAAACCGTCTTTATTTACGTGATGTCTTTAAACAAACGCAATCATGGTGGATTGCATTGTTCGGTTTTGCCATTTGGGGGCCGACGCCGTTGTTCGCTACTTCATGGGGCGCCTTATTTCTCGTAAGTTCCTATCAATTTACGAATGTTCACGCCACGGCTTTACTCTCTCTAATCTGGCTTGGCATCGCTATCGGCGGGCCCTTTTTCGGTT
>NZ_VFIV01000014.1 GCF_019425495.1 Coxiella endosymbiont of Ornithodoros amblus
GTTGATGATGCTGATTCATGCGGTGGCTCTGTGAACCCGCATATACGTTCTTTTCGTCAAAACTGATTGTTGACACAACAACCCAGGGCCTATACGTATGGAGCAAAGCAGAATACGGGAAAATAATACTAAATCTTCGGATGCCTGATTCAGCTTCCACTAGGGTTAATCTCTTGAGAATTGATTTTCTCTTCATGGAGGACAAATTATGGATAAAAATAAGAAAAAACCAGGTGGATAAACGAACGGAGGGGCCAAGAATGAGGAGTGAGGTAGAAAATCAAGTTGAACAATTTACTTTTTCTATTAATTCTGGCAAGACTATTGCGAATTTTTTACAAGAAAAAGCAAAGAGTTTTATAGAATTTCTATCGCTAATTATAGAAGATGAGCACAAAGCTAAAAACGTTTTTCAGTTGGTAGTACAAAGAGAAAAAGTAAATGAAGCCCTAGTGTATTATTTCATAATCTTCCCCTCCGAAGAAAAAGAACGTTTTTTAGATTTTCTGGGAACGTGTTCCCAAAGTTTCCCCGGGGCGAGAAAAAATATGCTTTGAGAAATTGTTTTAGCAGCAGCCAAATGACACCCAGCGCCGCTAAACGCCTTGGCTAAATATTTTGAAAATGTTCCCCTCTAGATAAATTGTTAATAGATAAATTGTTGACTTCTACAGAAAACTATACAAAGCGGCCTTGATGTAGGGATGAATACCGCTTGGGATAATTGCTAAAGCAGCGGCATCTGGGTTCCTGTGTTTTTAATACTGTTACAAAAGGCCTTGTCGTGTCTTATAATTAGCTTCTCGTTTCAGCTTGATGGAGAAAGCTCCTCCCGGTCTAAAAATGGTTGATTTAATAATCCTTAGCGCACCCATTCAAAGCAATCGACTCCAAGAAGTTCTTGCTGTGTTGTTTCAAATTAATTTGCCGTTCTAATACTTAAAAAGGTAGGTATGTGCGCCATGTACTTCCCCTATTGAGGTGGCTAATCAATCAATAGAAAGTATTTATCACCTTCGACTTATCAAACAAAAGAAGAGATAGCGGATCGAAAAATCACCTTGGAAGAGCTAACACAACTAAGAACAGCGCTTTCCGTTTTTTCATCTGACCTCGAAGCGCCCCTTTAAAAATTAATTTGATTTCTATTGTTTTTTCGAAATTACAACGACATATCAATCAGATGATTTTTTTAAATATTTTAGCGGAAGTAATGCCAAATTCCATTGGTGATTATGAGCTGATACGACTTTACGTAGATTTTAATCTTAAATGCTCCGATTTCTCGGGTGAAAGAAAAAAGAATTACCCGGAATGTGCTTTTGAAAAATTAATAAGGATTCCTTTTGACGAACATCATGAAAGTGATTTTATTTTATGGGATCGTTTAATGATCAAAGTAATTGAGTCTGATAAAAATAAGGGGAATTATACTTTTGGTAATCTTAAACTTTTGCGTGATGGAGTTATTGTCGATTTGTCCATCTTGATTGACATACATAATTATGAGATGTTTTCTGTGAGATGCGTAGAATACATTAACAACCCAGAAGCTGAGAAGTCTAGAAAAAGATAAAATAAAAATTATTCTGCATTTCTTCCTTCCTCGAAATCCTCAAAAGAAATGCCATCGTATTTCGAGCTAATGAAGTGGGATTTTAAGGGAAAACGACCCTGACGCTAGCTAGCAAATTGCACACACCAACCAGACACGCTATCATTTGCTTTTGATTTGAGCCAACCAGTAGGAATGCCCATGATTTCACGCCGAGACTGTGCCAATGCGATTCGTGCGTTGGCGATGGATGCTGTTCAAAAAGCCAATTCAGGGCACCCAGGGATGCCCATGGGGATGGCGGATATTGCCGAAGTTTTGTGGCGGGATTTTTTGAAATTCAATCCTGCTAATCTTAATTGGGTCGATCGCGATCGTTTTGTCTTATCCAATGGTCATGGCGCTATGCTACAATACGCGTTGCTGCATTTGACCGGGGCCGGTTTAACCATTGAGGATATTAAACAATTTCGTCAATGGTATTCGCGCACTCCCGGTCACCCAGAGTTCGGTGACACACCGGGTGTGGAGACCACCACTGGGCCTCTGGGCCAAGGGCTAGCCACTGGTGTTGGCATGGCAATGGCTGAGCAAATGCTGGCGGCAACGTTCAATCGCGAAAATTTCCCTATCGTGGATCATTACACTTATGTTTTTGCCGGCGATGGCGATTTAATGGAAGGTATTTCCCACGAGGCATGTTCGTTAGCGGGGACATGGGGACTTGGCAAATTGATCGTCTTCTACGACGACAATGGGGTTTCTATCGACGGTGAAGTCAGCGGTTGGTTCACCGACGACACGCCAAAGCGCTTTGAAGCTTATCATTGGCATGTAGTGCCGAATATCGACGGTCATGATCCCGATGCAATTTTGAAAGCTATTGAAGCAGCCCAAAATATAACGGACAAACCCAGTCTCATTTGTTGCAAAACGATCATCGGTTATGGCGCACCAATTTTGGCGGGCAAAGCTGTCACGCATGGAGCCCCCTTAGGTGAAGAAGAAGTCGCTAGGGTTCGTAAAATTTTAAATTGGCCACATCCGCCTTTTGAAATTCCCGAGGAGATTTATGCAGCGTGGGATTGTAAAGAAAAAGGCGAAAAAAATGAAATCCAATGGAATCGACTGTTTACCGAATACGAAAAACAGCATCCCGACTTGGCCAAAGAATTTCGTCGACGGCAACAAAAAGAGTTACCGAAACAATGGGAACAAACAGGGAAAGAGTTACTAGCAATGATGCAAGAATCAAAAGAAAATAATGCCACTCGCAAATTTTCTTTAAAATGTTTAAACACATTTGCGCTGTTATTGCCTGAATTAATCGGCGGCTCCGCAGATTTATCTGAATCCAATTGTACTAAATGGACGGGCGCTACTATTCAGGGTCAGGATAATCGTTCCGGAAATTATATCAAATACGGCGTGCGTGAATTCGCCATGACGACTATAATGAATGGAATGGCGTTGCATGGAGGATTTATTCCCTTCGCCGGGACCTTTTTAACTTTCTCCGATTATGCGCGCAATGCGCTGCGGCTTGCAGCGATGATGAAAATCCATGCTATTTTTATTTATTCTCACGATTCAATCGGTCTAGGTGAAGACGGACCGACACACCAGCCGATTGAACAATTACCTTCACTACGCATGATTCCCGGTCTGCGCGTGTGGCGCCCGTGCGATGGGGTCGAAACGGCTGTGGCTTGGAACAATATGATCAAAGAACCGGGTCCCAATTGCCTTTTATTAACCCGCCAAACGGTCGCTCATCAAGACCGAGACGAAAAACAAATCACTCAAATTGTTAAAGGCGGTTACATTTTATGGGAATTCTTTGGAAATCGTGAGGTTATTTTAATCGCTTCGGGCTCGGAAGTGGCTGTTACGATCGAAGCTGCAAAGGCATTAGCAAAGGAAAATATTTCAGTTCGTGTTGTTTCCATGCCCTGTTGCGAAATATTTAAAAAGCAAGACACCGATTATCGCAACTCGGTATTGCCCCCAAACGTTAAAAAGCGAGTAGCAATCGAGGCCGCTCATCCCGATTATTGGTATCAATTTGTGGGTTATGAAGGCCGAGTGATCGGAATTGATCGCTTTGGTGCTTCTGCGCCGTGGCAAGTGGTGTATCGTGAATATGGGTTCACGGTGGAAAATATTCTTAATGTGGTTAATCAACTATATAAATAAATTAGGAGAATAAAATGTCTTTCAAGATCGCTATTAATGGTTATGGCCGCATCGGGCGAAACATTTTGCGCGCTTTATATGAGTCAGGAAAAAATAAAGATCTTAAAGTCGTAGGGATTAATGATCTCGGTGATATTAAGACAAATGCGCATTTAACTAAATATGATAGTGTGCATGGCCAATTTTCTGGCGAAGTGAGTGTATCTCGCGATAGTCTTGTGATCAATGGCGATAAAATTGAGGTATACGCGATAAGAAATCCGGAAGAATTGCCTTGGCGTAATTTAGAAGTGGATCTTGTGCTAGAATGCACGGGTCTATTCACCAGCAAAGAAAAAGCAGAAGCGCATTTAAAAGCTGGTGCTAAAAAAGTTTTAATTTCTGCTCCTGCAGGGAATGATGTAAAAACTATTGTATTTGGCGTTAACGAAAATATTATTTCAAGCGATGATGAAATTATTTCAAATGCTTCTTGCACGACTAATTGTTTAGCGCCTTTAGTTAAAGTACTAAACGATGAAATTGGGGTTGAGCGTGGCTTAATGGTTACCGTTCACGCTTACACAAACGATCAAAATCTCACGGATAGTTATCACAAAGACTTACATCGCGCTCGCGCTGCTACGCAATCGATGATTCCAACAAAAACAGGGGCGGCGGCGGCGCTGAGATTAGTTTTGCCGGAATTGGATGGAAAGTTGTATGATTATGCAATTCGCGTGCCAACCATTAACGTGTCGGTCATCGATTTTACTTTTGATGCGAAAAAAATAGTTACTGTGTCAGATGTCAATGCGATGATGAAAAAAGCGGCGCAAGGAAGAATGAAAGACGTCCTTGGTTACAATGATGAGCCGCTGGTTTCAATTGATTTCAATCATAACCCACACTCCTCTGTGTTCGATGCGGGTCAAACCCGTGTGATTGATCAACTTGTAAAAGTTGTTTCTTGGTATGATAACGAGTGGGGGTTTTCAAACCGCATGTTAGATACAGCATTGGCTTTTTTAAAAGCTTAAATCGTTTCTGGCATCCTGCACAGCGAGAATCCAGGTGCGCTTGGTCCCCGCTTTCGCGGCGACGACAAAGTTTTTTTGAAATTAGTCTCATAGAAAAAACAACCTAGAATGGGAATATTTATATCAAGGTTCCGTTTTTTAAACGTCATGCCCCCGCGGGAGGGCCCCGACGGGGTTTAAGTTTTTCACGCTTCACCACGGGTGGGTAATGATAGAGGGCCCTTGTATCAAGGAGATTTGAAAGGAACAAGGCGAAAGAGAAGCATCAACTTTACAGTCATTAGGGGTTTATGCTTAAGTTGATGGCTAGGTGACTGCGCTGGAACAACGAATTGTCAAAATTAGAATTGCTGAAAACACCTAGCCAAATCGTTGCATAATATTTTTTACCGCTGATATTCCTATGCGCATCACGCCATGCATATCGGGATAAGTAAATGCACCTCGGCGTCCTGTTGATACTAATAGTAATATTCTGCAAATGCTGCATCATGTATCCAGGTGTTTTTCAAAATTCAACGAAAAAATAGGATAACCTGTTCCGCATCGAGTAAGATGAGTTTCAACAATTTCGTCAGGTTGGCAAAGATCTTCTTCTGCTAATCGCCTGAAAATTTGTTCTTTGACAGACGCTTCAGCGCGATATTTAGGATCATCTATTTCACAAATTATTTCTACGATAAGAACGGTGTGATCCGTCGGATTCACTTCCAATCCAGCATTTTTAGGCTAACAAATGCGATGAAAAATATGATCGCGATAGTAAACAAAAAGCCCGTCAAAACATTTTGGCTTATTAACTAACAAACCATAGATTGCGATGGATTTATAACGGATCTGATTACCACCTTTAAAACGTAATCGGAAAAAACGGGATCGAGTCGACGAATTAACGTATTAATATGAATAGTTGAAATACAAGCATCGCATTCTAGCTCACACGTCTCGCTATCCTTCTGATAGATAATTTTTTTACGTTATTATCTTCAGTAATAAGCTTTTTTACTTCCGCTCGAAGCAGAACTTCCCCACTTAGATCGATGACTGCTTTTGCCACACAGGGGGGCATCGTTTCAGAACCGTGTGGGAATAATGGAGAATTTCTTTCGTTAAATGGTTTTCTGTCGTTTTCTCGCGGTCTTTAATTCCGATTTTTTACTCCCTTTTTAAGCACATCAATCGCGATTAATTTTAGCATTTTTAAGGTAATAAAAATGGCAGATAATTTCGGATGAATTCCCCAATACTGATGAGTAAAATCTTCAAAAAAGAATTTATACAAGGGTTTCCCATATAATCGAATCAACGCTTCTTCCGCATCCTTGGGAGTTTTTCTCACGATGGAATTTTTGAATTGATCTATAAAATAAAGCAGAAACTTGTCGAAAAAGTTTAAAAAAGGAATTACTTTGGTCATATCCTGAAATTGAAAAAGGTGACGAAAATAACTGCCAGCCCAGCGTTCTTCCCCCATCAGCGCTTTAACGTCTTCAAAAATCTCTCAGTCAAAAGAATGAAACATATGCTGACCCGTATGATACCAATTTTCACCATAACTCTGAGCCATCTGCCAGCCCGTCTGTCCTTTCTCCCTTATCTAAATACAGTCCCGAAAATTTTGACGCGTCAGTAACTGATAGACGCAAAGATCCGCAGGACCTCCTCCTAGGATTGCAATATGTGGATTAGTTCTTTTCATTTTAAACAGTCAATATTTCATTTTAACAATTTTTGTTGAATTGATAAAGTCTCAATAATTCTGTATCGGGCAATTCTATATGAGGCCAACGAATGGCTTGGTCTCTTTCGAGATGATGCAATACACGGAGTTTTTCATGGGTTTCTTCTGCTTCCAATAAACCGATGAGTAAATAATTCGCCTAATCGGCTGATTCGGCTTGATGAATTAATCCATAGGCGCCATCTCCTCCAATACCATTCGGGAATAAATCACCCGTTTTTAATGGCTGTTTTGCATAGGCATAGACATCCTTTAACCGACTGTAGGTGGGTCTATAATGCCTGTTTATTCCATAGAACAGCTAGCGCAACCACACGAAGGGGTTTCTAAATGACATAAGTGATAGGGACGCTAAAATACATAATTAAGGGTAACAGTTATGCACTTTATAATAATTTAAGTAGCTCTCTTGCAAACGGTCTTCGCATTTTCCGATAACATATACGCCTCCTCCAGGCTGGGCTCCTAATATGTAATCAACTCGGCCTTTTTCTCCATAAGCATCAAAATCAAAAAAATTAATCACCTCGGAGACATGTTTTGCGACAGGGCCTTCCATAGCCGATTTTTTCGGAATTAGATTTGTACCGTTGGCAATTAAAGCCATTTCGAATTTACTTGATGCCATCTGCTGAATACGCCACGCAAGGAACCGCTTTAAGATTAAGTTTTTTAGGGATTTCACGTTTGCTATCAGCGGTCGAAGACGATCCAGAAAACCTTTTATATTTCCTGCCTGAGTAATGAAATCCCCACAGTTGTACTTCTTCAATCATGCGACAAACACCATATTGGTCACCCGCATTGCTGGTGACAATAACTCCGTGTTTTGCACAGCCTCATGCTGCAAATAAACCTAAGATAAGGATCCATGTGCGCATTCAATAAAACGAGATGCGGTTTACGATGAATAGCCCTTAAGCACATATCTTTCAGAAATACCCATGGTACTGTCGCGTCTACTAACACATCGAATTCGACGTTAGGATCGTCCAGCGCTTGATCTGCGTTAGAAAATAATTTCGTCTCCTTGCCATAAGCAACTCGGCCTCTTTGCACGGACTCCATCGTCGTTGCCGCGATAAAAGCCAACCTCATTCCTGGCGTTCTCCCAATTTGCCATGCAATCCCGGTCCCCATCGAGCCCACGCCAATCAACCTCACTCGTATTGGTGATCCAGTTTTCTCGCGATACTGCAATTCATTTAATATATAACACTTCTCTCCTTTATTTTATGTATACCATCGTATTTTAAACGGGCTGCAGATACGATCCTATTTTTCCAATTTTCTTGGTACCAGTTTAATATAATCGTTTCAGTGATTTTTTGTAGCTGAATTACTGTACCATTCAATAGCTATTTTTTCATCGAGCTTTTGGCCAACAACTTTTGCTATTAATTGTTATAATGGTTGTAACTGATAATTTTGTTCTTCGCACCCCAGATTAATAATCTATCCGTTAATTTCCAATGCGTTGGCGCGAAGCAGCAATACCATAACGTCGGTGGTGTCTTGCACGTGAACCATCGATCAATACTGCGTTCCATCGCACATCAATGGAATACATTTATGTTTCCAAGCTCCATAAACCATGCTGTTGATAGCAAGATCAAAACGCATCCGTAGGCTGTGTTTCATAGACGGTGGCTTGCCGCATAACGGTGACGGTAAAATCATCGGTAGCCAATGGCAGAATTTCTTTTTCGGCTTTTTCATTAGCCTTAGCATAAGTAGTCAGTAGATTAGTTTTCGCTTCTTTATCAACAGCACCTTTTTGAAAACCATAAATACTGCAACTAGAGGAAAAATATAGTGTTTCACTTTTTACTGTTTCACCAGAGTGGCGGATTGGACGCAGGCTTGGTGATTAATTTCCCACGCGCCTATCAAATATATCCCCGCTCGGGTCATTCGAAACAGCATAAGTCAATGAAGTACCACATTGGTAAACAGAGATGGTTGTAACCGCCGAATATCTTCGTTAATTAACATCTAAATGTGGATGTTGTGAGAGAACTTATCTAATCTAAGCCAAAATAAGAACGGTCCACGGCCTTGACGTGATAACCTTTTTAATAATTTCGGCGTGAGCACACTGCCAATATATCCACTGCACCGGTTACTAATACTGTTTCCATTATCAATCCCCGTGATATTTCGCGTTAATTTCTGCCCGTTGCAAAAATACCCCTACCGCATCCTTTTCAAAAAAAAGAAGATTATTTTTGATCGGCTACTTAATATTAATGTCATGGTCGTCACAGCGAATGTATCTCTCTGATTCGGGAGCATACCCTACTGTGCACTTATAATGCCGTATTTTCCTTCAATATCACCATACCATGAGCAAAAAAAACTAGGAGGTATCCAACGCCATGTGATTATTGGTAGAAGAAAGTTCTGTGGAAACCCATTTTCCGAATGTCGGTGATTCCCGTCGTAAATCAACAGCTACATCAAATAATTTACCTAAAACCACACACTAATTTTCCTTGCGCATGAGGGTCCAGTTGGTAATGTAATCGTCTCAATAATCCTTCTTTATTGATAAAGAATGATTATCTTGTAAAAATTCCCCATTAATATGGTGGCGCCTAAAATCGCTTCGCTTGAAGGTTTTTATATAAAAAGCCTCAACCATCCGTAAACACTTTGGGTTTGATCAAAATAACCTTAAGAATACCCATTTTTAAATTAAAATAGCATACAAGATCCTTAAAGGGGGTTTATATAACGTTGAATAACATAATCAGCAAAAGCTATTGAACTGGTAAAAGCCGGTGAAATTGCATTTAAAATATGAATCGTATTTTCATTTCTTTCAACAACAAAGTCCATCATTAATTCTTTGGTCTTCCAATTAACCAGTTGAGGGCGCAGCCCGACTTTATAAGTTGGCATTAACCATTCCGGCTTGAGCTGTTTAACTAATTTCTTAGCATCTTCGGAAAAGAATTTTTTGATGTATTTGAAAGGCTCTGTCATCGCTACTTTTCTAAATTTAGAATTGTGCATAAATAAAATTAAACTTTGAAAAGTAATTTTTAGGAGTTCGCTATCGATGCCTTTTAACAACCCATAATTCTCTCGCCCAAATGCAGGAATCGCCGTTGGACCTAAATAAACATCGCCGGAAGCGCTTTTGGTAAAATGCACACTTAAAAAGGGATTCTGAATATTGGGCACTGGATAAATATTGCCGTGAACTAAATGGGAGCAATCCGGCCTTAATTTTTTATAAATTCCCTTAAAGGGAATAAACGAATAATTTTGACCTACCAAAAATTCATGGGCGACCCTATCGGCATACGCGCCTGCAGCATTGATTAATAAGTCGAACTGGATAGTGCCGTTAGTCGTTTTTACGGTATTTTTATTCATTCGGCTTAAAAATTGGGTCTGCAATAAAATATCGACATGCCCTGTCGCTTGCAATTCCTTTAATAAGCATCGCATAATTTGTTTCGGATCAACGATTACCGTATCCTTAGAATAAAGGGCCTTTTCAGTTGTTTTCGCGTATGGCTCAATCTCAGCTGTTTGCTTTTCATCTATAATTTCAACATCGGCCCCATTCGTTTTAGTGCGACGCTCAAGCTCTAATAACACCGGGAGCTCTTCAACATGGCGGGTTACAATCACCTTGCCCGATGGATTGAGATAAAGTTGATGCGCTTCACAGAATTGACGCATCAATTTGTTTCTCTTTAGACAAAGTTTGGCCTTTAAACTTTCTGGCGGATAATAGAGACCTGCATGCAAGACACCGCTGTTTCGACCTGAAGCGTGTAAGGAAATATCGGATTCTTTTTCGATAATAATGAGGCGACGGAACCCCCGGGCAATGAGCTCTCGCGCCAGCGTAAAACCGATAATTCCCCCTCCAATAATCAAAACTTCACATCGATTCAGGTGAGGGCTTTGAGGAAGGAAAATGGATGTCATCAACCAATGTCCTTAATTGTACTGCGTTTGCTCTACCCGTGTCCAAATATGCCGAAGCTTTGCATGAATCTTATAGCCTGTCAAGGTGCTAGCTTTTTTGAGGAAACATCAGTAAAATGCCTGTTTCTTGAGAGCAGGAGAGTAATCCATGGCTGCTGAAAGTTTTGAATTAATAGCCGAATTACGTGAATTCACGGGCAAAAGCGCGGCGCGCCGGATGCGGCGTTTTGAAGATAAAGTCCCGGGAATTGTTTATGGTGCGGGTAAAGCTCCCAAATCCATAACCTTATTGCAAAAAGACCTTTTGAAAGCCCTCGAAAGTGAATCCACCTTTTCATCCATTCTCACGCTTAAAGTCGGTGACAAAAAGCAAAAAGTGATTCTTAAATCGCTCCAACGGCATCAGACAAAGCTTAAAATTGTGCACATTGATTTTCAGCGTATCAAAGCTTCTGAAACATTGATCATAAACGTGCCTTTGCACTTCCTGGGTGAAGACGATTGCCCTGGCGTTGAGGCGGGTGGGGTCGTTTCACACCTACAAAGCGAAGTCAAGATTCGCTGTTTACCGGCCGACTTGCCAGAATACATCGAGGTGGATTTATCTCATCTTCAATTGGACGAGTCCGTGCATTTGTCCAACCTCAAACTGCCTGCCGGTGTGGAATTAACCTCGGCGGTAGATGAGAAGCACGATTCGCCAATCGCGAGCGTTCACATGCCAAGGGTTAACAAGTCAGACGTGGAAGCTGCAGAAGAAGAGGGTGCTGAAAAACCTGCTTCTGAAGCTGAGGCCAACGGCGAGGCAGGGCAGGCTGATACTGATAAGAAGGAATAATCGGCCTTGTCGGGCGGGATTAAACTGATTGCAGGCCTTGGAAATCCAGGCGATCAGTATGCTACAACACGTCACAATGTCGGATCGTGGTTCATTGAAACGTTGGCTCAGAAACTGAATCAATCCCTGGCCAAAGAAAATAAATTTCATGGTTTTGTCGCAAAGTATAATGATTACTGGTTACTTAAGCCGGCCACATTCATGAACGAAAGCGGACAAGCTGTTGCCGCGTTGGCTATTTTCTATAAAATAAAGCCTTCAGAAATTTTAATCGCACACGATGAATTGGATTTTTCCGCCGGCGACATTCGCTTGAAAGAAGGGGGCGGACACGGCGGGCATAACGGGCTTCGTAATATTATTCAACACATTGGGAGTAGCAATTTTTTCCGCTTGCGAATTGGGATTAATCATCCCAGCCATAAAGGCCAAGTCATTCCTTACGTTTTAAGCCCGCCGTCCAAAAACGATCGAATTGCTATTTTGGCAGCCATCGAAAAAGGTTTGCGCCTGATTCCAGAATTGGTGCAAGGTGATTTTCAAAAAGTGATGCGGGAATTGCATTCTTAAAAACTTCCTCTCCTGATGGCAGGAGAGGTGAGGTTCAACATGGGTTTTAAATGTAGCATCATTGGATTGCCCAACGTCGGTAAATCAACATTATTTAATGCCTTAACAAAAGCAGGCGTCGAAGCGTCGAATTATCCTTTTTGCACCATCAAACCGAATGTTGGCGTGGTGTCGGTGCCTGATAAGCGGCTTGAAAAAATTGCTCAAATTGTTAATCCGAAGCAAATTATCCCTACGACAGTTAACTTCGTTGATATCGCCGGTTTAGTGGCGGGGGCTTCAAAAGGCGAAGGTCTTGGTAATCAATTCCTTGCCAATATCCATGAAACTCAAGCCATCGCCCACGTCGTGCGTTGTTTTCAAGACGAGAATGTCACCCATGTGGCGGGAAGTATTAATCCCATTGCCGACATTGAGGTAGTAAATACTGAATTGGCTTTGGCTGACTTAGAAACGCTCGGTAAAATGTTAGTGAAAATTGCAAAAGACGTGAAATGGGGCGATAAAAAAGCACGTGACACCTATGCTTTATTGGAAAAGTTTAAAAAGTTTCTCAATGAGGGCACGCCAATTCGAAATGTTAATTTAACAGAGGAAGAAGAAATTTTATTACGCCCTTACCAATTACTGACTTCAAAGCCGGTATTGTATGTGGTTAACGTGGCGGAAGACGGTTTTAGGGATAATTCTTATTTAAATCAAGTCTACGAATTTGCCGCCAAAGAAAAAGCAAAGGTCGTGCCCGTTTGCGCAGCTATCGAGTCAGAAATCGCTGACCTTTCTGCCTCCTCCGATCAACAGGACTTCCTACAAAGCTTCGGGCTTGAAGAGCCGGGACTGCATCGCGTAATTCAAGCAGGCTATGAATTACTGGGATTAATTACCTTTTTTACGGCTGGCCCCAAAGAACTCCGCGCATGGACTTGTCCTAAAAATTCAACGGCGCCTAAAGCAGCGGGGGTCATTCATACAGACTTTGAAAAACGCTTTATCCGTGCTGAAGTTATAAGTTATGACGATTATACCCAATTTGGAGGAGAACAAGGCGCGAAAGACGCTGGCAAGTGGCGGTTAGAAGGAAAAGAGTATCTTGTGCAAAACGCTGATATAATATACTTTCGAGCAGGTGGTAATTAACCTTTGTTGAATGGCCGTATGATGAAACGATTACTCTTTGGAATCTTTTATTTTCTCTTCGTTAATCCTGCACTTGCCAATAATGGCATTTCCTCTTTTACAACAAGGCCTTAAACACGATCTATTAAGCTACCCATGCGTCGCTCAGCAGACGCCCGTAAACCATTGCCTGCAATGGCTACGCTACTTAATCATACATTCATAGAATCTGTAACATTACCTAAGCCGATTACTGTAAAACGAATCCCGTTTTCTTCTTTAAGGAAGAAAACAGAAGGCTTAGCAAATAAATTTACCGAAAAAAGACGCGAGAAATCTCTTATATGGTGAGCGAAACCAAAGGAATGGTGTTTTTTATTTAAAGTCGTTTTTGGATAAAAACTACCATTATCAGGCTTGACATAATTCCCATAAATCGCCAGAATGCGATGCTTCCCAGCAAGCCCGCATGGCTATGTAGCTCAGTTGGTTAGAGCACGGCATTCATAATGCCGGTGTCGGTGGTTCAAGTCCACCCATAGCCATTTTTAATTAATCTTCTAGCCCCTATGCAGCGAAGCGAAATACGAGAACGCCCATCCTAGGTTATTTTTTCTCCTATTTAACCTTAATTTCAAAAAAACCTCCACCCGCCCCCTAGCCCACGAAGACGGAGAGCCAACACACGATGTGCGTAGCGCGCTGGGTTCTCGCCTACGTGCGGATGACGAGTTAAGTTTTTAGTCTTTACCACTTGTGGGTAATGATACGGTCCCTACCTGATTCTATTATGACCTTTGCATATTTCTTCACTCTATTTATTTCTCATGTTACATTATTGATAATATCTGGCTAGCAGATCATGTGACGACTGATACTATTTATTGGCATTTGGATAGCCGAAAAGTGGAAAATCTTAATCAGGCCTCTTTTCGTTGGTCTGTATGTCTCGAACGCCATTGGTATTGATCATACATTTGATCTTGGTCAGGACACGGGATTTATCAACTCACTAACCATCCACACGTTTCATATTTATGGCAGCTTTATCTTGGCCAGCTTTATTCTCATGCGCTTATCTTTAATTTTTTGAAAACACGTCATTGGGCAGTTGCTTTGGATCTCGCTATCCATTTGTGGTGTGATGCAATTTTGCATTTTGGGTGCATTACAATATTATTATTTTAATTATTTTAGGCGTAATGAGTATTCTATTAATTTTAATTCTTGCCGCTTATTTTGAAATGCTTTTCAAGTCCTATACCCATAAAAAATTTATGGTTCTTAGCGGGAATTTACTGGATCGTCGATACAATACAAAGAACTATTTTTATTTCGATTTCAAAAGCGCCTACAAAACTATAATCAGCGATTGGATAGTTCCAATCATTTTACTCAGACTATTTACAATTTTTGTAAATTTTTATCTCAAACAATGGGAAAAACGACAGCATCCAAAGTCAATGAGTTAAGTGCGAACCATAGTTGTTACACACAAATCATAATTTTAGGTTTCCCCATCCCGGCGCAGGTAGGGATAAAGTGGGGTGTCACATTACCAATCAGTGCTACTCCCAAATCCATCATCAAAATCGCTGCTATCTAATCCAAAGCTCGATTCATCCATAAAACTATCTCCAGTGCCAAATCCTTCATCCAGTAGTTGACCTTGTCCTTGTAACGGATCGGATTCTAAGATATCGGAGACCCCTGCATTGTTTAGCATGGTATCGGAATTTAAAGTCGAGTGGTTGCTGAACAAATGACTCAAGCCTTCAAATAAGAACAAACCACCAGCCACACCCGCCACGGTGCTCATGGCGGAACCTAAAAAACTGCTTTTCCCAAAAGGGTTGGTCCGTGCATAGGGCGCTGGTTCATTTGCATTCGATTGACGTGTCCCACCCAAAAGGGAAGAGAAGAAGCCTTTTTTAGAATGCACTTTCGCCTGCAATTCAGCAACTTGTTGCTGCAAGCGCCCAATAGCAGCTTCCTGCAACAAGACTGCTTGAGTTAATAAATACACCACGTCCGGTTGCGAGTCAATTACTTGCGTAATTAATTCAGCTGCTTCTGAATCTTTTGCCACCGGCTGGGCCTTCTTTAATCGCTTGGCCAATTGAGTAATAAGCTGTTGATCATTTTGATTCATGTTGGTGTCTCTTTAAAATTGATGCGTTTTGCGCGATTAACACATTGTTTTGTCGCACTTGAATGGCTTGTAGTAAAATCTGCGCTTGAGCGGCGCTCATTTTACCGACTTGTAATTGACTACGAATGTTAGCCAATTCTTCCTGAAACGTATCAACGGCCTTCTGGCTATCCAGAGCGCTGGCATTCAGGGAAAAACTTAATAATAGTAAACTTATAATCAATTTTTTCATGAGAACCTCATTTCTATTTTTATTGAAAATTTAGTCAATTTTAATCTATGAGTCAATCGTTACTGGTGGTGGCCGGCAATAAACGATGTAGAAAATTTCTAAAAACTGTTTCAATATGTATTGAAAAATAATAACGCGAATCCAACTGGAAGGAGTTGCACGAAATCCCCGTCCCTAGCTCAGATAATTGTTCAAAAATTATTTTTTTACTTTTTTGATTACGTCAACAACTTTAAGCTTGGGATGGGCATTTTTCTCTTAGTGATTTGGTATAAAAAATATGCCTGAAATCGCCCATAAAGCTACTATACCTGCGGAAACACTCACTGCCCTTTTACAAAAAGAACACTTAGGGTTAGTAAAATTGCTTCGAGAAAATGAAATTTAGTCACAAAAAATATTCCCTACTACTACCCGCCTGTACCTCACGATTCAGTGTTTAAAGGCGATGATTCCAAGCCTTTAAAAATGAAATTCATCAAGGCTATTCTTATCAATCCCGACTTGAAATTTCACTTCTTTATTTAATATCTGCCAGGCGAAAAACACCGCATTCAGGGTCATCCTTTGATTAAAGGAGATATCATGTTGCCTCTTGTAACTAAAGTGGGTTGGATGTATGTGCCTAACTTTCCTTTGGAAGAATTTTCTCCCGGTGAGAAGGTATCGCCGCTTGAAATTATTACCTCGGCTTTGGATGAGCCTGATTATGGAATGGACATTGATCTTTGGGAAAATAATCTTTCGTGGTTTGCAAAAGAAGATCATTGCGAGAAACAACCATTTGGTGATCCAGGACTGTTGTTGAGTTCGCAGGCGCCGTTTCATATGGCTTTTTATTATTGAGTCACCGCTTATTATTTACAAAGTGGGGCCCCTTTCCTTAAACATTTTTATCTTGAATATCGTCTTCATCTTTACAGGGTATTGTCTCAATACGCTTTTCAAAGAGGTCACCCTTATTGGGGATATCGCTTTTTAGTTATGGTACATTCATTACGCACAGGACTTAACACAGCCCTACCATTCTGCCATACATAATGCATCGGCGATAAATTGATTACCGTTAGTTTATTGAAGCGGATAGGTTATACCAAGCCTCAAGAAACCTTATTTAATTAAGTTCTAATCGTCATTTTACCTTAGAGAATTATACTTATCACTTCCTAAAACACCTACTAGAAACCAAACAAAAGGATAATTAAGATACTTCAGTTGCTGGACGATACTCGGTAAGGTTCTCATCAAAAAATATGTCGCCAACTCCAATTATGTTTTTTTGAAACGAAAACCGACGTTGATTTATTTAAAATCATGCAAGATTGCAATTTAAATAAGAGACAGATTCTTTTTAATCTCGAATTAGTGACTTTATTGCGTGCTTATGGCGCTCATATGCGTAATATAGTGAGATATGTCCTCCATGGCTCTTCTCGGAACTGAAATTAAAGGGTTGTTTTTTTAATAGTCTAGTCGATTTCTGATTGACTAATATTCGTTCAATTTTTATTATTTGTTTCATTTGTGATAAGATTTTATGTCGAGACGAGGATCAGAAGGGCAAAGGTTGTGTGTGTGTTCTTTCAATCCTTCCAAAGAAATTACCTGAAATTACGATGCCGATTGAATGGTTGCATTGAAACAGTGTGAATGGTGCCACCACCGCGGAAAGCATAAATTAAGGTGATTTTATTTTTTGACGTCCGATGACGCAAAGACAGCACTGCCGATCCCTTTTTAGTTACACTTGGCTGTGGGGCCCCTATCTTTGCGTGGCATTGTTTTCACCAGAAACAAAAACGACTACCTTTAGCTCATATAGATACTACTATTGATGAGGCGGCCTTTGTGCTCACGATAGTAGATCAATGTCGCGGAATATCGGTGAAAAATCCACAGTCTGTATCCGTGAGTCTATTAGGCGGTAACGAGGATATATACAGTCGGGCGTTAGAACTGCTTTCCCTATTTGGGAAACACGAGAATTTAAAAGCGCTATTGCTGATTTAGGTCAGCTTGGCCGAATTCAGAGCTTTGCAATTTCGAGACAGGATGGCATGATTTACAAGTTTGATTTACGTGATGAGCTTTTAATTTTTGATCGATATGTTGATCATCATCAACACTATTTACTAGTAAAAAAAATGGAACTCGTCATTCAAGATAATCCTTGTTTTAGTGATTTAAAGACTCTGTTGCAGAATGTGATCCACCATTATTCCATAGAAAAACGCCGGCATTGTATAATAAGGCATTCATTTTAAAAAATTTTGTAGCTAGGTTCAATTCTTGTAGCACAAAAGAACGAAGCATACTTCGAGGATTGTTATGTGAGATTAGTGCCCTTTTTTATATCCAGTGGTACTTTTCTTAATGCTGGCTACGAGGAATTTGATTTGATATTAAATCAATCGTGAGAATACGTCCACAGTGCGCTCTTTCTGATGAAGAAAAACAGACAACGCTTACTGTCAGTTAAGGAAGTCATGGGGTAGGTATGGACCATATCATTACCACAAGTCACAGTGATTCCCATTTTAAACTTTGTGATCTAGTGTAGGCGGGGGTGGCGGGTTTAAATTTTAGTCTTTACCACTTGCGGATTATGATATGGTCTGTATCTGACCATTCATAACTCATATCACTTATCCTTTCCGAAGGATGCTCAAGGTGCCGGTTAGTGTCCTCGTTGTTTTTTCTTTTTCTTCCCCTGTTTTAACTGAAGTTTCTTTTTTAGCCAACCTTCTTTCTCGGATCGGGACAGGACTTTCTTAACTTTTTCTTTTTTTCTAGTAAATAAGCCCGTCTTCCGCTTCGTCACATACGGGCTACGGCAGTATCAAAGAGTATAAACTACCGCAGAGATCGTCTGCTGTTACGAATAACCGCTCTGAGGTTGTTACAGGGGGTTAACTTTTCGGTTTAAATTCACCTAAATTTACGATAGCATCCTTCAGTTACGTTACTTCATAGCCTGTCTGTTATTGCTCGATACAGTCTTTTGCCGTCTCTTTCGTTGGTCAATGGAGTCAACGCTTTTTACGTCCAGGTTGGTGCTGTTTTTGCTTCTTATCATTGTATTTGGCTTAATAGCTTATTATTTAGTGGTTTTTGATTAATGGGATGAGCTGGAGCGATGGTTTCCTTATGTGACCTTCCATCATGCGAACGGCTTTTTACCCCTCAACAAGAGCCTGATATGCGGATCGATTACCCTCCGAGCAGTGCTTCTTTGCTACTATTATTTTATGCAAACACACACTTATAAAGAGAATACTACTGTGTATGCTCATTTGTTTCTTATCTTTACGCCTTTGCTTCTGTTAGTAAGACACTCCAGATGGAAAGCCTAGTTATCACTTTTCATTGCTTCAATAGTTTTTTTAATGCTACTGGTTTTAATAAAAGTTCGATTTGGTTCTGTTGGCAGCGTTATGGTAACGGGTCAACCGCTTTTTTTGTGGCGGCGTCATTGCTGGCTATTTTCCTTTAAAGGAAATTCGATCCTTGCAGTTTTATTTATTTTTTTTCTGTCTTGGAACATTGATACCTTTTTACATTCTCATTCTCCCCTGACTGCTTTACAATATATAGAAGTCATAAGAAAATATTCGCTTTCCATGATCCCGGATCTTGATTTTATTGCAATTTTAGGCACTGCCACCCTTTCTATTTATAAAAAAACGATGGGTCGTACAAATCAAAGGCGTTTATTACTTTGTAAGGCCTTGTTTCTATTAGTCTATATTTTTTATTTATTATCTTTACTTCATATCTATTTATATCATAAAAAAAACACCTTGTACTCTAGTTGAATTCACTCTATCTTTTCTTCTTAATTTTTTATGGCGCCTGGATTGTAGTTATTCTATCTTAAATTTTTTATTTTATTGATACACCTATGAATTTTATAAAAATGAAAAAACGCGCCGAGTCATATATTTTCGATTTTCTTCTCATTCTGTTATTAATATCTGTTTATAGTACTGTCGCGCTTAGTTGGTACAAAAATATTAGTTATATAAATCTGACAGTATTATTTATTTTCGCTCTCAGGAAAAAAATTTTTTAGCGTAACAGCCGGTCATATACAAACCAACACTAGAATCTGTCTAATATGGACAAGTAATGATGCGCTGAAATTACATTTTCTAGCCTATAAATTATTACTGCGATACATTTTTTAGTTCAAAATAACAAATCCAAAGAACGATTTAAAAACTCTTACCTAATTCGATTATTTATTTTTAGTTAATGACGTACCTAATTTAAAACAAAATTATTACTCATCATTTCGGAATTTAAATAGAACTATCTTTTAAATCGATAAAAAAATGGATTATCGGTCTCCATCTATAAATAAGGAATTTTAACAATGAATAAAATTTATCAACTCTTGGTATTTCTCAATATTGTTAGTATTGAATTTGTTCTTAAATTAATCTTTTTTCATTTTATACCACGAGAATTTTCACCAAATTAGGAAACCAGATTCAGAAGGTTGTCTTTCGTCAGAAAAATTTTTAATTATGAATCATAATTACTGAAATATTTTATTACGAACAACTTGTCATTCTACATTTATTGTTGTCCTATTTTATTTATTCGGATAACACATCGCTGTTTTTATTATCACAAAAATTATCTTAAGTAGTTTACTCATCATCCAAGGATTTTATCTAGCCCGTCATTTATTTTCTCCTGTGGCTGCGTATATTTCTGCTAGCATGATAGCCATCAATTTTCTATTTTTAAGTTGTAACTTAATGGTTCTAAACAACTTTCTCTTTGCCATCGCTATTTATTTTATTTTTTTAATTGGTTCCTGCTTATTTTTAGATCATCCCAGAAAATTATGACTTATCTTTTCGCCTGTCCTTGAGCTGGCGACCGCTACTCTCATCCGACCCGTTAGTTATTATTTATTTATTCCTTTATCTGTTGGAACCTTATGGTATTTCGTCCATCACCATTTTGGATAGAGAAAAAATCATTAACCTAATTTTGTCGAATTTACCAAGTATTATATTCATCGGCGGCTGGAAAGTCAGAAAAAAATTGATTTTTTGAACGTATACTTACACCAGTATTACGATTAACAATTTATATTGGTATTATTAAATATAAAATATCATCAAAAAAACGAATTCATTTTGACGAAGTTAAACAATAACTAATGATTAAGTTAAAAAAACAAGGATCATTATCTAGCGATCAAGAAAATAATTTTATTACGAACATGCCGTCGCTTTTTTATTTCAAAATTAAAAAGTATTTATGAAACAGATGCTAAATGGGTTTTCTAATATGATGATAAGTTCATATAATTAATTGGTACTTTTCTTTGAGTCTCATATTGACCTGTCGACCTTCAACCAAGGAAAACGGTATTTATTGCATCACCATTTTCTCAATTGTTTGCGAAAAATAGTCTTAGCCAATTATTATTAATCGTTACAGCCTTACTATACGTTTTTTACTATTCTTAATTTAGATTTAAATTTCGTTAGGAATCGTTATTTTACCTAAAACTGATATAAATAAAAATTTGGTTTCTCATCTTTTTTATCCGATTTAGTTCTATATTTTATACTCGTCTCATCAAGATAGATTTCCTATACAGAATTTCAATATCCCTTTGAATTGATTCTTTTAATTTATGCCAGTTTTGACTTGAATGGTTTACTACTGTAGTTAAAATAGCAATATGCTAAATTAATTTTATCGTCATCAATCAAGTCGATTGATTGGAATTGAACAAAGAAAACTTATCAATCGAACAATTTTTTGGATTCGAAATACTTTGTGAAACTGAAATTAATAAATGAAATAAAAATCACCGTAATAATTAAGGCGAATATTGGACGCGTGTGTAAAACTGAGTAACGATACATGAGAGTAGTAAACATCAATACATGAATACAACCTGTTATTCCATAAATAAAATCGTAATGTATCCATTCCTGAACTCGCCGCGAATCTTGTGATCGGAAAGTGAAATATCGATTCAAGAACCAGATGATTGTAACCGAGATTATATAAGAAAGTATTTTTGGAGATATTAATCCAATTTTGTGTCGAAATAGGTAAAGAAATGTCATGTGAATAAGAAGTCCAATAACGCAAATGGAAAGGAATCGAATTAGCGAATATCGGTAGAAAAATAAAATAAGTTTTTTAATCATTTTTATCTAAATTTTGGTTAAAAAAAATCGAAGAGCAAAAAAAGAAACAAGTTCTGCGATACCTATCTTAAAAGAATTTCATTATTGGTTAGCGATAGTTCCATTGAGAAAAACGTCTTTGTGGAAAGTGACCGTGGTGAATTTATATTCCATCGGTTCATCTTTTTTCGACGTGGATGTCCACTTTTGTGATTTTTTTATTGTCATCACACAAGATGGTTTTTTGTTGTTGAATGTCTTTATTAGTTTTCATAACCGTCAACTTACAATTTTTAAAATCTCCAAGATTAAAAATGGCACTCCATGCCCGATGATTATAACGTTGATTGTTGTTTTAATCACTCAGACGAAGCCGCATTATTCCACCTGTATTGGACCATCCTTCCATCGCAGCATCGCTGGTCACTTTTTAAAGACGAACGAATTAAAATGCTTGATCAGTAGAATTGTTTACAACGACTAGTTTAAATTTATAATCGTTGTCTCCGTTTCGGTTGTGTATCAGCGAAAGGGATCTGCACTATAAAAAAGGATAGGACGATCTCAAGAATAAGCTTTATAAGCCTCATATATCTTCCCTCCATTGAAGTTTTTGGTTACGGGCTGTTGACTATTATCAATAGGCCTTGTGCAGTAACAGTATAACCAGATTTAATTTTTTTCTAGCGTAACTTGTATTATAATCATTTTCAGCCAAACCCCACACCGCGTACTAGTAGTTTTTGGCTAGTCGATACAAATAACGTACGGGAGAACCTCCTTTTACGCTATACTAATGAAGTAATTTCTTACATAAAGACATGTTTTGATAAGCCATTACTCTATAATTTAGAGTTAATCTAAGAAGCGACAACAAATTTGTCAATCGCTGCTTTGTATCGTTTTTGGCAACAAAGGAAAACACCATAATTATCATGAACCTGGGTGGAATTTGGCGCTTAGCCAACGTCCAGTAGCTATTATCTAAATCCATACTTTTTTGTAAGCTATCGTCAAGTAAACATTGGCGTCAGAATAAAAGAGTAAATATGGTTTCGTTCAAGCAGAAATAGCAAAATCAATGAAAAAGATAATTAAAAATCGAAGCCAAGGTATCAAAAAAGCGTATAAGGTTTATAAGTTATTCTATATATGGTAGTGATATTCAATTGCTCTTTTTTCATAAAATAAGAAGCGACCCTTTCGGGAGTCACTTCTTCAAGATTCAAGGGTTTCTATCGGCGATTTAGACAATAAGATTTCTAATACCGTTTTTCTCCATTCCTCATTGCGTTTTTCTAATCGGGAAACAATTGTTTCGACGGATTCCGGTGAAAAACAATTTTCAATTAAGGTTTTTCGATTAAAAAAATGGGCTCAATATCGATTAAAAATTCATTAAGATATCGGTAACTTGACGATGATCTTCTGAAGAGAAAGGTGCATTTGCAAGAGATTTAATTAAGGAATCTTGTTTTTCACTCGGTATAACGTGATTCACTAATCCTAACCATTTTGCATCACCTGCTCCAATACGATCACTGGTTAAACCGAGAAATATTCTATGTTATTTTTACAACGAGAAAGAAAATAACTAGCACTCACGTCAGGAAAAAACCAATGGCTATTTCAGGAATCGAAAATAGCAGCAAGTGCTCAGTCGCTACGCGACGAGATCCGTGCACAGAAACAAACGCCCGCACCACTTAGTAATACCATCTAACAGCGCAATATAATGTTTTTTAAAATGAAAAATGCCGCGTTCACTCGATATTGGCTGTAAAAGAATTTTTCCACTGTTTGTAGATGTTCTTTTCCGTTCATATAAAGCGTGCGAATATCACAATCCGAATAGAAAGCCTGATCTCCCGCGTCCTTAATAACGACTGCTTTAATAGTTCGATTGTTTTTCCAACTCAACAGCTGTTCGTGCAATCGGCGGAACATATCACCCGTCAACGTATTTAACACCTGTGGTCGATTTAAGATGATTTCATCCAAATTACCCTTTTTCCGCGAATTTCGAAAATAAAATATCGTCTTTCTGTGCCATGAAAACTCCTGCGGTGCCTGTTTAGTAGTGGTTGTCTCTTTCGGACTCAATCCCTAACAATAATACTCAAGACGCTCTGCGTTCGCCAATATTTCTTCCAGACCGTAATCGATAATGAAGTCAAAGAGATACAGGCGGACAAAAAACTCCATTATTTTGTACTATCTTTACTACAGTGATTCAATTTCGAGAGGAGTTAAGATATGAAAATTTTTCTGTTAGCGGTTCTAATCCTTACAGGAGGAATAGGAGGTTTGGCACACACGCTGATGGAAGGGTGGTGTTGAGATAAATAACAGAACTATACAGCAAGTCCTTATGCCGTTATGCAAGGCAGCCTCCTCAAAGATACTCATTTAAAGTTCCCAAGGGCGTAATGCGACCCTCTGTCGTATGCCAGGCTATTCAAGCAATTTAAGAAAGAGCAAATAAATGACGCTCCACTGATGCTCTCTCAATCAATGGTGCCACCCCATATTTACCTGTTCTCAAACAAGTGGCGTCTCGGGAAAGTATTATAATTAAAGAAGAAGCTTGAAAAGCTAATAAGATTACGATAATTAACAGCTCCAATTCTTTATAGCAGCTAATAATCGCCGACTATAGTCCTCTTTAGGTTGTTGGAAAAATGGGTCCCTTGACTTGCGCTACACCAGTCGACCTGATTTTAATACTGCAATTTCATCCGCCAATTGTGAAACAACGTCTAAATCGTGACTAATAAAAAGTAAGGTAATGTTGTGTTTCTTTTTTAATCCATTCAATAAATTTAAAACCTTGGCTTGAATCGCGACATCGAGTGCGCGGTCGCCAGTTCATCCACGATAATTATTTCGGACTTACCCACCAGCACCATTGTAATCATCGCTCTCTGGCGCATATCACCGGATAATTCGTGAGGATAGGAATGATAGACACGTGCTGAATTTTTAATGCCGACTTACTCTAATAATTGCAACGCACGTAATTGAATATATAGGTATTTTTTTAAAATTTTATTCATTTGTTGTTCGATGGTTAATACTGGATTTAAAGTTCCAAATTTTCCACATAGTTCTCTCTGAAAACCTTAGTAAATTTTTACATTCCCATAAAATTCAGCTACGGTCGCTAACTCGTGCTATCAGTCGGAGTAATTTCATAATAGCCAATGCTGTCATTCTTTTTCCACTATCAGATTCACATAGAAACGCTAGACATTGGTCACGCTGTAAACTTACGCTAAGCTGTGAAATTTCCGGCTTCGCATTTTGAGCAAATGAATACTATGGTAAGATGATTAATTTCTATTAACGGTTTAGCATTTTATTTTCCTACCCATCCTTATTTCCCACTATCAGAAGGGATTTGTAGCCCGTATTTCGCTTCGATCCATGCAAGCTACTTCTAGATGTATTCGTAATTCTCAACCGTGGCTCCAACTCGTCGCGAAATTCAGACGCAAATAGAATTAGCGGCTAGAACTAATACAAACATAAATAACAGCACGCTGAAGTCTAATACCACTGTAATTATAACAAGGTGCATGACATTAGAAAAAATATTACGAAAAATAATTTTTACTCAACTAATACCTACCACACGCGCAGAATCAACAAATTTTTCTTCGGGTAATTTTAATGTTTCGCCGCCCAGTAAAAGACATAAATTAGCCAAACTTGTGATGCCAAAAATCAAACACGATTTTAATAATCGTGCATTAGTGCATTCGGCCAGAATAGGAAAATAAATCGGATGTGTAGCAATAAAAATTTGTAAAACTAATACCAATGCTGCGATCAAAAATACGACTGGAATAGAACTCAACGTTGTATATAAATACTGGAAATATCATACACCCATCCGCCAAAAAATCCCGACAACATCCCGAATGACAAAGCAAAAGGTAGTATAAAAAAACAGGTTAGCGTACCAATTAATAACTCGGTCCGAACACTTTTTATTGCCTCATATAAAATATCCGCCCCTACCTAATCCGTTCTCTTAAGAGGTGATAATTAATTGCTAAAAAGTGAATGACAAACCCGAAAATCCAAATAAGACCAAACGCAATCAACCATTCCCGTCAGGCGATTTTTTTCAAACGCCATAAACAGTATAAACACATACGATAGGAAGTCCGTTTACGAAAAACTAAATAACTGAACACAAAAAAACTATTACTATTACAATTAAAATCAATAATCCGATTAAAATACCTGAAAAATTTGATAAAACAATCTCTTTGATTTGGTCTGTAGGATTTTTCAAGTGCGCCACACCGTAAACCAATCGCGGCCAATCCTGAACATAGCCATTTGCTACAGATATAATTGCTTTGTTCTAAAGATGAGTAGAAAAATGGACGGAATAAGTTTTCTCTGTTTACACACCAAGCGGGCTGATTATCAGATCCAATAACAATTTAAATTGAATCACTTGATATTGATTATCAATCTTAGGATAGTAAAATGAACCGAATCTAATAAACTGACCACTGTGTAAACGCCTAAAATGATCGGAAACACAGCCGCTAATTTTTTTGAAATAATTGTTGTAACGATTCGCGAAAGACGTATCGCTTTCTCGCATAAAAGAAAGAAATAACTGAAATGACGAATAATCAATAAAATGGAATCTTTTATCTTTTTGTCAATCGAACTCATGGATCTACCAATGTGTAAGAAAAGTCAGTTAAGATTAGTCCGGCAATGTATAAACCGTCTCTAAAACAATCATCGTTGGCACATAATCCTTGTGTAACTCTTCGAGAAAAATGGTTTAATATTAACAGATTACATAACCAATATCACTGAATACACTGTTAAAATAGGAAATATTAAAAATTTAATAACGTCTATCCTATTTTGATAGCCTGATAGTTGGACTAGAAGCAATACTTTTTCGAAAATATATTGTCCCATGATGACATAGAATAAACTGGATATCGACATGATGATTACGAAAATCACCACACCGAATACACTAAAATACGTAGCGCGAAACAGCGATAGGAATAATACAAACGTGATATTAACCGAAAGCTCAACTAACAACAGCGTAGGTAAGGCAATCGCTAAGCTCAATCACATACGTTGATAATGTCGTGACCAATATCATGCCTGCTCTGAACGACCAAAACGAAAAATAAAAAGACTCAATGATTTTGTAAAAATACCGTATTGGTTATTTTTTAATTCCGCCTTCTTTCGTATTGAAAAATAGCGGTTTATCATAGCCTCGTTTTTTTCAACGGTAATAGATGCTTGACTGACGTGCCAATCCCCTAAATGCGCACAAGCTATTGAATCGGATGTATTAACCAAGAAAAATAAGTCAAAGGCAATAATTTCTCCTTGTTCTTTCTGAAAAAACAGAAATCTAGAATGCTAGTCCCCTGGATTCCCGTTTTCACAGGAATGATGTTATTGTAACGGTTGTCTTTCTCTCTCGACACTAACAGGTAATCATTAATGGATAAATAACACGATTAGTAATGCAATAATGACTAATAAAGGCTAAACACCGGGTGATGCTATTTTTTGCAGTTTCGCCCACTTTTCTGGATCAATATGTTTATTATTTTAAGGTATGATCTGCAATACTATAGCTTGACCCACAAACTTTACCACTGGCCTGGCACGGTGCTGGCAATTTTACGCTGCGTGTGACTCGCGGATTCGTTGAGCGAATGGAAAAAGGAAATCCTAATGATTCCTTATTATTGCAAATATTGCCAATGACCCTCTCAATGAAAAACAATCGATTTAATACCGGGATTGCTACACAAATACCATGGCCGAGTATTAATCACACTCAGCGGCGCTTGTGCCATTCATTGCCGTTATTGTTTTCGACGCCATTTTTCTTATGAACAAAACACCCCTGGAAGGGCTGGCTGGGGCCGCTTTTTGATTAACTTAAAGCGAATAGCAATATTCATGAAGTTATTTTAAGCGGAGGCGACCCTTTAATGATAAAGGACGAGACCTTAACGGCATTTGTTTCAAATGTGAAAGCCATCCTGACGATTAAGCGTTTGCGTGTTCATACACGAGACTTCCCATCGTCATTCCTGAGCGCGTTACCGCGGAATTAGTAAATCTTCTTTCGTGCACGCGTTTGCAAACTACCGTCGTCACCCATTGCAATCATCCCAATGAAATTAATCAAACTCTCATTGATGCATTTGGTTCGCTACACCGCTCAAAATTAGCTTGTTGAATCAATCCATCTTATTAAAAAATGTTAACGATGATAGCAAAACACTGATTGATTTAAGCGAACGATTATTCGACGCAGGCGTTTTACCTTAATTATCTTCATCTTCCCGATCATGTAACCGGGACTGCGCATTTTGAAGTGAGCAAAAAAGCACAATGGTTTCTCGCCGAAATGATGACGCGCCTTCTCGGCTATCTCGTTCCGAAATTCGTTCGAGAGATTCCTGGTGCTTTGTCTAAGATGCCTTTAAACATTGATCCCGCGGCTTGCGCAGCGGGATCAGGTTTAATTACGCAATAAGTGCAGAAGGTACATGATCTTCTGTTTCCGATAGCAATGGAGGATTGTCATTGTTAGAGAAACACTTCCATAAATCTCCCCAGCATCAGGGTTTTTGTTCTGGAAGATTCCTATTTCAGCGATTTTAACTAGAGAACGCTTATTCTCAATCGCTTGAATCGCAGGGGTTCTCTTTTCTTTTATCAGAGGAATCTAACTAGCAAATTCTTCCTCAAGTTGATTTGAATTTAATATTCTAGTACTTTCCAACCTAGCTAACATACTTTGAATATGATACGGATTCTCATGACTATTCTTAATAAAAAATCTAGAATTAGATTAAACAAGAAAAGCATACCTGTGAAATTACATCCTACTCCCGCGACGATTGTCATCTACAGTTCGTTCAGATTACCATCTACCCCCTTCCAAAGGACTTAGAGGAGGATTATTAACGCAAAGCAAATGGTAAATCCCATTTTGGGCAAGTTGGTCATAACGCACTGTTTCTTCCGCAATGCCCGACCCAGAAAAATAGGCAGCAGCCCCAGCGCCACCAAGGGTGACCAACAAGACGACTGCAGTCTTTATTATTTTCTCTGGCAGCTTTCTCGAATTATGTACCCCAAGACCCAGATTTGTTCCAAGGACTTGCGAAAGGTCGGTGGAAGTTTCAAAAGAAAAAGATAATAAAAAAAGCGGTGGTCATGGCGGAAATAGAGTTTAGCCCACAATTATTTTCGAGTTGGGGGAGATTTTCCTCCAACCTTCTGCCGCTGGCTGTTGAAAAAGACCAAAAAATGCTGCACGGCTATGAGGCCCCGACTTGAAACGCTTTTTCGATGGTGTCTTTATAAGTATCATAACCTGTTATTTATCAGGATTTTCTTTTATCGTATCATAAAAAACTTCAATAAATCGTTCTGGGGGGGTTTTTTATTAATCCTTTGTACCGTAGGATTTAAATAATTTTTTTCTAAGTCTTTGCGCAATTGTACCAATTCCAGAAAGGGACTGAACTGCTCTAGCGGCGGATTAAGTAAATATCCTACTGCTCCAGGCAAACCAAGCGTACGGCCTGTAAAGATATATACAAGTGATACCCTATTGAGGCATAAAAGAACCCCGTCGAAGAACCCCTTACGGCATCTTCTGCAATTTGTTCTCCTGCAATAGCGGCAATAATCCCAGCCGCCAAACCGGATAAGGACAAAGAAAAATGAGTCTTGATGACACATTTAGGATTATAATTAATGAGTACTTTACCAAAGAATTGATCGAAAAATACAGCCGCAGAACGCGCATTGACAAGAGCAGAAATAACGCCATTACCCACCCCCCGAATAGCGCTTAATTTATAAAAAACGAAACAAAGTGAGGTGGTATAGGCTTCATTCGCGATTGTTTTTCCAATTTTAAAATAATTAATAGATTTTTTTCAACTCTTTTTCAATCGCCTTTGAATCCGACTCCAGTGTGACGACAATAACTTCATCCTCCAAAGCGATATTTTGATTAGCAGAATCAGTCAGGTCTGTGCTATTTTCATGTACGTTTGGATCGGAATGTTTTTGTGAATCTTTGGGAGCAATTTTATTCTCAGAAACTTGTTCGGAAGGCAAGGTCGACGTTGAATCAGTATCATCATCATTTCGCATTGCATATTTCTCCTAAAAAATTAAAGGTTAGGAAGAACTTCTCATAAAAATTACTGCTATTTTAAATAAAATCCAAATATTAAAAAAATATTAATTATTATTTTTTAATAAAAAAACCTCTATACATAACAAAAGCAGTTAAGTTGATGAAATGGTCAGAAAAGCTGCTGAGTATTCAGTAGAATTCCTGATGTTATTGAAGGATAAGGGGTTCTTGATGAAAGACAT
>NZ_VFIV01000073.1 GCF_019425495.1 Coxiella endosymbiont of Ornithodoros amblus
ATACGTATGGAGCAAAGGCAATTTTTGAATGACGCCGGCCGAAACGAAACCATAGTTATTGACATAAAGATACTGAAGAGTAGAAAACAATATCAATTCAAATAATACTGCAAATCCACGGCAGATCTTGCTTTCATCTTACCGCAGGATTTCGAGAAATATGCTCGTGAAACGCAGATTAAATACATTGAGCATTTATTTTAGCAGGTTTCCCACCAGTTAGGAGAACGATTTTGATTTTAAAAGGTCACTTCATTTTCGTTCTAGGGAATTAATGCTGGTGCTGGAATTACTCAAAAAAGCCAATATCCAATATAATTACTACTATTACTACTATTATTTAGTTTAGTAGGGAGCTTCTCTCGGTGCTCAAGCAAACCCTAAGCAATTTAAATTAATCATGTTAGATGTTGCATCTAACCCAGGCTTTAGGAACCACCAGTGAAGCTTGGATTTTAACCCAAGAAAAGGCTTTCATTAATAAAAGCGGATTGCAGAGGCAGAGCAGTTGGTCAAGAACTACTGGTTTACGCTAACCTCTGTCAGCAACAACAATTATTTTATTGGCATCGACAAGAGTGAAGTAGCCAAGCGGAAGTGGATTATCTAAATCAGTCAAAATGCACACGTTATTCCAATAGAGGTGAAGGCGGAAAAGGGAAGCACCTTAAAAAAGTATGCAGATTTTCTTAAATCGACATTCTTAAACGCCCTACGGTATTCGTTTCTCAACGCACAATTATTCTGTCTTTGAAAAGATCTATTCATACCCTTTACGCTGTGTCAGCAAAATTGCTTTAACACTGCCTCTTTAGTCTTTGATTGCCCAGTGGCATAATTAAGTGCTCGTTTCTGGGCTAAGAGATTGTTTTTCAGAGAAGGATTCATGGCGGATAAAATTGACATTCCTCTTTATGAAAAGGCGCACATTGTAGTCTATGGGGATGTAATGCTGGATCGCTATTGGTATGGACAAGCTTCACGAATCTCTCCCGAAGCGCCTATTCCCGTTGTTAACGTTGATCAGATAGAAGCGCGTCCCGGCGGGGCAGCGAACGTGGCGTTGAACGTAGCTGCCTTGGGCGCTTCAGTAGAATTGATGGGGGTTGTGGGGGACGATCGGGAATCCAGAGAGCTTAAGACGTTGCTGAATAAAAAGTCTATTAACTGGCACTTTCACCGGCTCAACAACTATCCAACGGTGACTAAACTGCGTGTGCTGGGACAAAATCAACAGCTTTTGCGATTAGATTTTGAAAAAGCGTTAAAACATTATGAAGACAAAGGCTTGTTGCAGCGCTATCAACATTTACTCTCTCATGCACAAGCCATTATTTTATCCGATTATGCTAAAGGTGCGTTATTTAACGCCACTACACTTATCCAACGGGCACGTGAAAAGGGGCTTCCTGTCTTAGTCGATCCCAAATCAGTTGATTTCAGCTGTTACGCGGGAGCTACGCTTTTAACGCCTAACCTAAAAGAATTTGAGGCGGTGGCGGGTCATTGCCAAACGGACCAAGAGTTGGAGTCCAAAGCGCGCGCTTTAATTCACCAATATCGTTTTGAAGCTATCCTTATCACCCGCGGAAAACAAGGGATGATGTTAATTCAGAAAGAAGGGACGGCCATTAATTTAGTAGCCCATGCGCGTGAAGTGTACGATGTCACTGGAGCGGGCGATACAGTGATTGCAGTAATGGCAGCTTCTTTAGCAGCCGGGGGTGATTTTTACGAAGCGGCCCAGCTCGCCAATTTGGCAGCCGGTTTAGTGGTACGGAAACTCGGTGCGGCGACAGTGACGGTTCCGGAATTGCGCCGTGCATTACGCCAAATAAACGTTTTTCATCATGGGATTTTATCTGAAAAAGCACTGCTATTAGCAGTAGCAGATGCCCGCGCTCACGGCGAGATAATTGTTATGACTAACGGTTGCTTTGATATTTTACATGCCGGTCACGTTCACTATTTAGAAGCGGCCAAGGCGATGGGCCACCGTTTAATTGTAGCTGTCAACGATGACAATTCGGTAAGGCGCTTAAAAGGAAAAGGCCGGCCTATTAATTCATTACAAGCGCGCATGGAAGTCTTAACCGCGTTACGTGCCATCGATTGGGCAGTGCCATTTTCAGAAGATACGCCTGCGCGTTTAATTACTGAAGTGTTACCAAATATTTTAGTAAAAGGCGGCGATTACCAACTCAACCAAATCGCAGGTGGTGATGTAGTTGTTAAAAATGGCGGGAAAGTACTGGCTATTCCAATTAATGAGGGCTTTTCGACTTCGCGTCTGGTTGAAAAGATGGCTAATTAAGCGGTTATCTTATTTTAGTCTACTTTACTCTACTCTACTCTACTCTACTCCTTAAGTCAATGCCCTATTATTAAACCCTTAACGCACCGAAATGTCTGGTATGGTTGGTTACGCACCGCTTTGGTTTGTAGGTAAATATTTGCGATCAGTAAATCAAGGCCTGCTAACATTTTTCCAGATTGTTTTAGTTCTGCTTTTTTCAGCAAATTGATAAGAGACTTTTCCGCAAAATGGTCAACTTCCTCAATAAGCCCATCACTTTCGCTAAATTTGTTTTTTATGTGTTGAATTTAGGGCACCAAATAATAATTCAGTATGGTTAATAATCGTTGTGCCTAATCGTCTAAAGGAGTTTCAGCTATTTTTAGAAAGTACGCTTCCTCTACCTTTCAGAAAATAAATGAGGATATCTGTGTCTAAGATATATTTCACGGCCCAATGTCCTTATGGTCTTTGTTATAACCTGTATTCTTGAATGACTTTTTAATTTGATTCGCCTCTTCTTCGCTGAAAACACCTGGAAACTCGATTAAATCCGATTGGGAGCGGATTTGTCTTTTCGTATAACAATTGATGGCTCTCTCTAAGATATCTGTTTTCAATAAATGCAATTTTTTAGAAAGAACGGGTAATCGCGTAATTGTTCGGTTACTGAACCTAAAACTCATGGCTTGCTTCATAAGTACCCAGCTGTATTATTTTGTATATACATATTTTGATATAAATGAATAATATTGTAAATACAGCTGGCTGAGTGAATGCATCCAGCAAACTTAAAATTTATCCAGGCTTCTACTTTTTGTAGGTCAAGTTAAGATAATAATTATACTGCCCAGCCGGTGTTATATTACTGATAGTTAAATGGGTGCAGTTTGGGGGCGTGCTGTTGGCGAAATTTAACTAACTGTAAGGACCGTCGATAAATGGTAAAAGGAGAAACATGCTGTTGAGCTAAAGTGGTTAGACTTATACCCAGTAAAATTCCATGAGGAATAGAGGTTTTTTTAATATACTCCTTGAAAATTGATGAATAACGACAATGATATCGATCAAGTTTAAAGAAAAAAACTCCGGGGTTTTTTTATTCTGAAAAACCCGTTTGTGTACAGGGTTGCCTTAAGTGATGGAGGATTTCCGAGCACGAACTTGTTTCGTGCCAGTGATTAAAAACAGGGAAATAAATCCCCGGGGATTTATTTCCCTGTTTGGTCAATCAATATTTAAGTCAGTAGTGGTATTCGTTTGTAAATCCATTTTCGTCCCTTGGAGCGCCATTAACGAAAGGGTGGCCAGGAGGTGTTCATTGTCGAGATGATTGCGTTCGTTCAAGCTGACTTTCAATTTCCGTGAGAATCAAGACTTGTTCGCGTGCTACCACCACCGGAGATGCGGTTTTCATTTGCTTAAAAAGCGGGACTATTAATACGTTGGTAGCGATATAATTTTCGACTTGCAGTGGACTTGCGTACCCTTTAGGTAAATTTGGATCGTCTGACATACCCACTTTAGCGTCCAACCCTTTAAGTGGCACACATTCGTTAAGTTAAGGTATTGAAATTGTCTATGGCTATTGTTTTGTCGCTATTAAAGAGCGCACAGCTAATTGGAATTTTTGGTAAGCGGGATTATTCAAAAACGATTTCAACTTATCAGTGCGTTTTTCAGCACTCAGTTTATTAAGGTTGTTTTAAGCTCACTGAAATGAATATTATCGGTTAACGATTGGTATGGTTTTGTCAAATATTGTAAATACGTAGTGGCTGCCCGCTGTTGATCCGACTTATAAGCAGAGAGTGCGAATAAAGAATCAAAATTAAAGTAATTATCGTAAAGCGAACTGGGTTTGGAACGCCATAGGTACTGGCTAAAGGGTCTTCTGCATCGGTTAAATTAAAGCGTATCACTGGCAGGAATAGCGGTCGTCAAATTAGGAATCAGGTTTTTTCAGTTTTTAGTAGTAGCTGCCATTTGCGGGTCGCTTAATTGGTTGGCGTTAATGACTTGTTTTGGAAATTGCAAAAGAGTTCCAGAAATTTGATTTTCTGTATTAGTATCCGTGTTGTTTTTGACTGTTTGTAAAGCGTTACTTTTTTTCAACATCAGCTCGCAAAGCAAGGTCGAGATTTTTATCTAATTAATATTTCATATTGCTGATGCTTTTTTACTGGCAATTGCCCAGCGCTTGAACTTCAAGACCAACTTCTTTAATCGCCTTTATAACGCCGCTCATGGGATCAACGTCCGCCATCGCTGATGTTGAGGCCACACCTAACAAGAAAAGAAGCAATTCAAGTACGCGAAATTTTTTCATAAATAAACCCTTTTTTAAAACCAGTGGATATTAGACGAATCCTGTTTTTTTGTTTGGGTTTATTGGGGCTGAACCACTGCTGGCGAAGGCGCATTGGCTGCGGAACTGACTATCGGTATCGCTGTAGTTGGGAGTTTTGGTGTTGCTGAAAATCCACCGCTGTAAGGAGCTGCGCTGCTGACAGAATCACCTTTCAAATTATAAAAATAGGCACTGATAAAACTCCGAGTAGATAATAACGCTGAACAATGATCTAGCGAGATACTGCTGCATGTACTTGCCAATGCACAATTACTTAAAGTATCAGCGATAGTGGAAGCAAGCGACTGATTATAGGAGACCATTGAGTATCGGAGTAACTTAAATAATTAGCACAATCCGCAGTGGGCGTATTATCGGCGAAAGAAAACGAAGAAGCTGCTGACAAAATGGCCGCCGTTCCTCTATGTTCCTCTATTATAAAGATATTTATTCATAAACCACCTTCTTCAAGAGTTTGTAAAATTAATTTAAAACGGTCCGGTGTAAAAACTTCGCCTAGTAGCCCCAATCGTTCAAATACCAAGTTGCGTTTTAGAAAAATGCCGGCGGTATCTGTTTCAGATTTTGATATTTCTTCAGTGTGCATGAGCACTTTCGAAGCAGTCTCGGGATAGGCTGTGTCTAAACATATCAATAAACGCAGGCCGCGCCCGGTCTTATCTTAAGGTGAGTGACTAAATTAATCATCGCATTTTCTTTCTGTAGATCAATATTGCCGATATCTTCAAGGGTCTGGCCTAGCTCTTTCAAATCAATTTTTAATCTCAGGATTGCCGTCCTCGTCCAATCTTCCACGGCCCTCCATGAAGGAGATAACGCGGTAGATAATAGGGTCTTTGTAATCTCGCCAAAATTAATGAACGACTTTATTCGACAGATCTGGCATAACTTCTCCGCTATTTAGCCTTTTTAAGAGAATAGCCCACCAACCTTAACGAAATATTAAGCTTCCATTAAAGCGCAATTGTTCTCTCCATACACGAAGGAAAGCGATGAGTTTGTTTCCTGAGCAGGTGGAATTAATGGAAAGGCTTGTTTTAATTGAAGCAATTGATTATTGGGTTGAAAATAATTTCCCTTACATTTTCTAAGCC
>NZ_VFIV01000097.1 GCF_019425495.1 Coxiella endosymbiont of Ornithodoros amblus
GCGAGCCGGCTGATTGTTTGGCATGCGTGAGCGTATCGCCGACGGGCGCACCGAAAATATCTTTAATCCCCGCAACGACAAAACCGACGGCGCCCGCGCTTAATTCTTCTAACGGCTGGCGCTTGGGAGTGAAATAACCAATTTGATCGGCGTAATAATCTCTCCCTGTTGACATGACGCGAATTTTATCCCCTTTGTGCAAAGTGCCCGCCTTCACTCGAACCAATGAAATCACGCCAAGATAACTGTCAAACCAGGAATCGATAATCAGTGCCTGCAAAGGTGCTTCAGGATAACCCACTGGCGATGGGATAGTGACAATCAGTTGCTCCAATAATTCTTTGACACCTTTTCCTTCTTTGGCGCTCACGCGAATTGCATTATGCGCCTCAATTCCTATGACGTCTTCAATTTCCTGGATAGCGCGCTCCGGATCTGCTTGTGGCAAATCGATTTTATTTAAAACTGGAAGGACAACGAGTCCTTGCTCAATCGCGGTATAGCACGTGGCAACCGTTTGCGCTTCCACACCTTGGGCGGCATCCACCACTAGTAAGGACCCTTCACAAGCGGCTAAGGAGCGCGAAACTTCATAAGAAAAATCAACGTGGCCGGGAGTGTCGATAAGGTTTAGCTGATAAAAATCGCTGTTCTGCGATTTAAAATTCAATGTCACGCTTTGCGCTTTGATAGTAATTCCCCGTTCTCGCTCTATATCCATGGAGTCGAGCACTTGAGCCTTCATTTCTCGTTCGCTTAATCCTCCGCAAAGCTGAATAAAGCGATCAGCTAACGTCGATTTCCCATGATCAATGTGGGCGATAATCGAAAAATTCCGAATGAATTTTTGAGAAATGGTTGTCATTGGTACTGTTTTTTTGTTGGAGAGATAGTAGCATAGTTGCCCAAACTCTCAGCGAGAGAGACCTATGAAGTTTCGCGCTCCTTAGCCGCTTGTGAAGGGTCCTTTCCTCTCCTCCTGGGAAGAGAAATTTTTATCACTCTTTACATCGCCTTCGATTCTAATATTGCTTTTTAGCAAAAGTCTCTTTGATACCGAATTTTCCGATAAATAAGGCTAATAAAAATAGCAAGGGAATCATCGTAAGCGCAACTTGATAAGCATAGGTACTATAGATAGGAGCATTTTCCAACATTCGA
>NZ_VFIV01000098.1 GCF_019425495.1 Coxiella endosymbiont of Ornithodoros amblus
TGGAAGTAGTGGAATGACTTCCCAGTCAACTATTCAAACGTCTCGAGAGAATAGAGCCGAGGATCTTGATCCAGTCACAATTGTATAAAATCAATTCCCGCACGATCGCTCGTGCCCGTAATCCCTACCACAGAATCATGTCATTTCAGACAGTAACTTTTCTGCGCTTTCTTCATTGGAGTTCGATTTTGAAAATTCATTGACTGATTTTCAGGATGAATTGCAAGGGTAAATACAGTAAGTACCTGATAATAAAGTTATTTCGCAAACAACGGCGGATCAAATTAAAAAAGTAATTGACTTACCGCTCGAAAGAAAGTTCTGTGTAATAAAAAATTGAAGGCTGCTACTGGCAATTAGTTAAGCCACAGCCTTCAGTTTCTGCTTAACGAACATTCTGTGAATATCGATCAAGCGTTAGTGGCGTCAGTGCTTTTTGATGGTTACACTAATCATTTCGCGCAGCAATGTGATGCGATATATTTAGTAAATTGCAGGATTTTTAGAAAACTACTTTTTACGTACTTCTAACGGTAGTTTCGTCAATCTTTGTCGTTCTTATTCGTTACAATTTTTTCAACCGATAGCTTATTGACGACGTATAGTTATGATGAAGCGTTAGTAAAGAAAGGACTTGACTACCTCAATGGGCCTCTAATAATAAAAAATGGGGGGGTGGTTGCTATAACCAACCCCGCCTTGGTGATCCCTACCAGACAGTTCTATCCTTAGACCTTTCTCTTTCCATAAGATAAAGTCCGATAACTTGTAACTTCGTGGTTACCTTTCCAGAAAGGACAATCTTGATTAATCGTTTAAATTTATAGTAGTTCTTCGAGGAAGAATAATAATCTCCAAAAAAAGACTAACGTATAAAAGAAATTTTTCTTTTTTGAGAAAATAAAAATACTCATTTATTTAAATAATTAAATATTTTTGGATAAATTTTTGCCGCTAACAGCGTTGTAGTAAATAGTAAAACTACTGACGAAGCGTTGGATATTTCTTACAAATGAGCTTGAAGAATTTCAATAACAGGATTAGTATCAGGATAAATGCCGAGCCATAAATAAAAAACTGCAGCGTTGTGTTCTACCAGCATACCAAGGACATCAAAATTATATTTTACGCCTTGATCTTTT
>NZ_VFIV01000035.1 GCF_019425495.1 Coxiella endosymbiont of Ornithodoros amblus
TGGGTAATGATAGAGGCCCCTTGTATCAAGGAGCTTTGAAAGGAACAAGGCGAAAGAGAAGCATCAACTTTACAGTCATTAGGGGTTTATGCTTAAGTTGATGGCTAGGTGCGCAGGCGGGGATGACGGGACTTCTCGTTTTTTCACACCGGCAGAGCTGGTGGTTTCAGTCATTAAATGACGGCGGTTATAGAGGGTTTTAGAAAATAAATTAGTTCTTGAAGAAAGCTGTTATTGCCTTCTAATTCATTTAATGACTTTTCTACTTGATTAAATAAAACGCCGATGTGGTTAATTAATGGTATTTTTTCATCTTCCACTGTTTGATCCGCCAGATCATCTTGCCACTGAAAGATTAAACCAATGCTGGCTCCCAATTTTCGCAATTTTTGAAGCCTCTTTTCATCGGTACAACCTGCTGAAAGCGCGCCTAATTCAATAGCTGTTCTAAACAAAACACCTGTTTTTAGGCGATGAACGATCTCAATTTGTTCGGGAGGCACCTCTTTATTTTTAAACTCTAAATCCAATTGCTGGCCGCCCGCCATGCCCAGAGAACCGCAGGCATGTGCTAATACATTAATCAAATCAGCATTGTTGTCGCGTGCTAAAATCTCAAAAGCTAAGCACTGTAACGCATCCCCCGTTAAAATCGCTGTCGCTTCATCAAAGGCCTTATGACAGCTCGGTTTTCCACGACGAAAATCGTCATCATCCATCGCTGGTAAATCATCATGAACCAGTGAGTAACAATGCATTAATTCAATAGCGCAAGCTGCGTTGTCGATTTGAGCGGGGTCAACGTCAAAACTAAACCCAGTCGCGTAGGCGAATAAAGAACGAACCCGCTTACCGCCCGACATGACTGCATAAGTCATCGCTTCGTGCAAACGTTGAGGGGTTTGTTTGATGTCAGGCAATATACTTCCAAGCTTATGGTTGATACGCCCCTGATAAATTGTGATAACGTTCATTAAATCAATTTCCTAGCTCATCGTATTATAGACGTTTCGAAACACTATCGAAAGCGTTTGTATTCTTAAATTTAATGCTTCTGTTGCCTCACGGAAGTTGGGAAACGGCCGGCGCTTATTTTGAATCAGAAGGGAAATATCAGAATGAAAAAACCGTTTTTAATCTAAATCAACAATACATCGACGGCTGGAAATAAAATGATTTACCACTCATTCTTTTAACTCTAGCCGAAGATTGTGTCGTCATTAAATCTCACGGCCCTCGGTATCAGGGCATTCACGAGATTAAACTCTGCTTTGGATTCTGATTAAACGCAAATAGAAAAGTAACCAAATGGTTTTTTGTTACTTTATTTTGCAAAAAACGGCTTTCGTTGAATGAGTTTTTGGCTGTGTTTCCAATCGCATGGAATATTCTCTTCCCGATGACATCAGTGTGGTTAAGTTTTCAAATCAGAAAATAGTTTTCCTTCACGAATACCGCATGACCTAAGCGATTTATCGATGGGAAGGGAAACGCTTAAACTCCGATTGAATTAAAAGATTTCATCGGGATTAAAGAAAAAAGTGATCTCTTCTTTTGCTGTTTCAGGACCATCCGAACCATGTACCGCGTTAGCGTTGATGGAGTCAGCGAAATCAGCCCGAATGGTTCCTGGAATCGCTTTTTTCGGATTAGTAGCCCCCATAATTTCTCGATTTTTAACGATGGCATTTTCGCCTTCCAATATTTGGACCATTAAAGGGCCTTGGCTCATGAATTTCACCAAATCGGGGTAGAAAAGACAATCCTTGTGAACCGCATAAAACTTTTCTGCTTGTGGTTTACTCAGATGACACATTTTAGCTGCGATAATTTTAAGGCCTGCTTTTTCAAAACGGGAATAAATCTGGCCAATGACATTTTTGGCCACAGCGTCAGGTTTGATAATTGATAGCGTTCGTTCAATAGCCATTGTAAACCTCGTGCATTAGGAATTAAGCCCTATGAAGGGATTCAGAATAGAAAATTCTGTAATTAATTGTAAGTAGTTAAATAAGTAAGTTCCATAAAAACTTAAATCACGTTACAATTTCTATAAGGAATTAAAAACCATGACGGCATTTGAGATTATACCTTTCATCCTCTTTTTAGTTGTAATAGGTACTGCAATCGCCGAACGAATAAATGTCCCCTATCCTTTGGTATTGGTGGTGACTGGTTTAATCGCTGGGTTTATTCCGGGAATTCCCAATTGGTATCCTCCCAGCGAACTGGTGCTCCCTTTATTTTTACCGCCTATTTTATTCGCTACCGCACGCCTGATTTCTTGGGAAGATATTCAGAATAACAAAAATGAAATTTCCTCCTTGTCGATATTGCTCGTCATTGCTTCAACCATCATGATTGGTGTCATATTAGCTTGGATCGTTCCTGGCATGCCGCTATCCGCTTCGTTAGTATTGGGAGCCATTATTTCACCGACCGATACCATTGCATCTACCTCGATTCTCAACCGCATCCGAATACCCAAGCACATCATTCGCAGCCTTGAGGTGGAAAGCTTATTTAACGATGCGGTGAGTATTGTGCTTTACAACATGGGACTGATGTTTGTTTTTATGGGAGCCATCAATCTACTCCATGCCGAGGAAAGCATTTTAATTGTCGGGTTGGGTGGCATCACGGTCGGTCTGATGTTCTCCTATTTCACTAGTTTAATCGTCAAAGAATTTTTAACCGAATCTGAAAATGAATTGCCGATTATCATGAGCGTTATTTTAGCGTATGTTTCTTATTTATTTGCTGACCGGATTGGGGTGTCGGGTGTTTTGGCCGTAGTCGCTGCCGGTCTTTTTCACAAACGCACAGAGCGGACGATTAAAGCAGGGACGCGGCTATCAGAAAAATCCGTCTGGGATACTTTAGTATTTTTCTTAAATGGTTTGATTTTTATTGTCATTGGGATGCAATTTCCGAACTTTTTGGGCAAAGTGAATTACCTCCCTACAGGACAATTAATCTTATTTTCAACGATTACCATTTTATCCTTAACCTTACTGCGGTTTATTTGGGTCTTAGCGACCAATTTACTCGTTAATTCGCTTTCACGGCTAAGAAAACACCTAACAAAACGGTATATATTTTCTTGGAGAGAAGTGCTTATTTCTTCCTGGTCAGGTATGCGAGGCTTGATATCGCTAGCGTTAGCCCTCGCACTACCAATTATGCTACCTGACACAACTCCATTTCCTTATCGTGATTTAATTATTTTCTTAACAATTATTGCTATTTTGTTTACTTTACTCGTTCAAGGTTTAACGTTACCTTATTTGGTCAAATTACTAAAATCTGAAAAAAGCGATGGTGCTTTTATTAAAGAAAGCTCTAAAATATATCGTCGATTAACGAAAGAGGCAATTCAACATATGGATCAATTGGACGCGGGCGAACATATTTGTTCTGAAAATGCTAAAAAATTAGTAAATAATTACTACGCCAATCGACTCTTACAATTTAAAGCCACTTACGAAACCGAATGCGATACCCACGAAGTTGAAGCCCTTCTCACCAAAATTTTAAATTATGAACGCAACCGCCTCCATGAAATGCGCTCCCAGGGAGAAGTTTCTGAAGAAGTTTACATTCATATTCTATCAAAAATAGATCGCGATGAAGTGGGTTTGGCTTCTTACAAATAATTGTCCCCCATGCGCTACTATAGTTCTTTTGCCCTCTCCTAACCCCTCCCGCAAGCGGGAGATGGATTGTGGAAGGGCGGCATTGAAGTTTTTTATTAAAGCAAACTCAATAGAAATGCTAAATAAGTCTTGACTTAAATTAAAGTTGTTTATTAAAATCGCATCCTTAACGGACCTCACTAAGAGGAATGTTTATCGTTTTTTTGTCTTTTTAGTGTTCAATCGACGGACCTTAACTAGCCAAATCCAGTCTGTATTGGATGTGTTGACACGTTAATCTAAGTAAAAATAGGAGAAATATCATCATGTTGAAAAAAATTGTAATTGGGATGGCAGCCACCGCTGCTATTGGTATTGGCACTGGCGCATTAGCAGGCGGATCGGTTGACCAATCATACAACAATACCAGTGAGACTGGTTTTTACGTTCGTGGTGAAGCAGGTTATGCGTTGGTCGATAAAAAAACGGGTACTTCTAAAGTCAATTTCACTGGCGTAACACTAACCGAAAACTCTCACACTAATACCAAAAAAAGCCAAGGTTTTAATGGTCGAGTCGCCATTGGTTATGCTTTCAACCCTTACTTCTCATTAGAATCAGGGTTTACTTACTACCACCCTGATTACCGAAATGTAAACCTGGCTGGCAGGGTGCCTCCTTTTTATTCCATACAAGCCGAAAGCAGACAAAAAATAAACTTGTACTCTATTGATTTAATGGGAAAATCAACTTTACCTATCAATAACTTCTACGCTTTTATCGAGGGTGGTGTTGCTTATGTGCATACTAAGTTTGCCGCGTTTACAGAAACAGGTACCGAGGTTAGTCCTCTCTTACCTCCCGTAAGCACTCCTGTGGCTATTAAGGTGCCGTCAAGCTCAAAAGGCTATATTCGACCGAAAGCCGGCATCGGTGTGGGCTACAACATTACCCAGAACATTGGCGTTGATATTTCCTACTCACATGTCTTTGGTCAAGGGAAAATCAATAACGCTAACTACTTGCCTAACCTGAACGCTGTTACGGTTGGCTTCACTTACAAATTCTAAGGAATTTATACCCAAAAAGGGGCTTCACGCCCCTTTTTTAAACTCCCACATATGATAGGATTTATCGAAATTAGATTTCGACATAGGAAGCGAACATGAAGTTTTTACATTCCTGGCTCCAGGCTATTTGCATTCTTGCCATTCTTTTACTTTTTTCTGTAGAGTTTTCAGTTAGCGCTCTTGGTGATATCGAGAATCCCGCTCAACAAAATCTTGTTCTTGAAAAAGCAGCTACTCAGCAACAACCGGAGACACCGCCTTCGCTACTTCCTCCTCCACCCAACTTAGATGTTAAAGGATATGTATTAATGGATGCTGATTCTGGTATCATCATTGCTCAAAAAAATATGACTCAGCGCCCTCAGCCGGCAAGCTTAACGAAACTAATGACGCTTTATGTCATCTTTCAAGAGCTAAGGAGCGCTCAGATCCATTTAGACGATAAAGCAAAGGTCAGCGTTAAAGCCTGGCGCACAGGTGGCTCTCGAATGTTTTTAAAGGAAGGTACTGAAGTCCCTGTCAACTTACTGATCCAAGGAATTATTGTGCCCTCTGGGAATGATGCCTGTGTCACCATGTCGCAATATATTGGGGGGACAGAATCCTCTTTCGCTCAAGTGATGAATCAAACGGCGGAACGCCTGGGCATGAAAAATTCACATTATGTCGATTCAACGGGCCTCCCTCACCAAAACCATTATTCGACTCCTTACGATATGGCCGTTTTAACTCGCGCTATTATCAATGACTTTCCGGAGTATTATCATTACTTTTCCCAAAAATGGCTGACTTATAACAATATCAAGCAACCCAATCGCAATCGCTTATTGTGGAGTGATCGGTCGGTCGATGGATTAAAAACTGGTCATACGGAAAAAGCCGGCTATTGTTTGATTGCCTCGGCGAAACGCAACAACATGCGGTTAATTTCGGTGGTTATGGGAGCGCCAACCGACAGCGAGCGAGCAGATGATTCTGAAGCGCTGCTAAATTATGGATTTCGTTTTTATCAAACACGCCTATTATTCGATGCGAACACTTCAATTACTAAAAAATATATTTGGATGGGCAAACAAAAACACGTCGAATTTGGCTTAACTCAACCGCTCTATGTTACGTATCCCGTTGGTGAGGATAAAAATTTAAAGGTGACGATAAGTTTCGCCATCCAACATTTGCACGCGCCTATTTTGAAAGGACAGTCTTATGGCAAAATTAATGTAATATTAAATGGAAAATCCATTAAAAAAGTTCCCTTAATTGCTTTACAAGATGATCCTCACGCTGGTTTATTTTCGCGGGCTTTTGATCATATCACACTGTTTTTTCATGGAATTTTTACCAAATCCTCATGACAGACAACAATACCTTACCCTTTTTTCTGTGACTGGGCGCGGTTTGCATTTCCTTAACTTTAAAGAAGTAAAACATCAAACGAAACGCGGGCTGTTGATGGATTTCTTATGTTTATTAGTTCGCTCTTATTGGGGACTGGAATGAGAAGGCCGGAAACTCGTCATTGCACCATTTTCTGCTGTTTTTAGGTGAACCCTTATTCGGACCACCCCGTACAGAACCCAAATAATGGACCCCAAGCTCCATTAGTATTCGCTTTAATTTACGTATGGAAATCGCTTTATTCATTACTAAACATGTTAATACTATTTTACTGGAGAGCTCGCGGCTCTCAAAACTTTCTTTGGTTTCCGGATCCGGATATTGCTTTATTTCTAATCCTCATTGCGTTTTGGATGAATTCCTCTTTACTGATTAGCGTCAATATTATTTAGCTTTCTTCTTTCGGAAATCGTATGGAATATTGAGTTCTTTTTCCAATTCTCCTGGTGCGATGACGCTTACTCAGCGTGACGGATTATATGTTCGACCCTAAACGGTACGCTTTTTGCCGCATTTAGTAGCTATGTTACAGGCTTTGTTACTAAATATTTGGTTGGGCTGATTGCGAGGTCTCGCATAATTCGATGCAATGCTGAACGCCGAGTCCAACGCCATCGCCTGGCGAGCTCACGTCTACCGCCCCTAGTCCAGAAACCACAGCATAATCATATCCCAATCAAAAATTAGGATCTGAATCCAAATGAAAAAGCTTTGATCACCATAACGAAAGCCGAAAGAACAGCTTAAATCCCCCCCTTCAACAATGTAATAAATTCCTTGCGCAAAGACCTGCGCCTAACAGGCCAGTAAAAAACGCTGCAGGTAACCGATAACTTTTCGCCAACATAAATTATTTTTATCACTACCAAAACCACCAAAAAGGTCATATTTTCGACCGTATAATTGAAAAGCTTCATTATCGTCAGCAATGTTCTCCTCACGCTTAAGAACTTGTTAGAAAGCACGGTCTTTGGCATTAGCCAATAGCATTGATGATTGCCTGCAATGCTTTAGCGCCTGCTGTTTTCGAAAAATCTTATGCTTTTTCTTCTTTTTCCTCATGAGAGAACTGCGCTTAATATTATTTTTGTTTCTCACCGGGATAATATTCATTTATTTCCAATCATCAAAGCCATTTCATTCAGAGTCTCTTGCGGCTAAGGCCAATTGAAAAGCTGTACCTTTGACAATCACTGGATTGCGCTTTAAATCTTTCGCATGAGCTTCATACTTCACCTTCCTCTAATAACAAATCAAGGTTTATCTGTATCATCGCTTCCACTTGATCATGCTCACCTCTAGCTACATAGTCTTGTAATTGATTTACCGAATATTTTTTAATTCACCTGCTTTATCTTCTCTAAATATTCTATGGTGATTTTTGGAATCGACAGTAAGAACAGCTAAAATGACTGTCTCCATAAGAGAACCATTGTAATTCATCACCGCATTAGCAATAGATTTGGTAAAAAAGGCCTTTATGGGAAATTGTTTTTGTTAGGAGTATGGAGCAAATTTTTTTATCATCCACATAAACACCGGGGGCGGCTTCTTTCCCTTGTGCGGGTATGCCCCATTCTTGTAGGGATTCAGCAATCGTGTTTTCAATAGTGCGGACAAAGGTTCGAGTACTTAAGCCCAACCGATTAAGATCTAACAACCGGTGTATTTTTTTGAGCCGCCATATTTCCAGAAGCATCCCTCATCAGCATTGGTTCTGTACTGCCATCCTCAGCAGGAAATAAATATTAAATAAAAAAATAAGATCTAGATTCCTTTCCCCAGCGTATTTAAAGATGATCTAGTCACCGCACCCCTTACTCAGTAAAATAACAGCATGAACGATGTTGTTATCCGCCAGTTAACTAACTTAATTCCCTATCAACCGTTGTGGAAAGCCATGCAAACTTTCACCGCCCGCCGTCAATCGCAAACGACGGACGAAATATGGTTCCTAGAACATGAGCCAGTTTTTACTCAAGGGCTCGCTGGAAAACCAGAACACGTCTTAAATTCAAGGAATATCCCACTTATTCGCACTGATCGTGGAGGTCAAGTGACCTATCATGGGCCAGGGCAACTCATGATGTACTTATTGTTAGATCTTAATCGGTTGGGCTTAAGTACTCGAACCTTTGTCCGCACTATTGAAAACACGATTGCTGAATCCCTACAAGAATGGGGCATACCCGCACAAGGGAAAGAAGCCGCCCCCGGTGTTTATGTGGATGATAAAAAAATTTGCTCCATCGGGCTGCGGGTGCGAAAGGGTTTTAGCTACCATGGATTAGCACTTAACGTTGCCATGGATTTGACCCCCTTTTCTTTCATTAATCCCTGTGGATTCAAAGGATTAGTGATGGCCCAAATCCAAGACTACGTAAATCCCATCGAAATAGATGCCGTAAAACGCGCCATTATTCCATTATTTTTAAAGAATTTCGGGTATAATCAGCCTGCTATTATGGCAACAACCTCATTGGAGTTTTTAATCGATGACCACCTACGATCCTTCTCAGAAAAGCCTAGGGAAAGAGAAACTGTCAAGGATTCCAGTCAAAATTGAAGCTCCTCACACGCCCTTTCGCAAACCCGATTGGATCCGTATTCGCTTATCGACTGATAATAAAGTTAGCCAATTAAAAAAATTGCTTCGCGAAAATCGCTTAGTAACAGTCTGCGAAGAGGCCTCCTGTCCTAATTTAAACGAATGCTTTGGGTATGGCACCGCTACTTTTATGATAATGGGCGATAAATGCACCCGTCGGTGCAGTTTTTGTGATGTCGGTCACGGTCGTCCTGATCCCCTTGACCCAGAAGAACCGCTTAATCTCGCTAATACCGTAAGTGTCATGTCGCTAAAGTACGTAGTCATCACTTCAGTAGACCGTGACGATTTACGAGATGGGGGGGCGCAGCATTACGCGCAGTGCATTAACGCCGTGCGAGAAAAAACCCCAGGCATTAAAATTGAAGTGCTGGTTCCTGATTTTCGAGGACGCATGGAAAAAGCCCTAGATCAGCTCGCTTACGGTCTCCCTGACGTTTTTAATCATAACATTGAAACGACGCCTCGTTTATATAAACAAGCACGTCCCGGTGCTGATTACCCATGGTCTTTAGCTCTGTTACAGACTTTCAAAAAACGTTTTCCTGGCATTTCCACTAAATCGGGGATGATGTTGGGCTTGGGCGAAACGCGAGTGGAGGTGGAAATGATGATGCGCGATCTGCGCCAGCATGAAGTTGATAGGCTAACCCTCGGGCAATATTTGCAGCCGACGCGTTACCACATGCCGGTGGACCGCTACGTAACCCCACAAGAATTTCAGGAGTTAGGCGAACTCGCTAAAAAACTAGGATTTAGCAATGTAGCCAGCGGTCCGTTAGTGCGTTCTTCCTACCACGCGGATCTGCAAGCCCAAGGGAAACAGGTTTCCTAAGGTAGTGTTGAAGCGAAGAGAAATACGGGAACGCGCTAATTCATTTGTGCCTTCGCCGAAATGATGAGGATAACCGATTAAGTTTAATAAACTTCATTTCTTAACATGATTGAACATTATCTAACTTACATCGACTACTGCTTACAAGCAAATCCTTATATGGGCATTCTATTTGCTTTTCTCATTGCTTTTACCGAATCATTACCCCTTGTCGGAACTGTTATCCCAGGCTCCCTCACTATGTCAATCATGGGTATATTAGCTGGAAGAGGGATTATTTCTTTAGAGGCGACTTTACTCTGGGCCACCCTCGGCGCATTAGCAGGCGATACCGTTGGCTTTTTCGTGGGGAAATATTACAACGAACGCTTACGTTTGATGTGGCCTTTCAAGAAATACCACAAATGGCTTACATTAGGCGAAGCTTTCTTTCGAAAACACGGCGGCAAAAGTATTTTGATTGGCCGGTTTGTTGGGCCTGTGAGAAGTTCTCTGCCTTTAATTGCCGGCTTATTGAAAATGAGTTGGGTTCGTTTTTTTGTCGCTGCTATTCCTTCTGCAATCCTGTGGGCAGTGGCTTACCTGCTGCCGGGCGTTTTGATCGGCGCTGTCTCCCTCGAATTACCCCCTCATGTAACTACAGAATCTATAATGATAGGATTAGGCGTCATCCTCTTCCTCTGGTTACTCTTTCGGGCCGCTCAATGCTTTTTCACACTTGTGATCTTAACTATTAACGACTGGATCGACCAATTATGGGGTTGGCTTTATCTTCATCATTCGTCACGTTTTTTCTTGCGCGCCATTACTAACCATCGAAACCCCACTGATCATCATCAATTAAGCATGACAATTTTGGCCTTTTTAAACTTCCTGTGTTTTTTAGGATTAAGCATTATTGTGGTTACGATCGGCCCTTTAACTAACTTTAACGAACCTTTATTTTACTTTTTACAAAGTACACGATTGCCCCATATCGATAAGTTTTTTGCTCTAATAACCATGCTTGGCGATGCAAAAGTTGTTTTAGGCATAAGCTTACTTCTTATCATCGTTTTAGGGATTAAAAAGCACTGGCGAGCGGCTTTCCATTTAGCGTTAGTGACTGTAACAAGCGCTACAGGCGTTTATTTGTTTAAATGGCTCGTCTATTCGCCTCGACCCCGCGGATTTTTAATGGTGGATCCTTCGTCTTCTTTTCCTAGCGGACACGCAGCCCTCACTCTAGCAATATTCAATTTTATTGCTTTTCTAACCGCGCAACAGCTACCAAAAAAATGGCGCTGGATTCCCTATACGACCGCCAGCATTTTAATTGTTTTAATTAGTTACTCCCGTCTATATTTAGGGGCGCATTGGCTTCAGGATGTGTTAGGTAGCCTTTTTCTAGGGGTTACGATCTTACTCAACGTTATTGTCTCTTATCGCCGCTACCCCTCCAAACCGTTTGGAAATTTAAAATGGCTCGTCTTTCTAGCTGTTACGCTCGTTTTGCCTTGGGCGGTAATAAGTAAAGCTAAGCTTCATACCATTTTACATCATTATACTCCCTTACGGCCTGTGCGGGAAATAAATTTCAAAGATTGGTGGCAACACCCAACCCGTTACGTTCCCATTTATCGCTGGAATCGTTTCGGCCATCCAGTTCAACCTTTCAATATTCAATGGACGGCCCCATTACACGACCTTCAGAAAACTCTAAAGAATTACGATTGGGAATCCATTCACATTAAAATGGACATCCAAACCGCCTTGGGTCGGTTTGCGAGTTATAAACCGGAACGGCATTTCCCTTTTTTTCCTTGGCTTTATCGTGGTAAACCACCTGTCTTGTTCATGATTAAACATCTCCCTCACGGCACCACAATTATTGAACTCCGTTTGTGGGAATCGGGTATCTGTTTTGAGGATAATGCCTTGCCACTCTGGGTGGGTTCTATCAATTATCACATTGCTCCGAAACGCTTGATTACGTTACGAAAGCCTCATGAAATCTCACATGTCAACGGGGGGGGTGTTAATGAGCTGGCGGAGACGCTGACAAACTATCAGTGGAAAAAAATATTTCTTCATGGTTCTGAGAAATTTAAGAAGATCAGGCCTCTTGAATGGAATGGTGAAATTCTTATCATCCGTTCCACGAGCGGTCTTTAAAAATATGCTATATTTAGCAGTACCTAAAAAAGGAGATAACATCATGGAAAGACAAAATATTCAACAACAAGCTAAAAAAGAGCAACGACAAGGACCGGGCGCTCATCAACATCGAACCAAGGATAAGATACCCTTGTCTTAGTTGAGTTGTCGACCCCCCTGATCTTTTAGGGGGAAATCCTATATAGATTGTATCACTGCCAAATCGGCATAACTTTTCGAATATCTTGTATGAATTTCCACAGACCGACATTCATTTCGATTTCGCCTAAGGGCGTGATCACTTGACGGGGAAAACCGATCCCCACTTCAAATAACCCAGAGGCAATGTGATCCCTGAGCAAACGTCATAGTCAGATAAATTAAATTTTCGGATAAGTGGCGCCCTTTGGTAAAAGTCCACCGCATAAATCGCTTTGGTGCATTGCGACAAAAATTGACGAATATTTTCTTTCGTGGAAGAGTAACGCTTTACTGATGGCAGGCATTGTTGAATAATGTTTTCATGGAGTTTTGGTGCTAAATAAAAATTAATGATTTTTTTTAACAATCATTTTTGTCAATTCTCGTATAATAAGCACGGAAGAATGAGAGGAACAAAAAACAGAACGTTATATTCTGCTTCATAACGCTTCGTTAGCTTTACAGGATGAAGCGCATCGTAAATCTCAATAAGATTTATTTTTTTGTTCAATTTTTCATGAAAGGGCAACGTTTTTAGATAAGCTACCGTCACTAATATAACTTTTTTCTTTTATCAGTACGTTGAGTCTCAAGATGCCTTCGTTCTTTAATATACTGATAATTCATTTAATCGGCGATCCAGTGAAACGGTTCGGTGACTTATTTTTGCAAACAAAAGTTTGTCTTTTCAAATGAATCAATAGGAAAGGAACAAGTTTTATTGGAATAATTAAAAGCATGGTAACCCGTTAAAAACTCAAGAAACAAATGCACTCGAGTGTTAGAAGTTATCTTTCCCCAATAACGGCTAAAACGCCGACCTGAAAATGAGGATCAATCCAGGAGACGCTTTGAGCATTGACGCCCGCATCCAAAAGCTCCCCCACTGCAGCTATTCCTGCCAGTCCAGAAGCACCAACCACTACCATATCGAAACTCAATTTCGATATGTCATAAACTCTCACAAACCAATTTAAAGACCACGACGTCTACGTCGCTCCTGTGCATCGATTTTTCGACGCTCCCGCCGGTATTCCGCCTCTTCGTAGCGCCGTTTTTCAATATCGGTTTCAGGGATTACCGATGGAACTTCAGTCGGTTTACGACTTTCGTCCAGCGCAACAAAGGTAAAGTATGCCGATAGAATATGAATCGCTGCCCGCGTTTTTGGATTTTCCGCCAACACTTTAAGGCCGATTTCCATCGACGTCCGCCAGGCGCGATTAATCGAGGCTCTAATCAACAATACGTCCCCTCGCCCCGCCGGTGCTAGAAAATGCAAGGCATCGACAGAGGCCGTCACACAGGTGTGACCACTGTGCCGCTCGGCAACAACCAAAGCAGTGCGGTCTAACATTGCCATAATAAGTCCGCCAAAGACAGTATCGTTGGAATTTAAATCATTAGGAAAAATTTTATAGATTTGATCATGGATAATAGATTCGGAAACATACTTCGGCTTCATTTTTCACCTCGAGGAAAAAAACTATTAGTAGTAGTAGCTGATTATTATGCATCTCATTAAATCCACTTTAAAGCCAACCCCGTACCCCCTATGAGCGCAGCGAAATACGGGGGCGATAGACGAGATCATTATTTTCCCGTATTCTGCTTTGCTCCATACGTATAGGCCCTGGGTTGTTGTGTCAACAATCAGTTTTGACGAAAAGA
>NZ_VFIV01000074.1 GCF_019425495.1 Coxiella endosymbiont of Ornithodoros amblus
TTCGTCAAAACTGATTGTTGACACAACAACCCAGGGCCTATACGTATGGAGCAAAGCAGAATACGGGAAAATAATGATCTCGTCTATCGCCCCCGTATTTCGCTGCGCTCATAGGGGGTACTTTTGCGAAGACTGTTACAAGATGTTATAAATTTTCTTTCAGAATTCCCTCTTGGCTACCCTCCTTTCATAGAAAAATATTAAAAAATAAATATAAAATTATTTAAAAAAATAGGTTATAACAACGAGTAATCAAATAAATTTTTTAGCTTTGTTAGAATTGGCGTTAATTAGAAGAAACAACCGTCTCATTAAAAAATATTTTGAAATGATTCCTCATTATTTAAATATCGATGATGAACAAATTCTGTGGAGTTGAGTCCAAAGAATAATGACGCTATTGACTATTGAAATTTACATTAATTTATATTTCACCGTTGATAAGGAATTAGCATTTGATTTTCTAAAAGAAGCGTTGTCTCCCATACAAATAGATACGGCCACCATTGATCTCCTTCATTATTTTATTCCCAATTATTTGGATCACCTCAAGAATCAGAAACGACAGACTGAGGTTGAACTTATCTTAAAATCCAAGGCAGCGTGCCTTATTGAAAAAATTCCTCAAGAAGACCTTCTTGCCCTAGCCAAAAAAAGTAGGCCGGAGTTTAATAAAAGAACGCGGGTCTGCTTATGCCATGAAAATTCTTTCCATCTTAAGCACTAATGAGGTGCCTCAATATCAAGATAAAGCTTCACGACCAGAATTATCCATAATCAAAGCGTCGTCGTATACATGTTACAAGCCAACTCTGTTCTTAAGAAAGAAAAACCCTGTCGAAAACGCCGTAAAAAACTCGTATTTCGCACTGCTAAGAAAATCACCTTATAGAAAAAAGGGTATTAAAAACGCCTACACCGCAACCGGTGCTTTAATAGTGGGGTGTGGGTGATAATTCACGATGGAAAAATCGTTAAAATCATAATCGCATAAGGATGGAGGATCACGGTTGATGATTAATTGGGGTAAAGCGCGTGGCTCGCGCGACAATTGAGTGGTTACTTGGTCTTGATGGGTGTTATAAATATGACAATCTCCGCCAGACCAAATAAATTCATCCGCTTTTAAATTGCATTGTCGCGCGATCAGGTGAGTTAAAAGTGAATAAGAAGCAATATTAAACGGCACACCTAAAAAAGCGTCCGCTGAACGCTGAGTTAATTTACAAGAAAGAAAACCATCCGCTACATAAAATTGAAAAAGTAAATGACAGGGTGGCAATACCATTTGATCAAGTTCGCCGACATTCCAGGCGCTGACAATTAAACGTCGTGAATCGGGATGCGTTTTTATTTCATGAATTAATCGTTGCACCTGATCGACGGTGGAACCATCCGTACATTTCCAACGACGCCATTGTTTGCCATAAATTGGGCCTAAATCGCCGTTTTCATCGGCCCATTCATCCCAAATGGTCACACCATTGTCATTTAAAAACTGAATATTCGTATCGCCCCGTAAAAACCATAACAATTCATAAATAACACTTTTCAAATGAATTTTCTTAGTGGTAACTAACGGAAAACCTTCACGTAGATTAAAGCGTATTTCGTAGCCAAAAACGCTTTTTGTTCCTATTCCAGTCCGGTCCGTTTTTGTGACTCCGTGATCAAGGATAAATTGCAAAAAATTAAGATATTCTTTCATCGACCCACCGTCGCAATAGTAAACACTCGTGGAGAGGCTTTCACGGCCCGCCAGCGACATATGCGTTTGCGCCAACCATAGTCATTAATAAAACTAGCCATAAAACCCAAATAACCGCCATCATATACGGCACGCCATTCGTTTAATTAATCAAAAAGCAGTTGCTACAAGAAAACCAGCGGCAACGGGGATAATTAATAATGAAACCATTTTTGAATCAAGCTACCGGCTGGATCATCAGAAAAAAATGAGATGAAGCGTCCTGGCAATGTAATTATGAATATATACCGGTCCATCCAAAACGTAACTCAATTCCATTCTGAAAAAATGGCAGCTAAGGAAAATAATACTAAGAATATAAATTGTTAATCATTTTAACACTTCTTGTGTTGATAAGCCCACCATAAGCCAAAACCACCGATGACAATCATCGGCAGTGATAATTCCTGCCCCCTAGTCAGCCAACCAAGTGCAACAAATCCGAGTTGCGGATCCGGTTGTCGAAAAAATTCCACAGTAAAGCGGAATAATCCGTAAAATAACAAGAATAAAGACGATACCGAAAACCGAGGCCGAAGTTTACCAGAAAACCACCATATTGCAATAAATAAAAGCATCCCTTCCAGAAAAAATTCATAAAGTTGAGAAGGATGCCGCGGCAAGGGCCCTGCATTGGGAAACACCATACCCCAGGGAACCGTCGTCACACGCCCCCACAGTTCCCCATTAATGAAATTTCCGATACGACCTGCTGCCAAGCCCAGGGGTGCTAATGGGACGACAAAATCAGCAACATCCATCCAGCGTTTGTAAGTTTGTCGACTGAAAATCCAAGTCGTAATAATAATGCCGATAAGGCCCCCATGAAACGACATTCCGCCGCGCCACACTTGAAAAAGTGTTAACGGATTGGCAATAAAATTGGAAAAATCATAGAAAAGCATGTACCCTAGCCGCCCGCCGATAATAAGCCCTAAAGCGCCATAAAAAATTAAATCGCTAACTTGCTGGGCAGTCCAATGACGTTTTGGATCTCTCGCGCGGTATAACGCAAGCCCCCAGGCCATTGCAAATCCAATGAGGTACATGAGCCCATACCAATGAACTTTAAGCGGACCAAGTCGAAAGGCGATGGGATCGATGTGTGGATGATAATAAAGCATGGGTCATTATGCTATCACAGAGCAGGGAGAACAGCTATTTTCTAAAAACGCTTACCGCCCGGCGCGAATTAAACTGCCTAAACCAGCTTCTTCCAGTGTATGCTCCATCAGTAAGCGGATGTCTTTCGGATCATCCATTTTTAACGCTTCATCCAACAATTCTTTAGCATGTGCCATCTCAAAATTACGAATCACCCATTTAACACGAGGCAGTATTCGGGCGTTCATACTTAATGTGTCAAACCCCATCGCTAATAAAAGAATAACCGCTAACGGATCGCCGGCCATTTCACCGCAGATACTTACAGGTTTCCCCGCGCGGTGGCCAGCTTTCACCACGATTTTTAAAGCTTGTAAAACGGCCGGATGCAATCCGTCATAAAGGTTGGCCACCCGAGGATTATTTCGATCGACCGCTAATAAATATTGAATCAAATCATTACTACCAACCGATAGAAAATCCACACGCTTCGCTAATTCAAAAGCCTGATACACAGTCGCAGGTACTTCAATCATCAATCCCACAGAAGGTAGCTCCACATTGATACCCTCTTCAATTAATTCATCATGCGCTTGATTAATCATGCGGATGGCTGTTTCTACTTCATTAATCGAAGTGATCATTGGTAATAATACCGATAAATTATTTAGCCCTTCACTGGCATGCAACATCGCGCGCACTTGTTGTAAAAAAATTTCGGGATGATCCAAAGTTACTCGAATACCACGCCACCCCAAAAAAGGGTTATCCTCCTCCACTGAAAAATAAGGAAGTGTTTTATCGCCACCGATATCGAGCGTGCGCATAATAACGGGCCGCGGCGCAAAAGTATTTAATAATTGCCGATACATAATGCGTTGCTCTTCTTCGCTGGGAAATCGATCGCGAATCATAAAGGGCATTTCCGTTCGATATAAGCCAACGCCTTCGGCGCCCACGCTTAATGACAAGCCCCCCTCAATGGTAAGTCCCGTATTCACATAGAGCGCCAGCGCGTGTGCATCCTTTGTTTTAGCCGGTAATTCACGCAACGCTTGTAATTCTTCATCTAATTGTTGTTCTTCTTCGGCTAGCGCTTTAAATTCTTTTTTAATCTCGGCCGAGGGTGATAAATAAATTTGCCCGTTATACCCGTCAACAATAATTTCTTGCTCGCCCAGTTTAAAAAGGGGTGTACCGCGAACACCCATCACGGCTGGCAGCCCTAATGCGCGCGCTAAAATCGCCATGTGTGAGTTGCTTGACCCTGCTCCAGATATCACGCCGCGTAAACGATCCCGAGGCACTTCAATGAGTGATGTGGCAGTCACTTCTTCACTCACTAAAATAGTGTTTTTAGGATACTCTAATTCTTCTTTCTCGCTAAACTGCAAATGAGCGAGAATGCGTCGGCCTAAATCGCGAAAATCTGCTGCCCGCTCGCGCAAATAAGGGTCTTCCAACGATTCAAAATGCAATACATGTTTTTTGATAATATGTTTTAACGCGCCCTGGGCCCATTGTCCTTCTTTAATTTCATGGATCACTTCATTAATAAAAGTGCGACTATCTAAGAGACGAAGATAAGCATCAAAGAGCGCATTTTCGGCAACACTTAAGGAGTTTTTTGCGCGCACTTGCAACGTTTGAATTTCATCACGCACCGCAGCAAGCGCGGCTTCAAAATCAGAAACTTCAGCTTCAATATCCGTAATTTCTTGATCAGGCACAGCATCTAAATCCGCCGGCGGGTAAACAATCATTGCTGTACCGATCGCGACTCCTGACGAACCGGGAACGCCGTATAAAACAGTTTCTGTTTTCCTACGACGACGCTTTCGTGCTCCCAATTTTTCCAGCGCGCCTTTGGTTCGCGCATGGGCAATTTCAGCCGCTAAATGAATAGCTAAGGTTACGCAAAAAGCCTCTTCCTCTTCCGCGAAATGATGGCTTTCTAACTGTTGGATCACCAATATTCCCAACAATTCACCTTGCTCGATGATAGGAATCCCTAAAAAGCCGTGATAGTCTTCTTCCCCTAATTCTGGACAGTGTTTATAGGCAGGATGAAGAGGTGTATCAGCCAGGTTGATCGGTTCCTCGCGTTCACCAACCAGTCCAATTAATCCTTCACCGAATTTAAGGCGCAGTTTGCCCACTTGTTTGCTATTTAATCCTTGGGTTGCCATTAATACATATTCACCCTGCACGTCATCGCAAATAAAAAGGCTACAGGCATCGGCCGGCAACGCTTCGCACAAGCGAACAACCACCAACTTAAGCGCTTGCTCTAAATTGGGAGCAGCGTTAACTTCTTGCGTGATTTGGCGAAGGATTTTCAGCATATTCATATTATCGAATGCACTCCACAAATTCAGTTAATACTTTCTGATAAACGTCTCGCTTAAATTCAACGACGTGGTCCACCGGATACCAATAATCAACCCACCGCCATTGATCAAATTCCGGCTGTGAACAATGATCTAAAGAGATGGTGTTGTCTTTTTCGGTAATTTGCCATTGTCCGATACATACCGGCTCGCGATGCTCGGGGCGGCAAAATTTTTTTGGCAGTCGATAACTTATCCATTGACGTGTCTCACGAAGGTAAATAATGTCGTGAGGACTCAGTCCCACTTCTTCATCTAGTTCCCGATTCAATGCCTTACGCAAGGTTTCATTGGGTAAAAATCCGCCTTGAGGGAATTGCCAAGCGTC
>NZ_VFIV01000075.1 GCF_019425495.1 Coxiella endosymbiont of Ornithodoros amblus
CGAGTGGGAATAAGGAGGTCTTGTCGCGGATTAGTAAACGCGGCAATGTGATGTTAAGGACGTTAAATAAAACCTGGGGTTGATGATGCTGATTCATGCGGTGGCTCTGTGAACCCGCATATACGTATGAGTTACTTAGTTGACCACTAACTATAATTAATTAAATTAAGATTAATTTTATAATTTTTAAGCCTGTTATTATTGGGGATAAAGTTTTTTATTTATATAAATCAAAGGATTAAAATATTTTTGTTTGTGAAAAATTAATCGAGAGAAGGCTGCATAAGCTGTGTATGTTTTTGGATAACTTTAAAAATTCAGCAGTTTCCTTCAAATAAACAGAGGTTATCCACAAAAAACAAAATGACTTAAGGTTGTCTCATCGGCAAAGCTGTCTCCTGTATGATCGAAGAATGCTAAACGCTCTCGGCCGAATTGGGGTTACAGACCAATATACTAAGAAAAACGACTTTAGCGTTGACGGCTGCTTTGTTTTAAGCTAACAAGTTTAATCGCACCTCAGTTATAAAGGTTTACCTTGATGAATTATGCTTATTAAAGTTAGAATAAATTTTTCCCTTAGAAAAAGGGTTCCTTTTGTGGATAATTATAAAAAAATTCTTGTTGCATTGGCGCTTGATCCTAATAGCGATCGACCATTGGTGGAAAAAGCGAAGGAGTTAAATGTTAACCGCGATGCTCGATTATATTTAATTCATGCAGTTGAACACCTTAGTAGTTATGGGGCTGCCTATGGTGTGGCGCCTGGGGTTGATCTTGAAGATATGTTATTGGAAGAAGCAAACAAGCGAATGAATGAAACTGCTTTCCAATTAAATATTTCCTCCGATTGTCAGGTTGTGAAAGTGGGTCCTGCAAAGTTTCTTATTTTGGAGCAAGCCAAAAATTGGGGTATCGATTTAATTGTCGTGGGTAGCCATGGCCGTAATGGTATTCAGTTATTGCTAGGTTCCACGTCGAATTCTGTTTTGCACGGCGCTCAATGCGATGTGTTGGCTGTTCGGATCAAGGGTTCTTAGAGAGAGCAGAGAATAATAAAAACCGTCTTTGTCATCTTGTCCAGGTAATTGTTGAACACCGTTTTAATTGCAAAACGCCCTGGACATTTATGGAAGATAATTCGACTTTGTCGTTGGTCGAGAAAAATTCTTCAATTACTTTATCTATTTTCCTTAGCTAAAACTGAACACGTGGGATAAAGCAAAAAACCTTCTTCTTTCAGTACCGTCCATAACCCGTTCAATAATTGCAATTGTTTTTAGTGATATTGAGAAAAATCACACGCTTTTCGTAACAGTTTAAATCAGGGTGGTGGCGAATAACGACAGTAGCAGAGTATGGGGCGTCGAGAAGAAGGAGAACACTCAAACAATTCTCCACTTGACCATTGATCGATTTGTGAGGCATCCGCTAAAAAGACATTGCAAGGGTTATTGTCAGAGCCTAAGATGGGTTATATTTTCCTTAATTCGATTTAATTGCTGTTTGTTATCGTCGATCGTAACTAACGTTTTTAAGTGAGGGTTTACTTTTAAAATATGAGAAGTTTTGCTTTCGGGCGCTACACACTCATCGAGTACCGTTTAGTTATTTTCTAATTTCAATAAATATGCTGAAAATTAGCTGGCTGCGTCTTCAATGTAATTAGCCTTCGTTGAATCCTGGCAGCTGGTGTACCGAAAAGGTTTTTCTAGTTGAATATCCGTTGGAAAAAAATTGAGAGACTTAGTAAAGATATTTTTTCATACAGCATTTCTAAATAAATTTCACGACAAATTATTAGTTAAATTAATAACCAGTAATGTCATGATAGGATGAGCATTGTTAGCGATTAAATAGATTCCCAATGAGACCCGGTTATGATTTTTAATGAGTTGAATAAGCCATAAATGTTTGCGTGTATTGCCATTCGAGATTTTCTTGGTAAAAGTAAGTAATTCATCTTTTTCAGTAATAAAGCATCGCAATCATTTATTGATTAATGCTTTTGTTTACGGTTTTTTAATATTTCAGTGGCGGAAACGGTTTGATTAACGATAGTGTGGATGGGTATATTTAGGTAATTCAATTGATAAAAACTTATTAAAATAAGGAAAAATATATCATAATCTTTATTTTTATTTATTAAAGCTGAATGTAATAATTTTTATTCCATTAATTTTAATTTAAAATACCAGCGAAGTGTGTTGTAGCAGAGTTCTTGAATCAGCGATTAATCATCTTCGTTAGCAGATAATGGTGCTGTTAATGAACGATTTGACTAACTAAAATCGAGGTTGTTGCCCGCGTATTCATGACAGCAAAGAAATATCAGCGATCTGCGAAAACAATTGTTGTAAAGAAGTTAGCAGAGCCAGTCGGTTTTCACGTTTTTCCTTGTCATCGACCATTACCATAACTTTATCAAAGAAAATATCTATCGGTTCTTTGAGAGAAGCAAGTTCGGTTAATGCTTTTGTATAGTCTGCTTTTTTATAAAGATTATTGACTAATTCTGCATGTTCTTTAAGTTGATCGGCGAGAAGGTGTTCGGCATCGGAATCAAAGAGCGAATGATCGATCGTTTTTCTTTTTAGTTGGATAGCCTTTTTTTTGAGAATATTGCTGACTCGCTTATTAGCCGCTGTTAATGCATCGGCTTCGGGTAACATTTGAAAATGTTGAACTGCTTTAATTCGGTGATCAAAATCCAACGGATCGGTTGGATGGCTGGCCAGAACGGCCATAAAAACAGAGGTAGGAACTTCTTTTTCAAGGTACCACGCGCGTAAACGTTCGATGATAAAATCGAAGGACTGATCTACAACGTTAACATTTGGCAATTTAACCGCATAATTGTTTTTAGCTTCATTTAATAAAGCGAATAAATCTAATGATAACTCTTTTTCGATTAAAATGCGTAAAATCCCAAGTGCTGTTCGACGTAACGCAAATGGGTCTTTATCGCCGGTGGGTAATTTATTAATGCCAATAATACCTATAATGGTGTCGATGCGATCCGCCACTGCCACGCAGGCGCTTAATAAGTTCCGAGGTAGTTGATCCCCTGAAAAACGGGGTAAATAATGTTCTTTAATCGCTTCAGCCACGAGAGGGGGCTCTTTATTATGAATAGCATAATAATAACCCATAATTCCTTGCAACATGGGGAATTCATAGACCATCTCGCTAGCTAAATCGCATTTGGAAAGAAGTCCAGAGCGGGCTGCCAATTGCTCATCAATATTAATTTGTTTAGCAATAAAGGCAGTCAGTTTTTCAATTCGTCTTGCTTTGTCTGTGATGGCGCCTAGTTGTCGTTGGAAAATAACATTCCCAAGTTTGGGTAACCAGTTTTCTAACGAAGTCCTAAGGTCATTGCTATAAAAGAAGGACGCATCCGCGAGTCTTGCGTTTATTACCCGTTCGTTTCCAACGATAACCCGTTTAGGATTTTTACTTTCAATATTGCTGACGATAATAAAATAGGGGAGCAGATCGCCGTTTTTATTTTTTATAGGGAAGGTGCGCTGATGCACTTTCATTGTTGTAATCAGAACTTCGGGAGGTAATTTTAAAAATTCAGCTTTAAAGTTACCAATTAAAACAACGGGCCACTCCACCATTCCCGTGACTTTTTCTAATAATCTTTCATCAATGATGACTTCTCCTTTTTCATAGCCTGCCTTTTTGATGAGATCACGAATTTTTTCTCGTCGCTTTTCAAAATCAGCTATTACCATTCCATGGGTTAATAATAGTTTTTGATAGTCATCGGGTTTAGCGACTAAAATATTTTTAGGGTGATGAAAACGATGCCCGCGTGTTTCGCATGAGGCCATTTTTCCAAACAAAGTGGCGGGAATGATATTTTTTCCCAACATCAAGATAATCCAATGAACGGGTCGAATGAAGAGCTCCTTGTGATCGTTCCAGCGCATGGCCTTTGCTGTAGGCAATTGTTTAAGAGCCGATTGAATTATGTTGGGCAACAGATCAAGAGCATTTTGGCCAGGCTGTTCTACTTCACAATAGATAAACTCACCTTTTTTTGTTTTTTTAACTTTGAGTTGAGCGGTAGAAACGCCACAAGATTGTGCAAAGCCAAAACAAGCGAGTGTAGGGGTTTGCTCTTTGTCAAAAGCCGCCTTGACGCTAGGGCCCTGACGCTCTATTTTTCGTTGGGGTTGTTGAAGCGCTAAATTATTGACCAATACCGCCAAACGACGCGGTGTGGCATAACGGTGTATATTCCCGAATAATAAACCAGCTTTTTCTAATTCGGATTTAATCGTTTGAGATAATGCTTGGGACAGTTGGTTCAAGTTCTGCGGTGGTAATTCTTCACAACCGATTTCTAATAAAAAGTCTTGTGTGGTGATTTTTAACATCCGTTCACCCTATCATTACCAGCCAGTGGTAAAACGTGAGTAAGGGAGGAGGATACTTCTGGAAAACCAAGTGTTTCTCGAGCGGAATAATAGGCTTCGGCAACGGCTTTGGCTAGTTTTCTGATTCGGAGAATAAATCGTTGGCGCTCTGTCACTGAAATGGCTTGGCGAGCATCTAGGAGATTAAAGGTATGAGAGGCTTTTAGGACCATCTCATAAGCCGCCAGCGGTAAGTGAACTTCAATCAGTTGGCTTGCTTCCTTTTCATAAAAATCGAAAAAATTAAATAATGCTTCTACATTGGCGTATTTGAAATTGTAGGCTGACATTTCAACTTCATTTTGTCGGAAAATTTGTCCATAGGTGATCCGTCCATTAGGACCTTCGGTCCAGACAAGGTCAAATATGTTATCTATCCCTTGCAGAAACATAGCCAGACGTTCCAGACCGTAAGTAATTTCTCCAGTGACGGGTTTACATTCTAAGCCGCCGATTTGTTGGAAGTACGTGAATTGTGTAATTTCCATTCCATCTTGCCAAACTTCCCAACCGATTCCCCAGGAACCTAGTGTGGGCGCCTCCCAATTATCTTCCACAAAACGAATGTCATGAGTGAGCGGATCAATGCCCAGCGTTTTTAGAGAACCCAAATAGATATCTTGAATGTTATCGGGGGATGGCTTCAAGACGACTTGAAATTGATAGTAATGCTGGGTGCGATTAGGATTATCTCCGTAACGCCCGTCGGTTGGTCGGCGCGAAGGTTGGACATAGGCAGCGCGCCAGGGTTCGGGACCGATAGCTCGCAAAAACGTCGCGGGGTGGAAAGTCCCAGCGCCAACTTCCATATCGAAAGGTTGTAACAAGACAACCCCTTGGGATGCCCAATACTTCTGTAAGATGAGAATCATTTGTTGAAAATTAATGGAGTGCGATGATTTCATTTTCAAACTTTTATCACGATATCCAACAAAAAACCAGCTGTAGCCATTTTAAACTTGTTATCCAGCGCAGTCACCTAGCCATCAACTTAAGCATAAACCCCTAATGACTGTAAAGTTGATGCTTCTCTTTCGCCTTGTTCCTTTCAAAGATCCTTGATACAAGGGGCCTCTATCATTACCCACCCGTGGTGAAGCGTG
>NZ_VFIV01000015.1 GCF_019425495.1 Coxiella endosymbiont of Ornithodoros amblus
CAAAATAATAAATTTTAGCTGCTAGTATCCGGATGATATCGCGTCGGTTTAATTGAGTAAGCCGGATTTTGTTATAATCTCGATTACCACCGAAATTAATGACTTTCTCATTATCAAAAAAATCGTACTAATTCAGGAAATCTGGAGGTTTTATCCGCTAAATCTTCTAGCTAAACCAATAGAAAGGGTTATTTTTTTAAAATAGAAATCAATAAAGGCCATAAGGGAATGAAGGGGTTTTGAGGTCATCTTCAAAATTAGTTGTATTGATAGCGACAACGTGAACGAGGGAAACGAGGTCCGTTAAATTTATCATCCTTTTAGCTCAATGCTGGGAGGGTGGCTGCTGCCTCCCTCTCCTACTGTCCAGTAGCAGAATCTCAAAAACCTGATTTAAAAATCTTGGTCACTTGCGGCTAAGATTTTTTCCTTTTTGATTTAAATTTTGCCTGCACAGGAAACCCGCAACAATGCCGACTGAAGAGAAGCAGTGCATGACTCCCCTTGGGAACTCTACCGCTCTTGTTTCTGGCACAAGGGCCAGAGATTTCTTTCTGTAAAATTACTTCCACTTCAAATCAAGCTTTGGAACGACGGCCTATTTTTTTCGAATCTTTTGAGTCACTTTAGCAGAAGAGCATTTCCTTCTCTTCACTGAAATCTTCTTCTTCAACGGCCGGCCTGATTTTTTAGTTACTCTTTTTACTTGCTTAGACTTTTTAACATTATTTAATTCTTTTTTGACCTTTACTTCTGCTTTTTTCAGCCGTGCTTGTAATTTTTTTACCGCTTCTTCAGCTTTTTTAAGAGCAGCTGATCTTCTTGGTTTTCTCACTTAATTTCTCCCTATTCAACCATTTCTTTAAGTCGTTTGAGTGGACGAATTTTAACGACGTTCTTAGCAGGTTTGGCTTTAAACATCATGGGTTCTCCTGTAAAAGGGTTAATTCCCTTACGTGCTTTGATGGCAGGCTTCCGTTTTACACTGCATTTGCAAAGACCTGGAACAACGAACTCACCCGCTCCTCCTTTTTTGAGATGAGCATGCGTTAAATCCGATAAAGCTTCAAATATCATTGTCACTTGCTTTTTTTTCAGCTCGGTTCTTTCAGCCAAGTGAGCAAGTATTTGCGATTTCGTCATCCGCTCTTTGACCGCGGCCACCTTTGTTTTTGACTTTCCAGTTTTCCTGGATATGAATTTTTTTCGAGAAAAAGTTTTCTTTTTTATTGCCATTGTTTTTCCTTATTTAAAATAAACTCTGTAAATTGTAAGAAAATTTAGAAACAAAAGAAAGCTATTATTGCTGGTGCTCCCTAATTAAGTGAAGAAATAGCTTGGCGTCGTTGAAAATTATGAAAGAAGCAACCCGCGACTCTCGAGCAATCGCTTTACGTAAATCATTAAGCTTCTCAAAGAGTCCGACATTATAAGGTGATGACGCCGATGAATTTGCTTTCGACGCTTTGTATTTTCTTCAAAACATTATATTTCTCGCGCGGTTTTGCAAGAATGAGTGTTTCCTTCCCTCGCAAAATCGAACGAGCCAATGGTGTTAATCGCAAAATAGAATAGTTAGCCAAATCCTGTTCCAGATAACCCAGATGAATTAATTGACGAAAAACGCTATACCATTCGTTCTGGCTTAATTCCTTACCAATACCATAGGTAGATAAACGATCATGGCCGGCGCGCTTAATTCGTCGATCATCCTTACCACGAAGCACATCGATGACATAGTTAACGCCATAACGTTCTTGGACACGATAGACACAGGACAATGCCTTTTGCGCTTCAATAGTACCATTGTAGATTTCAGGGGGATTTAAACAAATGTCGCAATTACCGCAATCTTCAATCAACGATTCATTAAAATAGTTTAACAATACACGGCGGCGGCAAGTCCGCGCTTCTGCAAAAGTAGACATGCAATTTAATTTATACAATTCGATCCGTTTGCGGAGCTCATTATTTCCATTTTCAATAAAATTTTTGATAACAGAAATATCACGCAAACCGTAAAGCAATAATGCTTCAGAAGGAAGACCGTCTCGCCCAGCTCGGCCAGTTTCCTGATAATAACCCTCAATATGCTTTGGCAAATCATAATGCACCACGAAACGAACATTGGGTTTGTCAATTCCCATTCCGAAAGCAATGGTTGCCACAATGATGTTAACATCATTACGCTGAAAGGCTTCTTGGGTTTTTCCACGCTGAGCCGCAGGGAGCCCAGCGTGATAGGGAAAAGCGGAATACCCATCCGCTTGCAATTTAGCAGCAACTTCCTCCGCTCGGTTGCGACTCAAACAATAAACAATACCAAAATCAACTTTTCGATCTTTTAAAAAGTTGACTAATTGGTTGTATGGTTTTTTCTTTTCTAACAATGTATAACGGATGTTTGGACGATTAAAGCTTGCGATGTAGACATTCGCCTTTGTTAATCGCAAACGTTGCAAAATATCTTGTCGAGTTTGCTTATCCGCCGTGGCGGTGAGTGCTATGAACGGAACTTTTGGAAAATATTCGCGTAACTCACCCAACCGTAAATATTCCGGTCGAAAATCATGACCCCACTGCGAAACACAGTGAGTCTCGTCGATAGCCACTAAGGCTAATTTCACTTCCCTTAAGCGCGATAGAAATGATTTAGTCATTAACCGCTCAGGAGCAATATAAAGAAAATCCAATTCATTATTATGCAATCGAGCTAAATTTTTGCGCGCTTCGGCTTCCGTCAACGTAGAATTATAAAGAGCCGCCGCCGCTCCGTTGGCACTTAAAGCTTGAACTTGATCCTGCATTAAGGAAATGAGCGGAGAAACAACAATACCCACCCCTTCTCGCACGAGTGCAGGTATTTGATAACACAACGACTTCCCACCGCCCGTTGGCATCAGAACAAAATTATCTTCACCAGCTATAACACTGTTAATAATTTTCTCTTGCAGCGGACGGAAATTTTTATATCCAAAAGTTTGTCTTAAAATTTCAAGCGCTTTCATCGACATGAATGACCTCCCTTTCTAGTCATGATAACAAAATCAGAGCCCGGTTTTACAGAAAAACATTTTCTCTATAAAAAACGGAACTAACGCTTGAGCGCGGCAAGTTTTTGGTTTCCCACTAAGCCAATCGACGTACTTATAAAATACTGAATACAACTCGATACTGCGACTATTTTGTTACGCCCCTTGCTGCTCTTTGACACTGACACAACCTCTATTATTTTAGCATACAAACCCATTTCAATCGCAGCGGTTTTTTCCTTAGCTCAAAGCATTTTTTATGTAGGTTTTTAGACAAATACAAAATAACTCCACACCGTTTTTTAGTTCAATCGGTATCGATTTAACGGTTCAGTACGGCTGTTTTGTTTCGCAGCATCGTCACATAAGAGTCTCAAAGTCATTGCCAATTTGCAGTACGCTATTGGGTCCAGATAATTTTCCAATATTTGTCGATATTCTTTTAAAGCTTTTGGCGAAGATTGCTGTTCAAGCAATTGCGGCGATTCTTTGGATAAGATTGCTCTATAAGATAAAGAAATACCTTGAAGCAACACTTTCGAAAGAGTATTCAGTTCAGATAAAAAGAAAAACTCAGGGCCGAAAATTTGTAATAAGATTCTGCCGTGAGAATGCTGGTCTTCATGGACTGCATCCCTACCATCTTCCTTTCCTGACTAAACTAAACGGCTGATTTCATGCAGATAAGCGTCCATTGAGCATTGCAATTTTTTCGTTAAGGTGACTTCATCATCCCAAATCCTTCCATTAAAAAAGGTATAATGCATTTATGAAGAATTATTCGCCGTGTTCTTTTTCAGTGGGTCTACTTTACATTTCCGTCATAACGGCCATCGGAAATATTATTATGACAAATATCATTGACCACCCATAAATACAAAGAAATGATCTCTTCAAAGACCTTTTCTTCCAAACTCAGTTCATATTCTTTATGCTTTTGAAACAAAAAGTTATATAGATCGAGTGGCACGCCACTGGCATAACGTTAACGTATGGGGAATTTTTCGATTAAACTGCTCAAGCCTCCGATCGCATTCCAAACTTCTCACGCTTTAACTTGAAAAGTAAAATCCGACATACCTTGCAAGTCCATTGACAACTAAAATTTAGTTTGACTTTCATTGAAGGAGTAATTCAGTAAATTATTTATATTTTTTCAATCTCTTTTGGCAGAATGCCCTCTCAAATGAGAAGTAACTTTAAATGTCGCACGGATAAATTGCAATCAAATAATCCCATCAATTATTTCATTTCATTAATTTCCTTTTTTATTAGAAAGAATTTCTTTTTCAGATTCTGATTCACTCTCTTTCCTTTTCGTTTTTTGTAACGAAAAAATGTAGAACTATTAAAAGAAAATTTCTTTTCTTCAGAGGATTGCTCGTCAGATTCTTTTTGAGTTTTTTGTTCATCAATCTAAAGATATTTTTCCGTGTCTTCTATTAATCTAAGACGTATTACATTTAAGAATAAACATTACCATGACACTCCCGGCTTTTTCGAATTGATTTCTACGTATTTTACTGTAATTTTCAAATATTCGTCTAGTTTCACACTGTGATCGGACAGGCTATTTGAAATTTTATTTTCCGCTAACGGTTTCAAACGTTTATTAATTTCTTTGATTACTTGGATACGGTTTTTGTTACCAGATTTTTCCACATCCCAGATTTCAAGATGGGCACCTAATTCTTTTATCATTCTATTTATAAGTAATTTCTTAAAATCCGTATTTTTTATGGTCGCGAAGGTTCCAAATACTTGTTAATACTCTCCTCTCTATCCTTTTCTGGCTTATTGTAAGTTATAGAGATTATGTAATTACAATCTTACCCTTCATACAAAGCATAATGACCCTCCAGATTTTCGGGGTCGAGTAAACCATTCACTTTTATCTTCAATGACTCAGTAATAGCTCGTGCCTTCTCGATCTTTTCCTTCTCTATTTTCGACAAAAGTTGGTCTCCATCTAAAGCACGTATTCCAATGTAAACGTTGCAATAGATGCATATACTGATTCCTCCGACAAGTTTTCTATACTATTAAACAATAAATAAATAACGACCTTTGAACCTAACAGGACTTTGCATATTCTCACTAATGGGTTATTCTTAAAAATCTAAGAGATATTGGCGCATGAAATTTAACAGAAAATGAACAAATCAGATTTTACTATAACCAAAAGATAGGCTTATTAAAAAAGACCTTGATATGCACTTCAAAGACTGTAAATACGTAGGACAACAGCTCGTTAATTTATTACAACCTTATAAAAAATACCGTCGTGCTAGCTTTTCCCCAGGGGCCGCGTACCCGTTGGGTTCGAAATAGCTCAAGCGCTTCATTTGCAGTTGTATGTCTTTTTAGTTCGAAGATTAGGGTTCCAACCCAAGAGGGGCTAGCGATGGGCGCTTTGCGTCCGGCGACGTCGAAGTTTTAGAAGATATTATCCGCCATTTAGGGATTTCACGAGCCATAATCGACCAGCTAAAAGCAGAACAAACGGTTATTTTGAACGAACGTAATTGCCGTTATCGTGGTGATGCCTCTATCAAAAAAGACCAAACGGCACTTCTTATCGACGATGGCATCCGCAACTAGCGCGACGATACGAGTGGCTATTAAGACTCTCAAAAAACTGGGTTGCCAACGTTAAGGGATGGGGCAGTCCCGGTAGCACCAGAATCAACAATCTAACAATTAAGCGCCGAGGTTGATAAAATTTATTGCTTAAAAACGCCTGAACCCTTTTTTTGCTATTGGCAATTGGCATGAAGTTTTTTCGCAAACTCATGATGCAGAAGCAATCATTGCTTTCTTCTGCAACACAAGCGTTGGAGAAAAAAGTGAACTGAGTTAGCTTATTGATATTTACCTTAATTAATAGAGAGGGAAGCCCTATGATTATGATTGAAAGCTACACAGACGCCGTTTTGATGCCTATAGCGCAAAAGTCCTGCTTGAAAACAATGGCATTTATTGTGAGCTCAAAAATCATCTCCTTTCAACCAAGCCGCTGGAGAAAATCGAGTTGTATGTGGGCGAAAAAGATGTCAAACTAGCCCGTGATGTCCTCGCTAACGCAATGGGCAAAATAACTACTAATAGACTTTCGTTATGCCTCGTAGAAAAACTGAAAACCTCAACTTTGAAGCCTCGTTAAATGAATTAACAACATTGGTCGAAAAACTGGAGCAAGGCAACTTAACGCTGACAGAATCCCTACAAAATTTTGAAAGAGGGCTCGCCCTGGTTCGGTCGTGCCAACAAGCTTTATCGGAGGCAGAGCAAAAAGTGAAGGTCTTAATAAACCAAGATGGGGCAGAAACGCTAGTTCCCTTTGAACTAGAAACCAAAACGGATTAATTAATTTCTTCTTATAATCTTATCAATGGGAACCGTCACTTCTCCATTCGCGGTTTCAAATAAATTACTCTCGGCACCAAAAGCATGCCCATAAATAACTTCTACCGTGGCTGGCAATGCACCATTTTTCTCACGGCAATTCTCATAATTTCTTAGAATTTGTCGCCATTGGGTTTTCCCCATCAACCCCTTGAGGCGATCTTGAGAGGCATTCTGGGCGCCCAATTGTTTTAAATCTTTAACTAACCGCGATACCGAAGAATAATGGACGGTAAGTCGCTCCATATCCATCACGGGGTGGGTAAAACGCAATTGAGTCAGCATATCGCCGATGTTGTGCATATCACAAAAAGGGTGCACGTGACGGTGACCATCCGCGAAACTCGAGCGCAGCTCCTTCAATGTATCCGGGCCAACCATACTAAAAAGTAAAAGTCCTCCCGGCTTTAAAACCCGATGACATTCTTGCAGCGTTTGCTGGAAATCACTGGACCATTGAAAAGCGAGATTAGAAAAAATTAAATCAACGGATTGATCGGCGAACGGGAAAGCCGTATATTCTCCCGCAATCATTTTTGAAGACGCCGCTTGCAGAATCGCAACGGATAAATCCAAACCCGCGACTATCGCTTCCCGATACCGCTCTTCCAACTGCTGCGTTGCATACCCTGTTCGAGCTCCTACATCTACAACGCAAAGAGGATTCAACCGAATAAAGTCCAATCGCTCCAACAAGCGATCCGCAATGGCTTTCGGCACCACCCCCACATTGTCATAAGTCCGCGCAGCCGCTTGTAAAGCTTTCTTAACGGCCTTTTGGTCAACTTGGAACTGTGTTTTGGACATTGGTGTAACTTTGCTTTAATTTATTTGTGCTATTATTTATTTCCAAGGCGGTGTTTTTAAACAAACCTTAATATAAGTAAGTCTTCCCATTCTAAGTTGTTTTTTCTTCGTCTTAATTTCTAAAAAACATTATCATCCCCGCCTGCGCACCTAGCCATCAACTTAAGCATAAACCCCTAATGACTGTAAAGTTGATGCTTCTCTTTCGCCTTGTTCCTTTCAAAGATCCTTGATACAAGGGGCCTCTATCATTACCCACCCGTGGTGAAGCGTGAAAAACTTAAACCCCGTCGCCCTCCGCGGGGCATCTGCTGTATTATTGAAGCATACAAAACCTTCACGGCGGAGTCAGGAGGAGACCTAAAAGACTAGGGGCTAAGAAAAACACCGATGGTGCTTTTCTTAGCCTTTTAGCCGGGACTCCCGTGACTTCGGCTGTGAAAGCCCTCGATTCTTTGTCTGTCAGTAGACGGCCCACGCACGGGAACGACGGACATCTTTTCAACCACTTGATATTCCCTCTTTACTTCGCCCCCTTAAGTTGAGCTCTAGGTGCCTGCGAGGGAATGACGAATTAAAATTAGCTGAATAAGCAACATTACGTTTCCATTTACGCGTTCCTTACATGTTTTTCTACAATAACTCCTTGACACTATTTAATCCCTCTCCACTGTATTTTTTGTTATGATTTTTTGTCAGGCAATCTTATGCGAAGTTTGTCGTGCCACGTTGCGATGAAATGAAAATAATTTTGATAAATAACTGATTTTATTTCGCTATAGTAAACCTATTAAGAATCTTATCATGGAGCTGAAATTTCATCAGGAACTCCTTCTATTCACGATTTTTTTTCGACACGTTTTACGAAAAAATTAAGAAAAGACGAAATAAGACTTTATCTGAAGCTCTAATTCTAATACCACTCCACCGAAAACGCTTACAAAAACGAGGATGTAATCAAGCCTTGGAAATCGCTAAATCCATTGCCAAACAATTCCGCCTCCCTTTATTTTTGAATCAAATAGAACGCATCAAAATACCAAGCCCTAAACTAAATTACTCCCCAAAAAATCGGCTTAGAAATGTTAAGAACGCTTTTGAATTAACAAAATTTTTCAGCCAAGCACGTTCGCCATTCTCGATAATGTCATCAGAACAGGCCACACTAAACGCACTGGCTCGTACTCTATCGGATAACGCATTGAGAAAATTAAAATATGGTGCTGCGTAAAACTTCATCGTAATTTACGAAAGCACCAAAAATCTATCATCCTTTACTTATCTTTTTTAGGTGGAATCAAATCCGTAATCGTCCCCTCAAACATCTCGCACGCCATCATAACCGTTTCCGATAATGTCGGGTGGGGATGAATTGTTAGGCTAACGTCTTCGGCATCACAGCCCATTTCTATTGCTAAGGCAACTTCGGAAATTAAATCACCGGCGTTCACGCCGACAATACCGCCGCCAATGACTGTTCCTTTTTCATCAAATAGTAACTTAGTGGACCCTTCGCTGCGGTTTAATAATAATGCACGCCCGCTAGCTACCCACGGGAAGACGCCTTTTTCATACTTAATGCCATTCTCTTTAGCTTGGGTTTCCGTTAAACCAACCCAGGCTACCTCGGGATCAGTATAAGCAACAGTAGGAATGCAGCGCGTGTCATTGCAATGTTTTTTGCCTGTAATCACTTCAGCCGCCAATCGGCCTTCGTAAGTGGCTTTATGCGCTAACATCGGCTGCCCAACCAGATCACCAATGGCGTAAATGTGCGAAACATTAGTCCGCATTTGTTGGTCGACAATGATGTATCCTCTGTCATCGACTTTTACACCGGCTTTTTCGGCGTCAATTAATTTCCCGTTGGGAGAACGGCCAATAGCCACTAAAATACGATCGTATTTTTTAGGTTCTTTAGGCGCATTTTTGCCTTCAAAAGTGACGTACAACCCATCCTTCTTAGGTTCAATTTTCGTCACTTTGGTTTTCAGTAAAATTTCTTCATAACGCTTTTGAATGCGTTGGTGTAACGGTTTAACGACGTCGGCGTCTGCGCCTGGGATCAATTGATCCATCATTTCAACGACGCTGATTTTAGTACCTAACGCATGGTACACCGTTGCCATTTCCAAACCGATAATCCCGCCACCCAAAACTAGAAGATGACCTTTCACATCTTCTAACTCTAAAGCGCCCGTCGAATCCATAATGCGGGGATCATTGGGAATAAAAGGCAATTTAACTGGCAGGGAACCGACAGCAATAATCGCTTGATCAAATTTAATTTTCGTAACGCTTTTTTCTTTACTCTCAACGGCTAATTCATTAGAGGAAGAAAATTTTCCATAGCCGGTAATAATTTCCACTTTGCGTTGTTTGGCCATCATTTTTAAACCGCCCGTTAATTTTTTAACGACGCTTTCCTTCCACACGCGGATCTTCTCAATTTCTAATGCCGATTCCCCCAAAAGGATACCCAAAGAAGACATGTCTTTCACATCATCAATCACTTTTGCAATGTGCAATAATACTTTTGAAGGAATACAGCCGACGTTTAAACAAACGCCACCGATGATTTCATACCGTTCGACTAAAACCACTTTTTTACCTAGATCAGCTGCGCGAAATGCAGCCGCGTAGCCACCAGGGCCACTGCCTAACACCAGCACTTCAGTTGTAATTTCTTTTGTCATTTTTTCCTCGTTTTACATTAATAAGGTTCTGATATCCGATAACCGTTCAGCTAAATAAACGATAAACCGCGCGCTATCGGCGCCATCGATCACTCGGTGGTCGTAGGAAAGACTCAAGGGCAACATCAGTCGCGTTTTACAATCACCGGCTTCATTACAAATCGGCTTCCACTGCATTTTAGAAACACCCAAAATCGCCACTTCCGGCGTATTAACGATCGGCGTAAACGCTGTGCCTCCAATTCCGCCTAAGTTTGATATGCTAAAACAGCCGCCTTGTATATCATTCATATTTAACATTTTTTTCCGCGCTTTTTCACTAACATCATCCAGTTCTTTAGCCAACTCAAATAATCCTTTTCTGTCCGCATCGTGAATAACAGGGACTACCAAACCTTCTGGTGTGTCAACCGCTACGCCGATATGAAAATATTTTTTTAAAATTAAATGCTCACCCGTGTGGTCCAATGAAGCATTAAAATGAGGAAATTCTTTAAGCGCGTTAACGACAGCCTTAATGATAAAAACTAAAGGAGTCAATCGCACGTTTTGTTTGGCGGCGTATTCTTTTTGACTTTGACGAAATACCTGAAGCTCTGTGATATCGGCTTCGCCAAATTGGGTGACATGCGGGATAGTCATCCAATTACGGCCTAAATTTACGCCAGTTGCTTTTTTAATTTTTGAAAGGGGTTTTTCTTCGATGTCGCCAAATTTTTTAAAATCAATTCTAGGCGCTGGCGGAAAAGCGGTACCACTTTTACATTCAGCTACTTTTAACTGTTCTTTTACAAATTCCTGCACGTCCTCTTTTAAAATTCGATCTTTTTGGCCAGTTCCTTTAATTTTTGTTAAATCGATACCAAATTCACGCGCAATACCTCGCACGGCAGGGCCCGCGTGAACGCTTTTTCCAAAACCCTCAACTTCCTCAGCTTCGTCTTCTTTTATTTCAGTGGCTTTTTTCTTTTCTTCTTTTGCAGACTTTTCTTCTTCCGCGCTCACTTCAAGCGTTAAAATTTTATCACCTTCTTTGACTTTGTCGCCGACTTTTACTTGAAACTCCTTGATGGTACCCCCCAACGGCGAAGGCACATCCATTGAGGCTTTGTCGCCTTCTAAAGTGATTAGTCCGTCTTCTTTGGCAACGGTGTCACCCGGCTTTACTAAAACTTCGATGACATCCACTTCAGATACGCCGCCAAGATCGGGTATGGTTATTTGTTCAATGCGATTTTCCACAGTGTTTTCTCCTCTACTCCCACTTCGTTATTCCAGTAGCCCGTATGAGCGAAACGAAATACGGGAATTGCGTCGTTATCCCCCCCGTATTTCGCTTCACTCCAACGGGCTACTCTTATACGGTCCAGGGGTCGGGACGGTTAGGATCGACGCCTAGTTTTTTCATAGCTGATAGGAGTTGATCCTTTGCAAATTCGTTTTGATCCGCTAACGCTTTCAATGCGGTATAGGCTACCATTTTAGCGTCGACTTCAAAGAAATCACGCAGAGCGGGTCGCGTGTCACTTCGTCCAAAACCGTCGGTGCCTAATACATAATACGGTTGTTTAACAGCTTCTCGGATTTGATTAGCAAGCAATTTCACATAATCCGTCGCGGCGATCACTGGACCTTTTTGGTTATCCAAACATTTTTGAACATAACTTCGTTTTGGCGCGGTATCGGGATGCAAACGATTATAACGACCTACTGATTCAATGTTATGTCGTAACAAATTAAAGCTTAGCACGCTCCACACATCCGCAGCGACTTTAAATCGTTCTTCTAAAATTTCGGACGCGGCAATGACTTCACGTAAGATAGCACCCGCACCTAACAATTGAACTCGCTTAGATAATTTTCCATTACCTTGTTTAAATAAATACATCCCCTTGACTATGCCTTCTTCCACCCCTTTTGGCATGGGAGGATGCTGATAACTTTCATTCATCAGTGTAATATAATAAAAAACATTTTCCTTATCTTGGTACATGCGACGTAAACCATCTTGAATAATCACGGCCAATTCGTACCCAAAAGCAGGGTCATAGGAACAACACGTCGGTACCATGCTAAACATTAATAAATTATGAGAATCCTGATGCTGTAAGCCTTCACCCGGCAAAGTGGTCCTACCTGCCAATCCACCCAAAATAAAACCGCGAGTGTGCATGTCGGCAGCAGCCCATACCAAATCACCGACACGCTGATATCCAAACATGGCGTAATAAGTATAGACAGGAATTAAAGTGTAGCTATTATTCGAAAAGGAAGTAGCTGCTGCTATCCAACTGGCCATTGCCCCCGCTTCTGAAATTCCCTGCTGTAAAAGTTGCCCTGTCTTGTCTTCGCGATAATATATTAATTTACTCTGATCTTCCGGCGTATATTTTTGGCCCTCCACAGCATAAATGCCTGTTTGTCGAAACAAGCCTTCTAAACCCAATGTCCGAGCTTCATCCGCCACAATAGGGACGATACGATCCCGAATATTTTTATCTTTCAACATCAACCCCATAATTCGCGAAAATGCCGCACCCGTTGACACAGAACGTTCCTCGGTGCCTTTCAATACAGGTTCAAATAAGCTTAAATCTGGGGTTTTTATCGATTCAAATCTTCCGTCTCGTGCGGGCAAAGGTCCGCCTAATTTTTCACGTTGTTTGTGTAAATAATTTAATTCTGGACTATTGTCATCAGGTTTATAAAATTCAAGATCGCTTAATTGTTTATCGGATAAGGGTAACTCAAACCGTTGGCGAAAGATTTTTAATCCCTCCTCGCTAATTTCCTCTAAATTATGAGCGATATTTTGGGATTCGCCTTCTTTCCCATAACCATAGCCTTTCACCGTTTTAGCAAGGATTACCGTTGGTTTTCCGCAATCTTTCATCGCTTCCGTATAAGCGGCGTAAACTTTTTGCGGATCATGGCCGCCGTCAGTCAATCGTTTTAATTCATCGTCACTCATATCAGAAACAAGTTCTAACAATTCAGGATATTTTCCAAATAAATGCTGGCGCAAATGAGTGCCGTCTTTGGAAAAACACGCTTGGTATTCACCATCTACCATTTCCGAAACGTGCTTTAACAACAAGCCGGATTTATCTCTCTTAAACAGTCGCTCCCAATCTTGACCCCAAATAACTTTGATTACTCGCCATCCGGCGCCCCGAAAAAGCCCCTCCAATTCTTGGATAATTTTACCGTTACCGGATACCGGGCCATCAAGACGCTGTAAATTGCAATTAACGATAAAAATGAGATTATCTAATTTCTCACGGGTCGCTACTAATAGACCACCTAAAGTCTCGGGTTCTCCCGTCTCGCCATCACCACAAAAAGCCCATATTTTTCGCCCTGCCGTATCTACCAACTTTCGATGATGCAAATATTTCAATAGTTGGGCCTGATAAATCGCCATTAAGGGTCCAAGGCCCATCGAAACCGTCGGGAATTGCCAAAAATCAGGCATTAAAAAGGGGTGGGGATAAGAAGAAATCCCCTTTGTCAAAGCTTCTTGACGAAAATGTATTAAATCTCGTTCACTAAGGCGCCCTTCCAAGAAAGCGCGCGCATAAATACCCTCTGCCGAATGTCCCTGGAAAAAGACTAAATCATCCGCCCGAAAGAAATAATTTAAGCCGACCTCAAATAAAGTCGCCATCGACGCGTAACTAGAAAGATGCCCACCCAACCCCGCTTTTTTACGGCCCACTCGCATCACCATTGCCAAGGCATTCCAACGCAAGTAATTCGTTAAGCGTTGCATTACTTTAATTTCATCATCCGCTAGTTGAGCTTCTGTCTCGGTAGGAATAGTATTCAGATAAGGAGTGTGAATGCCAGTCGGAACTGAAACACCAACTTTTCGGGCATGTGCTAACAATTTTTCTAAAATGAACCCAGCACGGTCCACGTTTTCGTATTCAACAACGGAATCAAGCGCTCCCTTCCATTCCTGAGTTTCAACAGGGTCAATATCTTGAAGGTTAATGTTTTTCGCAACCATAGCTTAATTACCTATTCTTGAAGCAACACTTAAGGGGCCTTAATCTAACTAATCCATCGCCCAATTGTAAACAGCGCAATTACAACAAGCCATATCCATAAAGCACGACTAATCAATCCATCAAGACTTTTTAATTCTTCTAAAGATAAAAGTTTCGTTTCTTTATTCATATCTAATGCGGTCAAACCACAGGCTGCCGCTAGGTGTGGCGTCTTATCAATTCCAGTTAATACTTTTGGCCGCCATAAGGCGAAGGTTGGAGAAAAATGGCCGCCAAGGGCGAAGGTAATACCGATCAACCGCAATGGAAGCCAATCTAACACGTCTTGAACGATAGCGACCGCTGAAAGCAGCCTTGTTCCTTCTTCACTGTTCTCCACGGGACATTTTTCTAAAAATTGCCGTAATGTTATGACTAACGTATAAAGAACGACACCAGTTGAGCCTAAGATCAATAACCAAAAAATCAAAGCAAAAACACGCTCATAAACATGAATCAGCACCTTCTGCACTACCGCTTCACTTTGGGATTCAGCAAGGGAGCGCATATCCATGCAATACCATAACACAGCAACGGTTAAAAAATAGTATCCTACAATGGTCAACGTACGGCAAATGAAAAGAGCAAGTAATATATAGGTAAACACGACCGGGAGAATAATGATCGCCACCCCGCCAAACCCGTTCCAATGTAAAGTTCGACCAAAACGTGCCTTCAACCATTGGTAATAGGGTTCAAACCAATTGTATTGCCTGGTATATCTATCAAAATGTAACCATCGCTGAATAACCAAGCACAATAAAACAACGGTCAAAGCCATGACAATTTGTCCTCATCGTAAACACTTAGCCGCGTCCATTTTCGCTTATCTTTTGACCTATAGCAAATGCCGAAATCAATCTCGTCGCAAGCGATCAGAAGTGGCTAGGGGAGTTGGGTATTTCATCACTACCCAATAAGAAGAAACGATAAAGGATAATATTGTTATGGTTTCAATCAGCGAAGTAGCTTTATTAGCAATTAAATGATTACTCAAGGCCATATAAGCAATAATCAGGGAAAACTCACTAATTTGTGCTAATCGTATCCCCACTTCCCATGATACTTGTTTAGACTCACCCACACATCGTAATAACAATCGGTAAATCACAGGCTTTATAGCCATTAATAACACAAGTAAAATTAGGGCGGGAATAATGACGCCCGGTAAAAACTGAAGGTCAAACGTGGCCCCCACCGAAAAGAAAAACAGAACTAAAAAGAAATCCCGCACCGGTTTTAAACTTTCGGATATATAAACTGAAACCGGTCTCGATGCAAGGCTGACTCCAGCAATAAAAGCACCAACTTCTCCAGATAACCCTAATGAAGCAGCCAATTGCGCCATGCCCAAACACCATGCGATAGCTAATAAAAAGAGGTATTCCTTTATACGATTGAATTTAGAAAACAGGGGAAATAAAACAAACCGATCAAACAAATAAGCGAAAATCAAAACAGCGGGAAAACCTAATAAAACGAGCGCGATATCGACCAGAATCTTTCCATGTCTTCCCGCCCCATGCAGTAAAAATAAAACCGCAATGGCAATCAAATCCTGCAGTAACAACACACTAATCATGACCTCACCCGTATGCTGATGATGCAGGATAGTTGTGGGCAGCAACTTGATGCCAATAATCGTGCTGGAAAACATCATGGCGCCGCCGATAACCAGGCATTCGACTACCGGATAATTAAAAAAATAGGCGATCCCGTAACCTGTGGCTGCGAAAACAATTGAACTAATCAGTGCCACCCATTTAATTTTCGTAAACATAGTTATTAACTTTTGGGGAGGCAAGTTCAGTCCTAAAAGAAATAACAAGAAGATAATACCAACATCGCTGACAGTACGAAGCATATCGATATTAGCGATGAGCTTTAATCCCCAGGGTCCTAACAAAATGCCCAATAGCATGTAGGCAACCAGCATCGATTGGCGAGTCATCAAAGCAAAAGTCGAAAGGACAGCTGCTCCGACAAAGATGAGGAAAATAGAAAAAATAATGTCATATTCAAACATGCAAATCTCGCCATCAATTTGAGCCGTTTCTAAGGATGTAAACAACGCCAAACATCACTACGCCCTATCCATGGCAAACCAATAACCCCTAACATTTATAATTGGCGCCAACCGTCGATTAGCGTCATATGACAATGGTAAATTGCTCCTGAGGTGGAGTCCAAAATCCGTCCATCGTTATATTCATTCGAGTTCGCTGCGACAAAATCAGCTAATATCGTCATCCCTAGAATCTAGAATACGTTTACCCAAAAATTTTCCTTTACAAGCCCAGTAGCGATCCGTAACTTTATAGCCGTTTTCCGAAAAGATTTTAGCGACTTTTCCATAAAATCTGCTCTTCCACTTCCAAATATGGATCATACTGGAGGGCTGATTTGTTTGATGATCGATGGTCTGCCAATCTCCAATGACTCCCAATTCATTTGCGTAAATCATCGAACTCCACATCAAAATTAAAACTTCGTCCTTAAAACAAAAACAGCAAAATTTTATCATTTTCAGGCGAATTTACTATTAAAAATCTCAATTTTCCTACGATTTATAGATCTCCGGTAGCAGGATTGGAATGAAAATGAGGATTAAATCCAGAAATTCACTAGGCTAAGTGAAAATTCATTGACTTACGAGGACCTCCAGCAGTCCTCCAGCAGTGTAAGTGTATTTATAGAAGTACGTGAGAGCAGAGCACGATTCTAGCCAGCACAGTAGAATTGCAAATAAACTCTAGCAGTTTATGCACTTAGTGTTTTAAATTTTTTAATGTTTTATGTAAAATGATGCGGCCGTCGTTTTTTATTGGCTAATCAGGGAAATCAGGGGGAAAAAGATGCCAGCAAAAAAAAAGAAAAACCAATCGTTATCGAAGACGTTCAAAAGGGCAGTCTACTTCGGCAAATACTGTAGCACTTGGAAAAGTTTCGAAAGAGCAAGATCAAGCCCGTAGGAAATTACGCACTACTCAAAAGAAACTAACCAAAGTGAAGAAAGATGCAAGCCGTAAACTTGCTAAACTCCGAAAAGAAGCCGGTCGAAAAGTAGCTGCTTCCAAAAAAAGCGAGAGTGTCGTCTAAAAGAGGACGTAAAAAAGCTACTCGTAAAAAAGGAAGCGGCCGCCCACGTAAAATATCTGCGACGAAACACGGACACGGTCGTCCAAAAAAAGTCCGCTTCAAAAGCGATAAATGCTCGTCGAAGACGAGGCCGTCCACACAAAACAGCGTAGTGCTTAGGTCGACTGAAAAGCCCGTTATTCGTTGGATTTTTGTTTGTATCCTTCCCTAGGATAATCCTTTTCAACCTCTTCAACAACCTTTGTAAAAGGTAACCAAGGCGCACACCAGGTAGCTAAAAAATCGATGATGATCAAATCGTTCTGTGAAACGACGTTATCGAAATTGGATTGCGTTAATTCCGTGATGGCCATAAAAACCCTCCTAATTATCAAAAATACATACGTTCGCATTCTAGGTCTAAGCTTCAAATACCCGAAAAATCCGCTCACGCACTTTTTCCATGCTTCCCAAACCAGAAATACAGAAATATTTTGGTGCTTGTGAATCACCCGATTTTTCCCATTGTGCATAGTAATCACTCAGGGGGCTTGTCTGCTTCCGATAAACCGCTAAACGATGACGAACAGTTTCTTCACGGTCGTCTGCACGTTGAATCAACGGTTCGCCATTCACATCATCCTTATCCGCCATTTTTGGAGGATTGTAACGGCGATGGTACGTCCGCCCTGAGGCAGGGTGAATCAACCGTCCCGTCATCCGTTCAATAATTTCTTCTTCGGGTACATCAATCTCAATCACCAAGTCGATTTTGATAGCTGCTGCATTCAGCGCATCCGCTTGCGCAAGCGTTCGCGGAAATCCATCCAGTAAATAACCCTTGTGACAATCAGGGAGCTTCACTCGTTCTTTTACCAGAGCAATCATAATTTCATCCGAAACAAGTCCCCCGCTTTCCATTATTTTTTTAACTTCTAATCCCAAGGGTGTTTTGCCTTTAACGGTGGCTCGCAACATATCACCCGTCGAAATCTTTGGAATGTCCAAGTGTTTCGCAATAAAATCTGCTTGAGTGCCCTTACCGGCTCCCGGCAAACCTAATAAAATAACTCGTAACGGCACTGTATTCTCCTCAATATCGGCATCCTCACGTAGGCGGAAATTCAGAGGCCAACGTTAATCATTTTTTCCTCTGGATTTCCGTTGCGCGGGAATGACGGACTCAAAATTTGTTTCATAAAAAGAATATACCTTAGCATGATCCAGCCGCAAACGACGAAACGACCACTCCGAGTGACTACTGAACACGTCATGAGCTTTCTATTGTGTGGCGGGTAAAGATAAAATGTTCCCTGTTGGCCTTCGGTAAACCCACCACTGGTAAAATTTAAGTATAGTCACGAGAGCATTTTCCATAATAACGAAGAGGCGCTTTTACCCCACTCAGTAGGATGATTTGTCCCTCACTCCATTGACCATCACAATATTTACCGTCACTGTTACCGTAGAACGTCACAAGACCATGCCGCTCAATGGCTTCGCTGCGAGCAAAACGGATAGCAGCCGCCAAACGATTAATCAACGCGACCAATCACGCTTCGGCTAGAAATATCTGCCAAGCCGGCATTGTAAGAGAAATAAAAATAAGTAACTAAAGATAAAGCAATCAACAATTCGAGGAATGTCATTCCTCGATCCATCTGAAAAACACCCTCTAAAATTTAGGCCAAACCTTTACTAGACGAACTGCATTTCTACTCGCTTTGACGATTTCCATAGGATAGCCTGACAAACGAATGCAAACCCCAACGATGGGAATACTTTCCAAATCTTCTATAATCAACCCACTCAAGGTTTTCGGCCCTTTTATCGGTAAATCCCACTGCATAATGCGGTTTAAGTCACGAATGCTAATACGCGCGTCTATCAAATAACTCCCCTCTTTTTGCAATTGAATTAAACTCGTTGCTCCATCAATTCCCACCGCGAATTCACCAACGATTTCCTCTAAAATATCACGCAACGTAACCAATCCTTCAATATCACCATATTCATCCACCACTAATCCGACCGTCTTATTTTTTTTCAGAAAATTGAGTAATTGTTGATTCAACAAAGTCACTTCCGGAATAAAATAAACTTCGTCTGCGACTTTTACGAGCTTCTCTTTCGTTAATTGTTGTTGGGATAGCAATTGCATTACACGACGCAAGTTTAGTAATCCAATGACCCGATCGATATTTTCTCGATAAATTGGCAAATAATTGTGTTCCGAGGTTAATAACACCTCGACGATCTTATGCCAATCATCCCGAATATCAATGCCGTGAATTCGATTGCGCGGCACAATTACATCTTCAACCGTCATCTGCCCTAAATTTAAAACGCGTAACAACATCTGTTGGTAACCAGAAAGACCCTTCCCTGTCACCTCGCGAACAATACTGCGCAACTCTTCCGCACTTACCACTTCAGTTCCTTGTACGGAGACCTTTACACCAAAAATACGTAAAAAAGCATTCGCGATCGTATTAACTAACCACACCAATGGATAAAAAACGCGTAATAGAATTTGCAAAGGCAAGGATGCGGGAAATGCTACTCGTTGCGGATAAAGAGCCGCTAATGTTTTTGGGGTTGTTTCCGCAAATACTAAAATGAGAAAAGTTAAAATGACCGTCGAGATAATAACCCCTAAATCACCCAGATAATGGACAGCAATCACGGTAGCAACCGCAGAAGCTAATATGTTTGCAAACGTATTTCCAATTAAAATGACGCCCAATAAACGATCGGGACGCTTCAAAAGCGTAAGCACGCACTTGGCTTTCACGTGCCCTTTTCGCGCCAAATGACGTAGCCGATAGCGATTAAGCGCCATCATGCCGGTTTCTGAGCCCGAAAAAAAGGCGGATAAAAAGATTAATAAAACGAGCAAAATACCGAGATATTCGACATTTACCGTCAATGGAAGCCTTCCAATAATAATTTACTGCCGAAATAGACGAAGATTAATAGTAATACGCCGCACAAAGTGCCGTAAATAGCTTTACTCCCCCGCCACCCACAAAAATGACGGCCCATCAGTAGTAGGGCGAAAATAACCCAGGCAGAAACTACCAAAATAGCTTTCTGCCATAAAAAAGGATGTTCCATATTTCTTTGTGAAAAAAATAAATACTCGACGCCAATAAAAAGTTTAATGATAAAAATCCGACGGCGATGGTTTGAAAAACTATTTTTTCCATGGATACCAGTGGCGGTAATTTTTGAATGAAGACGCCATGAGGACGATGACGCAACAGCCACTCTTGAATGGCCAGTAAAATAGCTTGCAACCCGGCCACACTCAAAACGCCCGCGGTTACAATAGACAATAAAACATGAACAAACGCATACGAACTCGGCTCGACTTCAAGGACCTGTCGACCCGGGAACACGAGCGCTAATATAAAGCACAATAGGACAATATTGACCGTCGATAAGGTAATGACATTCATAGAACTAAGCATAACATATTGCTATAATTCCCACCTATGATTAACAACCTAACCAATCGCTTAACAACGAGTATCAATAAACTTCGTGGACTGGGGCGTCTCACTGAAGAAAATATCCAATCCACACTGCACGATATTCGTTCGACGCTTATAGAAGCGGATGTTGCGCTTCATGTCATTAAGGATTTTATCGAGCATGTCCGAGAAAAAGCGCTGGGACAGGAGGTCATCGGCAACGTGCGCCCCGGCGAGGCCCTTGTAAAAGTCGTTCAAGATGAATTAACACACTTGCTCGGCGATGAGCTGGTAGAAATCAATCTCAATGTTCAGCCCCCGGTCGTTATTATAATGGCCGGCCTTCAAGGGTCTGGTAAAACCACTACCGTCGCTAAGTTGGCCCGCTGGCTCCTCGAAATTCAAAAAAAATCTGTCATGATCGCTTCCGCCGACGTTTATCGTCCGGCTGCTATTCAACAATTAGAAACTTTAGCGTCGCAAATCAACGCTACTTTTTTCCCTACACAAGCTGATCAAAAGCCGGTCGAAATTGCTAAAGCTGCTCTAAAGCAAGCTGAAAAGCAATTTATGGATGTTTTAATTTTAGATACGGCGGGCCGCTTACATATCGATAATGTGTTGATGGAGGAAATGAAAAGCATTAGCGATGCCATCACCCCTACTGAAATACTATTAGTGGTTGACAGTATGATAGGCCAAGACGCGGCCAATGTCGCGAAGTCATTCAACGACAAACTTCCTCTCACGGGCGTGATTTTAACTAAATTAGACGGTGATACGCGCGGTGGTGCGGCGTTATCCATGCGCATGATCACCCAAAAGCCGATTAAATTTGTCGGCGTCGGTGAGAAAATTGACGCACTTGAACCTTTCCATCCCAACCGAATGGCTTCTCGCATTTTAGGTATGGGCGATATCGTCAGCCTGGTTGAAGAGGCCCAACGCAAAGTCGATCAAAAACAAGCAGGCAAAATCGCTAAGAAATTGCAAAAAGGCAAACGCTTTGATTTTGATGATTTCCTCACTCAATTACAGCAAATGAAAAAAATAGGTGGCATGCAATCTCTCCTTGGCAAATTACCCAGCATGGGCCAGTTTCCAAAAGGCGCTTCAGCTTTCTTGGATGATAAATTATTAGTGAGGATGCAAGCCATCATTCAATCAATGACGCTTAAGGAACGCCGATTACCTGCTTTAATCAACGGTTCCCGCAAACGCCGCATTTCCAAAGGCTCAGGCACTGCATTGCAAGACGTCAACAAGCTTCTAAAACAGTTCGTCCAAATGCAAAAAATAATGAAGCACATAAAAGGTGACAAAATGATGAAAAGATTTAAACAGATGCAAGGAAAAATTCCAGACGATCTATTAAACCAATTGCCCCCCGAATGGCGAGATAAATAATTCCTCCTCACTCGCGCGCAAGATAATGTTAAAACACATATCTCTCCCCTTGCCAAGGTAAAATAAACCGCATGCCAAGGTTATTCCCTTTTTGCAATTCCTGAAAAATAATTTTAGCTACTTGGTCATCCGACATCGTTAAAGTCAGCTTTATATGAGTAACAAAAACGACAAGTCCCTTTAATGCATTTAAAGAATGTGAGCTCACTTGCACAGCCAGCTTGTGTAATTTCATTAAAAACAATTCCGGTTTCAAATGACCAAGTAATTGATTGTTCGGCTGCGCATTCATATAGGAACATTCTAATAAAATAGTATGTAATTGATGCCGACGGACAAGCGGCGCGATTTCTCGCCATATTTGCTGAATTTTATCGTCATGTTCAATAGAATCCGCTCCAGTATCACCAAAAAGAGAAAATAATCTTTTTATGCTTCAATAAAAAAGCGGTAGACGGATAGCCGTTTCCATGATTTAATGGAAATGCTTTCACTTCAAGTTTGGTGCTGTGAGGAAGGGAAACCCATCGTCGTAAAGGCAGCACTTCAAAACGCTGAAATCCCAACCGCGTTTTCTCTAATATTTCCCGAATTAAACCAAACCTGCCAATTGAACACATTTCTCAACAGCACATGCATTGTTTCCGCGCAAGCTAATAAGAGCTGTTTTTCTTTTCGGTGCTGCAATCACAAAGCCCATGATATGATCGAAATGAGCATGAGAAATGAGATAAATAGGAATATGATTTTCAACAATGGCTTTCGCAAATTTACCTTCGTTTCTACGGAAAGACGAGCAAAGGAGCCCTGCGCAATCGCCTTTTCGACGCCATTAATAAAGTCCCTGCATCTAATGACACATATTGATCGCTTCCAAATAGGGCTGCCAAATAACTATCACCACCCACCATGAACGCCTAACGCAATGAGCTAAAAAGCTGACGCAGCTAAAGCGACATAAAAACAAGATAAAGAAATAAAACGAAGAATAACCGCCGCATTTATTAGACCTCCTTGCGAATCATTGCGTTAGCATAACTCAATCGATCAAATAAGAAAAATGAAGTTCTAATCTTGTGGTTTTTGAAGATTTTCAATAGAATCTAGCATGAAATTTAATTAGAGAAAGAAATGAGACAGCATGAAATTAATGATGAAGCTATGATGAGATGGCAAGGATATTGAAAAAGACGGACATTGATCCGAGTCAAAAATATGAAGATAAAACACCACTCAAAATCGCTTCCTAGAAAGGTTATCCAGATATTGTGGAACTTTTAATTGAGCACGCTCTCGTAGTTGACTCAAGAGGGAGGCATCAAGCACTCCGTTTCGCTTGTGAGCGCGGTCACATAGAGATAGCAGATTTTTATTACCTAAGGTAGGACAGCGGGCGTAGGCGATCCAAACCTATTGACTAACCTTCTATATACCGCCTGTAAATCAGGAAATAATTGTAAAATATTAATTGAAGAACACGCTAGAGATCCCCATATTGCTTTAGAGAAGGCCGAATGCGGCATTGCTCTGGCCACTGCGGCCGCCAGCAACTTTCAACCTATCGTCGATTACTTTTAGGAACAAGGCGTATTTTCTCTGGAAGAAGAAAAAAGAAATAATTGCGGTTTCGGCACTAGTCCAGTATTTCCTATGTACCCTCTTCTTTAAGTCCTTTCTCAATTATGTTTCCGCAATAGCTGTTGCAGATTAGTCCATTGCAAGATTATATCGAAAAATCATTGTACAGTAATTATACTAATCACAAATAGCCAAATACGTAGGTTGGTTCAACTTAAATTCCATATTCTTTTATAATACATTTAAATTTTAGCAGCTCATAATCATTATTCAATAAAGGTTCGTCATATGCGCCAAGAAGATGGCGAAATTTTAATGTCTTAAACCGATCAAAATCTAAAGAACTAACTTACATCTTTGTTTCCAAACATTATATGCTTGCAGCTAAAAAGTTGTTCTTGATACAATGTTGCAGTCTCAGTGCTAAAAACGTGTCTGGAGCCAGCCAGTTTTTATACTGTCACATGTGATCAAAATTCCATTTTTGAGCAATGTCTAATATTCCTTCTGGATATTTTGAGGTTTCAAAAATAAATATTGAGCAATTTCGATTATTCTCATAACTCATTTCTTTTAATGCCCACAATTTTGCATGATAACGATCAAGGTAAAAAGCATCATCTTTACCATGAAAAGCTCCAATTCTAATCACATTATTGACTTCTCCTAGGGCATCAAGGAAAGCTAGCCCTTTATCATTCAGCCCAACAGTATTTATAGATGAAAGTTTGCCGTTATCACGAATGATAATCATATTTCTGCTATTCTGAAGTTCTGTATCATCATGATTTGTTATATTTATACCTCTAACAAAGAAAATGTTAGGAAATATTTCCTTTATTTTGCTATGAGTCCATGCTAGTGAATACATATAATTTTAGGCTGTTTAGTCTTAGATAACTTTACTAATTTTTATTCTTGTAATTCTATCACCACAGATTTCAATAATTCTTGGATGACCTCACCTGGAAAACAGATCGCATATATCGTCACTATATATCTCTCTTTAAGAATTTATCTGCTGCTTTACGATAAACGGAATTTCCTCAGTGTATTCTATTAAATTTTCTTTTGTAATAGGTAAAAATACAATTAAATCTAAATTATTTAATGCAGCTTTTACATTAGGAAATCTTTCAGAAACTTCACTGTCATCATATCAATAGATTCTTGATTTGCTATGCACATAGCATAAGAGATAAAATCGATCGGGCATCTATCAAAAATAATATTAGGTTCATCTGCATGTTTATTCAGTTATGCAATACTATAATCAAGCTGCTCTAGCAAGTTATCAAGACTAGGTTCTAACGATAATGCCATCATCTCATCTTGTAACTTGTAATATTAGTTCAATCTCAGCTTTGTAATCGGGATGTTTTTTTAATGAAATCTTCAATCAGAGTACTTTTATCTATAAAGTGAGTACCAGCTACAGCAATTTGCATGATAAATCCTCATTAAAAAAACTTCATTTAGAGTTGCGTACCCACCAGAATGATTGGATAGAGCTCGGGCTATCAATACCTTGCCGTTCATGTAGATCATAACTCCTACAGTTTGAACGACCTTGACCAAATGGCCTTTTTATTCCGTTTTCAGACTCATTTGCATTGGACCAGACTAGTCCTTGCATGTCCTCACCAATTTCGCATAAAATACCCCACTTTAATCAATACAGGTACTCACATGGTAGTCATTCGTCTTGCCCGCAGGGGCAATAAAAAGAATCCATTTTATCACATCGTAGTCGCTGATAGACGAAAGCCGCGTGATGGTCGATTCATCGAGCGTGTGGGCTACTATAATCCAATGGCGCGGGGCCAGGATATCCGATTGCAACTCGAAAAAGAGCGTATTAGCCATTGGCTCAACCAAGGCGCTCAAACATCCTTGCGTGTAAAACATCTGATCAAGAAAATAAAAAAGTCTCCTGAAGAAGCTCAAAAAGCCGGAATGCGCAAAGGCGAATTCAAACGTCTCCAAGCAGAACAAGCAGCGAAAGCTCAAAAGAAAGCGGTAGCGACTGAAGAGCCAAAAGCAGAAGAAACTAAAGAAGCACCACCTGCTGAATCTTAAGCTGCAGAAGGGAAAGAAGAATAAAATGCCTCTGTCAATCCCACCGCTGACAAGCGGCGGGATGCCAAAAATAAGGCAATCCATTGCAACTCAGGTAGTTACTTGAAACCAAACGACAAAGTCATCATCGGCCGCTTAGCCCGTCCTTACGGACTGCACGGTTGGATAAAAGTCGTTTCTTTTACCCATCCAATTGACAACTTACTGAACTATCCAATTTGGCAAATCCAGCACAATAATGAGTGGCAACCTCTAAAACTCCAAGCCGGTAAATTGCACGAACCTTTCTTAGTAGTAAAATTAGAAAGCATTGATGACTCCGAAACTGCTAAACACTATACTAACGATCTAATTGCCATCGAGCGCGGCGTTCTCAGAGCGCTAAAAGAAGGAGATTATTACTGGACGGACTTAATCGGATTAGTGGTCGTGAATACCAATGGAATCGAACTCGGGATGGTGGGTTCGCTGATTGAAACAGGCTCCAACGATGTTCTTGTCGTAAAAAGCAAAGAACGAGAACGCCTAATTCCTTATACTTCATACACCATTCAGTCAATCCACTTAGAGAAAAAAATCATTGTCGTCGAGTGGGACGCGGACTTCTAGTATGAAACTCATTATCGGCGTTATTACCCTTTTTCCTCAAATGTTTGATGCCCTTAAATCGGGGGTGATTGGGCGTGCGCTTAAACAAGATCGACTAACCCTTTCCTTTTGGAACCCCCGCGACTACACCACCGATCCACGCCGGACCGCGGATGATCGCCCTTATGGCGGCGGCCCGGGCATGGTCATGAAATTTGAACCGTTGGCTCTCGCTTTAAAAGCAGCAAAAGCACAATTGGGTGAAAATTCCAAGGTGATTCACCTCACGCCTCAAGGGAAACTTTTAACGCAACAAATCGTAAAGGAAAAAATGCACGCGAGCCCATTAATTATACTCGCCGGTCGTTACGAAGGAATCGACGAGCGTTTGATTGAAGCTGAAGTCGATGAAGAATGGTCTATTGGCGATTATATCCTCAGTGGAGGAGAACTACCGGCTATGGTCTTGATCGATGCCATGACTCGCCTTCTTCCCGGGGTACTGGGTCATAAAGATTCTGCCTCCCAAGACTCATTTACTGCCGGATTTTTAGACTATCCTCATTACACTCGTCCTAGAAAAATCGCTGGCCGTCAGGTCCCTTCTATTTTACTCAACGGCGATCACGAAGCGATTTCACGGTGGCGACTCAAACAATCACTTGTTAGGACTTGGCAAAGGCGTCAAGATCTGATAAAAAGACGTTCCCTATCTGAAAATGAGCAGCGGTTACTTGACGAATTTTTTGAGGAGTCATCATGAATAAAATCATCCAGCTATTTGAAACACAAGAAACTCAGGGTAAAGAAATCCCTCACTTTCGCGCAGGTGATACCGTAACCGTGCAAGTGAAAGTAAAAGAAGGCAACCGTGAACGGCTGCAAGCCTTTGAAGGCGTTGTGATTGCTCTCCGTCATCGGAGTTTAAACTCATCCTTTACAGTTCGCAAGGTCTCTCACGGCGAAGGCGTAGAGCGTGTTTTCCAACTTTACAGCCCACTTATCACCTCGATTAAAGTCAATCGCCGCGGGGATGTTCGCCGGGCCAAGCTTTATTATTTGCGCAATCTGCGCGGCCGCAAAGCGAAAATTAAAGAAAAAATTTAATTGGTATGTCGAATGCTATTTGTTATCAAGCCACAGTTTCAACCCCGATAGGAAAAATTGGCGTTCGCACGTCGGACGATCATTTGCTCGGTATTGATTATCTTTATGATGACAGCCTCCTCACAAAACCAAAAACCATCCTTGCCAAAGAAATAGTCGAACAATTGCTGTGTTATTTTGCTGACCCTGAATTTCCCTTCGAAATTCCCATAAGGCTTGACCTCACCCCTTTCCAAAAAACGGTATTAAACGCCTTACGAACAATCCCAGTGGGTACTACGCGGACTTACGCTCAATTAGCTGAACAACTAGACACACAAGCTCGGCCCACCGGCAATGCTTGCCGTAAAAATCCTATCCCCATCATCATTCCCTGCCATCGTGTGATCGCAACAACGCATTTAGGGGGTTATAGCGGGGCTACAAAGGGAAAGCTTTTAGAAATTAAACGATGGTTATTGCAACATGAGAGTGTGTCTTTTGAACCTAACCTTGCTGAAAAACTAAAATAGGCCCTTTTCCCAAACCTTCTCCCAACGAACTCAAAAGTTGATGATCTAACTTTTTGTCGTTTTCATACGTTTTTTTAAACGCTTTATTAATCCGACAACCGATATTTTTTAGCAGTTCCCCCAGGGTATGTGCGTCCTCCAATCTCTTGAAGACTATCTCTAAACTCTGATAACGCTTTTTTATACAGTGCCTTAAAGGGATATTCGCCTCCGTTCTTCTTTACATTCAAAAACTCTAAAATAGTTCTCACCTTCTCCCAGGTTAATTCTTCTGTTCCAAGAAATTACCAGTGTGTGCAACCTCCTCTAAATACTGAATAAGCTCCCTATAATTTTTCAGTTTTTTCTTTTACTCGAAAATATTGGCCATTAATTTAAAAACTACCTTCCGTAGGCTCCTCCACCTTTATTACTGACATATCTATTTCTAATTTCTATACCTCATCTCTCGTTTTAGGTAAAAAATTAAATAATCCCCCAATGGGGGTCTATTTTCCCAACAAAAACCTATTTGGGTGACTTCTCCACTTTTTTGCATTTCAAACCAACGCTCCAAATTTAAAAGGTATTCTCTCCTCCTTAAAAGAGCAAAAATTGACTCCACTAACCACTATGGACTCATTTATGGCTTTTAAGCTTGCGATATTTTTTAAGTATTTCTCCATACACGAAGGAAAGCGATGAGTTTGTTTCCTGAGCAGGTGGAATTAATGGAAAGGCTTGTTTTAATTGAAGCAATTGATTATTGGGTTGAAAATAATTTCCCTTACATTT